>CAURKB010000019.1:0-22975 GCA_963525315.1 uncultured Campylobacter sp. | reverse complement strand
TTTCGAACTTTTTGAAACTTAATAAAATATAAAAGTCCCTAAAATAGGGCTTTTTTAAATTTTAAAAAGTCCGAGAATCAAATCCCTAAAAAAGAGAGTTTAAACGTAAGTGTCCGATATATGAAATATCTCTGCTTCGCCTAAGCTTTCGCTTTTAGCTATGCAGGTTTTGCAGAGGCGGTAGAGGAGGACTTTGTCGGTTTTGGGATCGATGATGTCAGCGATGCGGTTTTTTATCAAGATATATTCGCGGTCGCGAATATCAAGCTCAAAAACCGAATAGTTAGCGCGCCGTCCGTAGCTCTCTAGCAGGGCGGCGAGTTTGTTTCGGCGTTTTGTCGCGCGGACGTCGTAGCAGATGATTAGATTCACTGAAACCTCCCGATGAAGGGCCTATATTTTTCATTTTGCGTTACGGCACGTTTTAGTGCGTAGGCTTGCTTATCTATGATATCCTGCGCTTTTAGCTGCTCGCCTCTATACTCGGTGTGGGCAAAGAGCTTTTCGTTTACGTTTTTGGCGATATTTTGTCTAGTCGCAGCGGATAAAAGCCCGTCTTTTATCTCAAAAGGCTCGTTTTTGTTTATCATAGATATAACGGCGCGATCGACGATAAAGGCGCGAAACTCCTCGATGAGATCAAACGCTAGAGTGGGCTTTTGCTCATCAAGGGCGTGCAGGTATGAAACGTGTGGCGATAGGCCTGCTGCGGCGATGGATTTTAAAATTTTTGAGTAAAGAATGGCGTAGCCGTAGTTTAGAGCGGAATTTACGACGTCGGTAGCTCCCTGCGTAACTCTACCGCTAAAACTAAATTTATAGTCTATGGCTTGTGCAATAGCCTGCCAATAGGCGGTTGCGGCGCTACCCTCAAAGCCCAAAAGCTCGTTTACGCTAGTGGCATTTGGGACGCGAGATTTTAAAATCTCTTGTATCGCTCTGATTTGAGAAGATAAGTTTTTGTGGTATTTGTCGAGGTATTTTAGATAGTTTATCTGGTTTTTGAGCTTGCCGATGATGAACTGTTGGGCGATACGAAGCGGTTTTTTGGTCTTTAATAGCGAGATCTGCGAGGCGGCGGTTTTAGAGATCGCGGAATTTGCGGTAAAGAGCGTGGCGTAGCTTAAATTTGTCTTTTCGTCGATGAAATTTATGGAGATTTTGCGCTTGGCGCACTCTTTTATGACGGCGGAGCTTAGCGAAATTTGAGCATTTATGATGATTTGGGTTATTTGATTTATGGGAAATTTATGCTTGATAACGCCTTTATCCTTTAGGACGAACTTGCCTTGAGATAACGCTAGGAAATAAAACGGCGTCGTGATGTGGATAACGGAGCTTTGCGAGAAGGTTTTTAGGTACTCGCGCTTTTTGGCTTCTAGGGCGTTTTGGACGGATTTTACGGCGGGGAGTTTGGCGTTTTTATAGTAGCTTATGATTTTGGCTTTTTTGGCGGTTTTGCCTAGATCGTACGGGAAATTTACAGCCGAGAGAGCGTCGGCTATGGTTTGTTTGTCCGTAGTTTTTAAAAATCTGCGCGTCAAATTTGTCAAAACTTCGTCAAAACGCATACCGAATATTTCGTTTTGCGGCGGCGAGAAAAGCTTAAGCGAGATAGTCTTTAGATGGTGAACGTAGGCGTTTAAATTTTCTACGCTTTGGCTTATCGTCGGCCTTTTGGCAGAGCTTGCGAGTTTGGCTAGGATCCGCTCAAATTTTTCCTCGCCTATGCTTAAATTTGCGCCTTTAAAATTTACGCCGAGAAACGTAAACTCGCTATCTTTGCCGTGGATAGATGTTTTGGCTTCGTTTAAGGATAAATTTATGGTTTTTAGGAAATCTTTTAAGCGCGCAAGTCCTTGTTCGGCGGCTTCTTGCGAGGCAAAAAACACGACGAAATCATCGGCGTATCTGACAAATTCGGCGCCGCTTTGCTCTAAAAATTTATCCATCTGATTTAGATAAATGTTTGAAAGGAGCGGGCTTAGGACGTCGCCTTGATGAACGCCTTTTGCGTGAGTGCGGTAATCAAAATGCTCGAAAATTCCGTTATTAATCCAAAGCTCAATAAGCCTAACGATACGCGTGTCACGGATATTTGCACGCAAAATTTCAAGCAATTTTTCGTGATCGATAGTTTCAAAAAAATCTTTAACGTCGGTTTTTAGGACAAAATCATAGGTTTTGAAAAAATCCCTAGCTCGGTACACGGCATTAGTATAAGATTTGCCGGCGCGGTAGGCGTAAGAGCGGTTTGAAAAGCCTTTGTCAAAATATCTTGAAAGCTCGCCGATAAGGATATTTTGAGCAAATTTGTCTTTTAACGACGGGATGGCTAGTTTACGCAGTTCGTCTTTATTTTCTTTTGGGATAAAGGCTCGTTTTAGCGGCTCGGGCGAATAAGAAAGATTAAAAATTTCATCCTTTAGCTCGGCGTAAAATGCGTCCGTACAAATATCGTCGGCACTAAGCCCGTCAAGCCCCAAAGACGTATGTTTAAGCCTTTTTAGGGCATATTCAAAGGCACTGCTCGTAAAAATATCCTCTAAACTTAGATCAAACACGGAGCTCCTTTTTAATATTTTGCAATTTTACGGCGCGAAATTAGATCCGATCTACCTTTATCTTGCCTAATCCAAAAACGGTGCTTTTGCCGACACCCGTGATACAGGCTAGCTGCAAAAGCCTTGCCGAGCGTTCATCGAGCCCAAAAACCCGCATTTTGCCGATCACGCCGCCAAACTGCATTTTAGCGTGCTGGCGGTTTGAGTAGCGGTTAAGATCGTAAAATCTCAAATCCTGCTCGAAGCGGTCAAATTCGACTTCAAATTTATCCATGCTTTCGCCCGTTATACTCTCAAATCTCATGGCGATTTGGCGGATGAAGGATTTAAAATCGATATCGCGGCGAACGAGAACGTTTTTTTGTTTTATACGAAGCGGAGTTTGGAGCGAAATTTCATAATCGCCTGCGGTAAAATCGGGCGTAAAATTTAACGTTTCCGGAGCATTTGAAAGTAGAAATTTAGGCTCTACGACTTTGCCGTTTAGGCTTAAATAGGTAAATTTAAATTTGTTTCTATTGACGCCGAGCCCGATTTCTTGCATATTTTGGATAGCTATGGCGACATGGGGTAGGTAATTTGTAGCATAATCAAAAAGTAGAATTTTAAAATCGAAATTTGCTTGACCAAGATCGATATCTAGCCTAAAATTCGGCGTATCGGATACGTTTTCAAAAAAATCGTTATAAGCGCACCGCTCGCTAATGCCGCACTGATCGCAATTTACGCCTATATAAGGACAACAAACTTGCCTAAGAGCGTATCCAAAAGCGCCCCTAACCGCCGAGCCGATGAAAGGGCGAGACGGCTTTAAATCTATGCCATGGACACCTAGTTCTAAGTATTTAAGCATGGATAACCTTTGTGATATTTTTATGAAAATTATACTATAAAATAAGCTTTTATGCTCTAAGCTATGCGAAAAGCCCTTATGGTTGTCAGTAATTGACAATTTTATGTTGTATGATTTTTCATAAAAAAGTAACTATAAAAAGAGGAGAGTTTGATGAAAAATAAGGCAATTTTAAACATTTCAGTTTCCGGCGACAATAACGCCAAATTTTATGTATCTAAAAGGATAAAATATGCAAAAACGAGATCATAATATATTGTCGCACATAAAGCGAGAGATATCTCTTTCGACTAGGATTAAAAAAGATAAAAGTAAGTATAGCAGAAAAATAAAACACAAAAATGCAGCAATAATTTAAGCAGCAAGGGCAATGATTTAGATTATTTCATGAGCTAGAAGCAATATAGGCACTCTTTGTATCTCATTTGCTATGGCTCGTTTGATGAACATAATATTTTATCCTTAAATATTTAGGATGATGATACTATGATTTATATAAATTTAATCCGAATTAAAACCGGTAAGGTCAAGACGGTCACTGCGATTTTCTATTACGCTGAGTATTTTATTGATAGAGCTTTAAACAATATCGCCTTAGGTTTTTATGTTTGACAAAATAACCGTCGGTATTTTCTATAAAAAATAGCAACACGACAACTATTTAAGCGTGTTGCAAAAGCTCTTCAAAAATATGATCTAATCCTCTTGCAGTCTTACCTCATAACTTTATCCAGTAGCGATCTGTAGCTATCCACCACGTCATAGACTACACTATCGCTACTTATAGCCTTAAAATGCTCCTTTGCGCAGTGGATTTTGGACTCTTCGACTTGACGAAGCTGCATAGAGTTCATAGACCCCTTGGTCTCTGCCACAAAATAAATGTGCTTGATATCGCCCTCATAAAACGCAATCGCCCAGTCTGGATTATATTTTCCCACAGGCGTGCTTATATAAAAGCCACTTGGAAGCTTAACATAAACGGCAACGTCCTTGCTTGTATCTAATTCCATTGCAAAAGCTTTTTCATTAGCCGAATCATATACGACATGATCGTAAAGATGTTTTTTTGTTTTAACCGCATTTTTGTCAAGCTGACCTTTTATCGTAGGATCCGTAAAAACCGCAGTATCGTATTTTTCATCTAGCGCATTATAGGTAATATGCTGTATAATCGCCGTCGCTTTTTCATCATTTATAAGAGTGGCTGCTTTTATGATAAATTCCTCAGGATTTGACTTAAATTGTTCAAACGTAGTCTGCTTTATCCCTCTAAGAATTTGGATAATAGCTTTTCTCGTAAGCCCCGTCTCATCTACTAGTTTTCCTATCAAGTCATATTTGATACTTGAATTTGGGGCTATTGCATGGTTGTAGTTTTGGGCATCTTCTTTTACAAAAGACTCTCCAGATATCAACTCTTCTTTTGACTTGATTTGCTCCATTGCTCCAGTTTCGACTCTAAAGTAAATTTTTGAAACTTGCAAATTCTTATCTAAAGACTCAATTGCCTTTTTTACAAGCTCATCTGTATCAAAGTCGACTACATATACGGATTTTGAGTTGATCTTGCTCCACAGCTCCTTAAATTCAGGCATTGCAAGTTTATCTTCGTCTACTGATAGCTCGACATTGTTTTTACGCGCATCTTCAGGCATCATCGCTTTGCTATCATAGACAGAGTCGATAATCGCAATGACGGACTTAGTAAAATCAGCCACTTCATCTGCAAATTTTATTTCTCCGTTAGCCTTATCTTCATAATACTTATCCGTAAGAGCGCCTTTTTTATCAATATATCCATTTACAATTAAATCATAGCAAATCGCGCCGCCCATATCGCCGTCAACGACTTGCTCGTTACCCTTGTCGTCCTTGATTACTTTTCCGATAAACAATTCTGCACTAACGGCTCGCGGTCTATCTGCGACAGCCTCAGCAAGCTCGCTTTGAAGACCTTTTGCAAAACTATCATAGCTTTCGCTAGCGATAACGGTAAGTACGTTTACGTTATGCACATCGCTTCCAAGCACATTACTATCCATACGCTCGCCATTTTGATTTACACAAAGTCTAAGCCCGCGACCGACCTCTTGACGTTTTCTTGTTTCGCTAGTGCTTTGTTTTAAAGTGCAAATTTGAAATACGTTGGGATTATCCCATCCTTCACGAAGCGCAGAGTGTGAGAATATAAATCTAACAGGAGATTTATTTGGATCTCTATCAAGTAAACGCTCTTTATTTTTCATGATAAGATCGTACGCATCGACGTCATCGGTCGTAGTCTCTCTACTAGATACTCTAGAATCAATCATTCTTCCCTTTTTATCAATAGAAAAATATCCCGCATGCGTACTTTTAGCGGAAATCAAATCAAGATACTTCAAATAATCACTCTCGTTTGTGTCATGTTGTAAATTTTTGATAATATCTTCGTATTCTTCTTCAAACATATCAGCATAAGCACCGTTTGTTGGCTCTCCGGCTGCGCCATACTGCCTATATTTGGCTACTTCATCGATGAAAAATAGCGAAAGTACCTTGATGCTTTTATAAAAAAGCTCGCGCTCTCTTTGAATGTGAGAAATAATAGTCTCTCTTATCTGTATTCGGCGAAGCTGATCCTCGCTTACTTTACCGACAACATCTCCGGCGTAAATTTTAATGCCGTTAAGAAATTCCACAGAGTCGTCGCGCCCATCGATTTTTGAGACAATAAACCCATATTTATACTCCTCTAACTGACCGGAGTTATCATATAGGTTGTATCCCTCGGTTACCGTTTTTGTGATCTTACGGATGCCGTTTGCACCCTTGCAATCAAACTGTATAGTAGCAGTCGGTGCGGATTTTGAGAGATTGATACTTTCAAGATATACATAACTTTGCGTAGCCGTGCTAGCTGATTCTGTGATGCCTTTGACTGCGATTTTCTTAACTAGACGCTTGTTGTATGCCTCCATAGCATCTAAACGATAGATCATATTATAGATACTATCGCTTTTATGGGTAGCAGAGTAGCGAAGCGTCATCAGCGGATTAAATTGCTTTAAATTTTCCTTTGTCTGCGCGCCTTCTACAGATTGGGGCTCATCGATGATTACAATAGGATTTGTCTTAGCTATGATATCGATCGGTCTGCGAGAACGAAACTCGTCTAGTTCCATGTGAATTCGTCTTGCGTCTTTTCCTCTTGCGTTAAACGCCTGAGAATTTATGATCATAACGTTTATAGAGCTATCCGATGCGAACTGATCGATCTGCGTAAGCTGAGCGGAATTGTAGATAAAAAAGCGAACCTTCTTACCGTATTCCTCTGCAAAATGCTCCTGCGTTATCTCAAACGACTTATACACGCCCTCACGGATAGCGATACTAGGCACGACGATGATAAATTTACTCCAGCCGTAGTGCTTATTAAGCTCAAACATCGTCTTGATATAGGTGTAGGTTTTGCCGACTCCAGTTTCCATCTCAATCGTTAGATTGTATCTGCCTTCTAGTTTGGTTGATGGCTTTATTTGATTATCTCTTTGAAGCTTTTGTATATTTTCTAAGATGATTTTGTCATTTAGCTCGGGTATTATTTTTTGATTGCTCCAGCCAGTAAAGTCCTCGAGCTCCAGTGTTTGCTGATAACTCCCCGCGCCCTTATCTATCATGTAAGTCGGCGTTAGATATGGCTGCCCGGCAAATACATCTACTACGGCTTTAGCGGCATCTGCTTGAAATTTTTGATGCTTAAATTGCAGTTTCATATCGCTTGCTCCTTATATGACTTTTACTCTGGTGTCAGGCGCAAGTAGTTTAAATATCTCTGCTACGTTGATCTTTGACGGACTGTTTGCAAAGCTACTATCTCTAAAGACCGCGCGAAGCGGGCGTTTCTTTGCGATCTCTTTTATCACGCTCTCAGGGATATTTTCATCAAAACAAGCGATCAAATCTCCATCGTTATAATTATGCACCGTGCACACTCCGATCTTTTCGCAAGCGTATGAAAGCGACAAAGGAAGTCCCCACTCTAGTAAGCAACCAAAAAGCAGGTCTAGATCGCTCCTATCAGGTTTTACGTTTGACTCAAGTTTAGAAAGTAGATCTTGACTATATTCGCTCGGGCTATAGTAAACATCTCTCATATTTGTTTTAGCTAGTTTAAGTACTCTAAATCCGATATCTAAATTTTCAATGCCCTATTTGTCTTTGTTTCCTTCTAAAATTTTCTTACCGGCACGACGTATGCGCTCTTTGCCTATTTCGCAGATATTTGCATAGCCTGCCTTATAGGCTTCGGATTTTTCGTCAGTCTTTTCATCAAGCTGTACCATTATGAATTTGCGATTACCAACATCTTCGGCGTTTAGTTGCATTACGGCGTGAGCGGTTGTTGAACTACCAGAGAAAAAGTCAAGAATGATGTCACTGGTGTTATTTAAAATGACGGAATTTATAATTTTCTTAATTAAATAGAGTGGCTTGGTGTAATCAAAATAGTTATTTAATTCTAGTCCAGTTAATTCTCTAGCACTATTATCATAGTTTATTTCTTTTTCAATCCATATGTTTTTTAATTTGCGTGTAGCATTTTCTTTTAAGTAGTTTTTTTCAAAAACATCGTACCTATCTCTCACGGGCAAGATAGTTAAAAATTTTTTGTCTTTAATTATTTTTTGTTTAGACCACCTCCAAGTCCCCAAACGTCCGTCACTAAATTTTGGGACTATTTCATAATCATCAATATTTTTTCTTTCTGTATAAAAATCATTTTTTTCAATATTATAGTAAATAGGAAAATGTAGACTAGGGGCTTCCTCTGCTGTTGCCCTTCCTCCCCTTAAACGCAATCCCAATAATCTATAATTACCCATCTCATCAAAATATGAATATTCGCTTTTTTGCTCGTCTGTTAATGGCTCACCATGTATTTTTGTATTGTTGTAATTTTTAGAATAACACAATAAATTCTCATATGCTTCAGCAAAAAAATTACTAGATTGCCTGCCTCTTGGATTTGACAAAATAGGTATTTGTGCAATAAAATTTGACACCCCAAACACTTCATCGCAAATTTTCTTTAAATTTGCCTGTTCGTTATCATCGATACTGATAAAAATCACCCCATCATCGCTAAGCAAATTTCTTGCAAGCATTAGTCTCGGATAGATCATGGAGCATCAGTCGGAGTGAAAGCGTCCGTTGCTATCCGTATTTTTAAACATACGGTTGCCTTCTTCGTCGGTCTCACCTGATTTATCTGCATACTCATCGCTACTCATCTTAAAATCATCGTTGTAGATAAAGTCGTTTCCGGTGTTATAAGGCGGATCGATATAGATCATCTTTACCTTGCCTAGATAGCTCTCTTGCAAAAGTTTTAAAACCTCAAGATTATCGCCTTCGATATACAAATTTTGCGTCTTGTCCCAATTTACGCTCTCTTCCTTGCAAGGTCTAAGCGTTTTTCGTATCGGCTTGTTTGCCTCAATGATAGATGCCTTTTTGCCGACCCATGTAAATTCGTAAGCTTCATTGCCATCAACAACGTCTTTTGATAGTATCTGCTTTAGTAGCTCAAAATTTACGGCTTTTTTATAGACCTTGTTTTCTGCAATGCTCTTTTCTTCATCTAGCATTTCAGTGATGCAATTAGGAAACAAAGCTCCTATCTTTTCAATATTAAGAGCTGTAATATCTGCGGTCTCCATTCTCATTTTATCCATCATAGTTCCTCCAAATTTCTTTTAAGTTTTTTAAGCTCATTATTTATCTGCATCTGTTTATTTAGCTGCTTTTCTTTGCGAATTTTAGACTCTAATGCTAAAATTTGCTTTTGCAACAGCTCCTTTTGCTCAGACCTAGCTACGGAATCTTTAAGACTTTCATCTGAAACCATTTTTTGCAATGTTTCGCCGGCTATCTGGCGAACGAAATTTTCATAGGCTGCATCAAGGTTTAAGCCTTCTAGCTTTAAATGTAAATTTTGCTTATCTAGCCAATCGGTATAGTAGTAAGAATTTACTTTAAAAGCCATATTTCCAGATAAAGTGGACTCTTTGTAGCTAATACAAGCCTTATATCTGCCTTGGTACTCTAAGATAAAAACTATATGATACGGCACCGCTCTATCTATATGGCGCAATAGCTCATCATCTAGGTTTGGACTCTTTAAAAATACCTCAAAGACTTCGATCTCTTTTACAAGATCGCCACCTGCAAGGTTGGTAGTAGAGGACGCGATTTTATTGCTCCAAATAATTTTATCTATTTGCTCTATAAATATTTTCTTTAAAGCAGGCGATATCTCTAAATTTTCATAAAATTTCTGTTTTGGGACTTTTATTTTTTTACTAAACTCTGTGCTTTTTGGTAACTCTATAGCCATAGATAGCTCCGTCATTTTATAACCAAAAAGCAGATCAGCTCAAAATCATCTAATCCTGATATATCAGACATCAAGGCAGAAGTACCGCCGGCTGAGAACAAACTATCGATATCGCTTTCTTCTTTTTTGTCGATAATGGAGCTAATTGCTTCGCTTAAAAGCTTTGACATTTTACTCATATCTTTACCGTCGCTGGTTTCGTGGTTAAATTTCTGACATAAAGGCGAGATAGGCTCTTTCTTGCCTCTGCAAAGAAGCCTTAAGTTATCTAATATGCTTTTTGGCTCAAGATAATCGCAGATAACGTTGCCGCTTATCCCTATATATACCATATAAAAAGGATGGATCCTGTTTCTATTGTCGATATTGACGCTATTATTTATATTCTTAAGTATAAAAATAACGCCTTCTGGTAGCTCATTTGCGGCTGGAACAACGGCGTGTAGTCCTTTTGGCTTATTGTCCATATCGCCGTTATTTTTTACGTATTCTAGTAGGTCAAGCCTAAATTCATTAAGGCCTAAGTCCATAATCGAAATGCCTGTAGCCATATCCTCGATATCCACCACCTCTTCTTGAAGCTTTTTTAGCTGTTGTTTGCGGTATTCAAGGTCGCCGTTTTCCTCCGGATTTATCAAATCATCATCGCCTGTAGAGGTCATGATAGAAATTTTCATTCTGGTTTCGACGCGTGCTTTTAAATTTATATACTCATCCAAATCCATATCCGGCCAGAAATTTACTAACTGAATAACTTCGTTTTTACTTCCTATGCGGTCTATACGACCAAATCTTTGGATAATACGGACTGGATTCCAATGAATATCATAGTTGATAAGATAGTCGCAGTCTTGCAAATTTTGGCCCTCAGATATACAATCTGTGGCAATTAGTATATCTATTTGCGCTTTATCATCAGGCATTAGAAGGTCTTTGCCTTTAGATAAAGGCGAAAAGCAAGTCAATACGTTGTTTAACGTAGCCTTAAATCCTTTAATGGTCGTTTTACCGTCAATGAACCCGGTAATAACCGCCGTGTCAAGACCGTATTTTTCTTTGATGAAGCTACCTACATTATCGTACAAATACTCCGCCGTATCCGAAAATGCCGAAAAGATCAAGACCTTTTTGTTGTTATGATTGATAGGGTTTTCGATTTTTGCAGAGATAAGCTTAAATAGCTCTTGTAGCTTGCTATCATGTTCGGGAGTAATATCGCTTATCATATCATCAAGAAACCCTAATATCTCCGCATCTTTAGTAAGTTCGCTTTTCCATGTTTTATAGTCCATATCGGCAAGACTAATCTTAACTTTTTTGCCGACCGTGAAAAACTCGGTATTACTATCATCTACATCAAATTCATAATCTGAAGTCTCCCACGCATCTATATCTGCGATGCCATTTGCTTCAAACATTTCTATCGCATTAATGGTGGCATCTATATAAGATTTCATTCTTTGTAAGGTTAGTCTGAAAGAATTTACAGAACTTTCCAGTCGCTTTAGTAAATTAATACTCATAAGCTCTCTAATACCCTGCTCGCGGCCTACCTGGGTTAGCTCATCGCCTTTATTGTGCGTTAAGTCGATATATTTTTGCACTCTACTTGGGAAAATATAATTTGAAGGCGTGTATATACATAGCGATAGCATCATCAAGTGCTCATAAATTTGATTATAGTTTATGGCCGTGCTTATATCCGTAAGTTGTGGCCTAAGCGAAATAGGCTTATTTCTCTCCGGGAATTTACCGACTTCTGCCGTATCATAATATTTTTCAATATGTTTTCTAGAGCGAGCAATAGTTACGCTATCAAGAAGCTCAAAAAAATAAAAATCCAAATTTCGTAATAACTTATCCGTAGTCCTTTGCTCAGGATCAAGCTTGTTCCAAGCACCAAATGCTCTTTGGGCTTGCTTGAAAATTTCATCTATCGTTTTATCGGTATCTAGTTTTTTGTTTATATATTCAGAATCGCCCTCGTAGGCGATGGCTAGCTGATTTTTTAAATCGATAAAGCGATTATTTACAGGAGTTGCAGATAGCATTAAAACCTTTGTCTTGACGCCGGCTTTTATGATCTTATCCATTAATTTGACGTATCTATTCTCTCTAGTGCTAGCGTGAGTACCGGTGCCGTTGCGGAAGTTATGGGATTCGTCAATCACTACTAAATCATAATTTCCCCAGTTTAAGCGATCTAGATCTAGGCCGTTAGAAATGCCTTGCGATCTTGATAGGTCGGTGTGAAATAAAACATCGTAATTTAACCTATCTGCAGCAATTGGGTTGTTTATATAGTTATCTTTATATGTTTTCCAGTTTTCTGCTAATTTCTTTGGACATAGTACAAGAACGCTTTTGTTTCTGTTTTCATAGTATTTAACGACAGCCAACGCGGTAAAGGTTTTGCCAAGACCTACGCTATCGGCAAGGATACATCCATTATACCGCTCTAGCTTAGAGATAATGGCAAGGACCGCATCTTTTTGAAAATCATATAACATGTTCCAAATTTTACTTTGTTTAAAGCCTGTAGCCTCATTTGGAAGCTCATCTTCAGAAATATCACTAAGAAACTCGCTAAAAATATGATACAAGGTCATAAAGTAGATAAATTCCGGAGAATTTTCCTTATATGCGGCAGTGATATTTTCAATCACGACATCAGTAACATCTTGCAGCTTTTCCTTATCGTTCCATAGTGTTTCAAAAAGCTTAATATAAGGAGTCGTGGAGGCGGTCTCATCAAATCGGTTTACCATATTGTATCTATTATTCCCGCGTTCGCACCCAATGCCTATCGTCGTAAATCCATTTATGGGCAAATAAACAATTTGCTTTGATTGGTTTGCTATAGTGGAAAATCCTATCATTCCTTCATCTGTAGTATTAGATTTAAATTTTGCTTTTTTTCTAATCCACTCGGCGCACTCTTTAGCAATTGATTTTTGCGTCATTTCGTTGCGTAGTTTTATCTCAAATTCCGTACCGTAAAGGCTGTTTTCTCGGTTTAATCTTGGAATATAAAACTCACGTTTTTGTTTTTCTGTTTTTTCGGTTACAAATGTAGGCGAAGTAAAAATAAAACGACATTCATCTACCGAATCTAACTGCTTTTTTAATTCTTGATAAGCATATATAGAAAAACAAGATGCCACGATAGATATCTTGCTGCCTTTTTCGATGGCGACCTTGAAATCGTCTCCAACAATATTATTGATGTTGTCAAAAACTTGCATAAATTTACTCCAAAACTATATTTGAGCACTAGCGGTTATATTTTTTGATTCGAACGTACGGTTTTAATGCTTATTTTATCATTTTTATTTTCAGAACACAAAAATATGCTCCAGCCCGCAACGTCTTTTGCCTATTGAAACAATATGGTTATAATTATGCTACAATAATGCTAATTTAAAGGAGAACCGATGCCCCAAATGGTACCTATAAGAGATTTAAGAAATACGAATGAAATTTCCCAACTTTGTCACGCCAAAGATGAGCCGATATTCGTTACCAAAAACGGATACGGCGATCTGGTCGTAATGAGTATGAAAACTTATGAGTCTTTAACCAAGATATCAGATATTGATAACGCCATATCGTCGTCTGAAGTCAAGATTAAAGATGAGGGATCTCTGCTAGATGCCAAAGATGCCCTGAAATCTCTTAGTAGAAAATATTATGATTAGCTACGGAGTAAGATTATTTAATAAAACAAGCATCGCTATAATATAGCCGTATTAAAAATCTAGATTTTATCGTGTTAAAAATGCCTTATACTCTAGAGGTCTTATTTATTCCCAAGTTGCTAACGGGCGTATTTGCAAAAAGCGTTACTATTTGAGAATCGGCAAAGCTCATGATTTTTTCTAGTCCCCTATCCGCTTCGTTGGTTTTTTAGGGAATTTACTTGGGTAAGCAAGGCTATTTTTTGGGAGATAAATTCGCCATATCTATAAGATTAGCTCTATTGCCCGGGATCTCTAGATGAAAAACTTGCGTAGTCATTGCATATCCTTTTTGTTTGCGATTATAGCATAGGGTGGATAAAACCCACCCATACAGCCTCTCCGCCATCTCTTTTCCGCTATCGGGCGTTAGTTTGGTGTATCTTAGGGTATGATTTGTATCAGAGTGCCCTTTATGGCAAGGTGCGAAACAAATGTATGTCTAAGTGTGTAGATAACTAATCTATCGGTCGCATCGCGTATATCTAAATTTTGATAAAAAGCTTATTAGGCAGCGGCTATTACCGGAAGATCTCCCTACATTGTCGCACTTCTTGTAGCTGAGATATTCATCCATTTCAGTATTCAAGATACGCTCATATAACCGGCTTGTCATATGCCGCAAAAGTCCGTCTTTGCCGGTCGGTTCATCTTGCATTATTCCATGCAAAGTCCAGTATCAAGTGGGTTACGTCTTTTTTCTTTTTTTTGTCTTTTTGGCTGCTACTTCATCCCGTTACTGCAAGACATCTTATCGATTTTTAGCATAATATGATAAAGTACTTCTATGGAAACGTCACTTCGCGAGCGCTTGTCTTGTATCTTTATAGTTATTTAATCTAAGCCCTACGTTGTTACGATCGCCACCTATAAAAACCTTTCATCGCAAATTAATGCTAGTTAGATTTGTATTCGTTTTTTCTAAGTTGAATTTATTTAATGCATCTTAATATATTTTTTATATAAATACTTTCGTGGAGGCTGGCTTTTTGATTGTTGATAATTTTTTTCACTAACTCTGCTACTTTTTTAAATTCATCATTTATTGTTCTAGATGATCTTGATAAAAGACGTTTTGCTGTTTTGTTGTTTCTTATTTCTTCATAATCGTTACCATCTATATATTTATATATTTCTTTGGTTGTAATAAAAATTTCCCGAAAATCTTTTTTTAAATAAGCTTTGTCCATATTGTCAAACAAATTACATAAATATGTATTTTTGGGAAATAATAATTCGTCTTTACCATATAAAATTATGATAATTTTCTCCATAAGCCCGACATGTTCATCGCAGATATATTTTTCAATTGGTACTCCTTTTATATTTAATAAAATTTTTTTATAATCTTTTATAGCTTCATATTTATATATTTCATTTGCATCTAATTTTGTTTTTTTGTTATTTATGATATGCTTTCTAAGAATAAGACGTTTTATAAAAAATCTACTATTGATACAATAAATATCCTTAGATTGTTGTTAGCGCCTGTTGTACTTAATTTAAATAACATTGAAAATAAGTAAATAATCAAAACTAAACTGGATAATATTATACTTGAAAAAATTAACAAAAAGAATAAAATAAACATATCAAATCTAGTGTATTTTATATTTTTACTAAAAGAACTAAATTGGATATACTCTTTAGAAAAATGACCTAAAAATTTCTTGTACGGTACATAGTATTTTGGTATGATATTACCGACTTGCAATTTAAGTAATAAAAAAAAATTAAAAATAAAAATTGTTTTCTTTAATTATTCTCTGACGGCTACTAAGCATTCTGTGGCACTATCGCATACAGCCGTATTGAGCTCTCTATCGATCTTTTTGTATGATGAATTAAGTAAAATTTTGATGGCCTCATCTTTACCATACTTTTGACTTTTTATTCCAGCCCTTGTTTTTCTTGAGATGGAACAAATTTGAATACTTTTAAGATTATTTTGCTCACAAGTTTTTTGAAGTTGGCATAGTGTATCGCTACCGGCGACATCAAAGTGGCTAAGCACTATGGCTCCGTCTATGTCATATTTTTGCTTAATCTCTTTTATTTTATTTATCTCGCCAGGCTCTATTCTGGCACTTGAAGCATTTATAACGTAAAACAAAGCATGTATGATCTTATTTGGATCTTTTTGGCTCTGCTTATGAGATAAAAAATTATCAAGCTCTCCCATCCACTTTGATTGATTATCGGGTTCCAATCCTACAGAATCATATACATTTATCTTTATGCCCTCTTTTTCAAAATGATATGCTTGAAAATTTTCAGCCCAGCTAGTTACCGGCTCTCCTGAACCGGTAGTAAATTTATCCACATTAAAAAGATAGTTTGCAAAAGAGCTTTTGCCGGTGCCCGTTTTTCCTATGATTAAAATATTGCAAGCAATACTCATAGCTTATCCTTTGAATTGATCTTTTGCTTTATTTATAATACCAAATATAAAATTTGAGTTAAAAACTTCAGCCCAAACAGGCATTTGACCAGTTTTTAAAAACTCATCTAGCGCCTTAGCATTTGCCTCAACAATCGCCGCACCAAATCCATATGTAAGAGTTCCTGCAACTGCTGCATTTATTAACTGCCCCAAAATAGGTATAAATTTTGTAAGGCTGGCTGCTGCTGCTTTGCCTACTATTTGTAGTAGCTGCGTTTTTAAAAGCTCCTCTAGATTTAAAGCTCTACCGGTATTTAACCAAAAGATATTTGTTATCTTTACGCACATGGCTATTTGCTGGGGTGCTATAAGAAGGGCATCTGAGACTGGTACCGGATTTGCTCCTGCCGTCGCGGCAGTCGTCGTAGCGGCTATTTTTACTATCTTATAAGCTTCTTGCTTTTTAAGCTCTATCGAAGAAATTTGAGCCGATATGAAAGCTTGTCTTAGTATGTCGTCGTCAAATTGACCAACGGACCACTCAAGCAAAGCATCTATGTCGAGTTTCATGCTTTCATCATTTGTGGTTTCAAAAAAATCTATTGGGCCGATTTTTTCTTTGACAATACCTTTAAATTCGCTTGCATCTTTACCGCTACCATCCTCTAGCTCTTCATCGGTATCGCATTTTGTAAAAACTATTGCGATTTTATATCCGTTATCTTTAAAATATTTGATATTTTTTATATCATAAGGCATTACTCTATGATTTGCTATAGATATACAATACCAAACTATATGTATCTGCTCGTCTAGATTCTTTTTTTAAGTTTCTCAAACTCAGGGATTATATTTTGCTCAAAATTTGTGTTATTTTGCTCATTGGCACTTGTTGTCTCGTATCCTTCAGTGTCATAAAATACTATCGGCACACTTTCGCTTGGATCTTCTATCTTATTCATGCCTTTAGTAACAGGAATTCCGGCACCGGCCTTTGCCGCGCTCTTGCCAAATATACGATTGATAAGAGAACTTTTACCAACTCCTGTTCCGCCTACAATAGCTAAATTTGGCTTTTTAACACTATCGATTTGTTTTTGAAATTCGTCTTTAAAAGCTTTAATAAAATCTGACATTTTTATCCTTTTTGATCGGTTTTTATAACAAATACCGGCATTATAACAAAAACTATTCTTGTGAATAATAAATATCCGCATCTACAACTATAGCATCTTATGTCTTTTGTTAGGGACATTCTGGATATGCGCCTGATAGTCTAGCAGTACAGGATGGAGCCTATCGAGCATTCCATTATATTATTTTAAATAGCCCCTAAGCAAATTTTCAAATTTATCCTTCAAATTTAAAGGCTCGAGTATCTTTATAAACGGTAGCCAATATTTTACGACCCGCAGTATCTCGTCATCGTAGGCTACTTCCGTGCTTATGATGATTTTATCCTCTTCCTCTTGCACTACTTCGTAGTTTGGCAAAAACTCTTTTCTCTTAAAATACTCCATAGCTTCGTTTTTGATTTCAAGCGTAACCTTAAATTTAGCATCCGAAAACCAGTTTGTGTCGTTTTTTTCGATACGTTTTAAAAACTCGGCACTTGCAGTAAACGTATCGCCCTTTATCTTTATATGTTTTATTTTAGAGAGAGTGAAGTTTTTTAGCTTACCCTCGTCGTCTGCTAGTAAATACCATATGCCGCTATTATTTATTAGTTTATACGGCTTTAGTTTGCGCTCTTTGTCGTTATATTCGCACTCTATGATACGGTTTTTGATGACTGCGGCGCTTACGGCTTCAAAGTCGTCTCTTGAAATTTGGATACTTTCAAACCCTTGGTTTTTGATTAGATAGGCTTTGTTTAGCTTCTCGTTTAAAACGTCGCTGATAAATCGATCGTCTAGCTCTGGAAATAGCGACCTTGCACCGATTAGCGCGGCAAAAGCTTTTATGTCTTTAAAGCCTAGTTTGCCAAGAGCGTACTCCTCTAAAAAATATTTACCGTTTTCTTTTTGGATAGGTAGGATACTAAGCCGCTCAAAGTCTCTTAAAATAGTTCTTTTATTTACGCTAAACTCCTCTACAAGCTCGTCTATGCTTAGCCTTTCACCGCTGTTTAGTTTTACTATGATTTGAGCAAGCCTGACGGCGATTTTATCGTGAGAGCGCATTTTAATCCTTCCTATTTAAATTTGACGTATTTTAGCTAATTTTTTCCTTGCGACGCAACCTGTCTCGGCAATACGTTAAATTTTCTAAAATCTAAAAAAAGGAAGCCGATGTATAAAAATAAAATTTCAAATCTCATCACGGCGATTTCTAGGGGGCTGTTTGAGCGCGAACACATCGTAGCTAACGTCCTTTTAGCCGTTATTGCAGGACAATCTGTATTTTTATACGGGGTGCCAGGTACTGCCAAAAGCCTCATAGCTCGCCGTATATCTTTAGCGTTTAAGGACGCCAAACACTTTGAATACCTAATGCAAAGATTTTCCACTCCAGACGAAGTTTTTGGCCCCGTAGACATAAAAGAACTAAAAGAAGGACGATATATACGTAAGATAGAGGGCTACTTGCCAAGTGCTAATTTTGCATTTTTAGATGAAATTTTTAAAAGCTCACCGGCGATCTTAAATACGCTACTAACTATAATAAACGAAAAAATATTTAGAAACGACGGCAAAGACGTAAAAGTCCCGCTGCATGCTTTAATAGCCGCCAGCAACGAGACGCCCGCGCAAGGAAGCGGACTGGAGGCGCTTTACGATAGGCTAAATATGCGCCTTTTAGTCGAGCCGTTAAAAGAGTGGTATAATTTTAAAAATTTGATTGAAGGCAAATTTGAGGAAGCAAATGTAAGCGATGATGAAAAAATCACGCTTGATGAGCTAAATTTGATAACAAACGGAGCTAAGGCGGTCAAATTTAGCCCCCAAAGCCTTGAAGCAATAAAAGAAATCAGAGAAAATATAGAAAAGCTTAATGTCAAAAACGATCAAGACGATAGTAGCGATCCGTATCAACAAAGCCGCCAAGAAACAAGCGATGAGCAAATTTTACAAGAAAATCAAAGCCAAATATATGTATCGGATAGACGCTGGAAAAATTTAGCGCACATCTTAAAAACCTCCGCATTTTTAAACGATAGAAGCGAAGTTTTGCCTGCGGACGTTTTGTTGCTAGCCAACTGTCTTTGGAGCGAAAAAGAGCAGATAGAAGCGATCAAAAATATCGTAACGCAAAGCGCTGGCAAAAATCTAAGCTCAAAGCTCATTATAGAGTTAGAACAAAGGGCTGCAAGACTCGCCGACGAGTACTATCAACTGTGTTTTTTACAAGATGACGAATATAAAACTAAAAATTTTAACGGCATTCCGCATTACGAATTTAGTATTAGACTAAACAAATACACCGATCCGAACGATCAAATAGATATTTTATTTTATGTTCCTTTTAGCCCATTTGAGGGCAATCCGCTAAACGAACGCGGAAACTACGAACGAAGGATATATTACACAAGAGATAGCGCCGTAAATATGGGATATTATATATCGGTAGATAAAGGCGCGCTAAGGGACGGCTGGCTATCCGGGTCGTTTTTCCGGCAGTACGTAAAAGGCATTAGCTCAGAGCCTATCATTCCGATAGCCTTACGCAAAAAAGGAGATATGATAGCAATCGATGCAAAGCTCAGGGATAGCAATTTAAACGAATGCGAGGAAATTTTAGGCGAGCTTGAAACGATGATGAACGAAACCAAAGCAAGGCTCGGCGATGATTTTAGCAAAAGCGTTAATATATTTTTATCAGGTCATCAACAATATATCGTAGAAACTGCGCTATCAAATGAACTAAAGGCGCAAAAAAGACTAAAAACGAAGCTAAACCGCCTAAAAAAGGATATAAGCGTCCATGAGATCAGATAGGGAGGATTTTTTATTTCAAATTCTGATAAACGAATGCTTGGTCGAATTTGCCGGTTTTGGCGGTAAGGGCTTGGCGGAAGCTATAAAAGAAGCCATTAAAAAAGAGGAGAAAAATTTTAAAAGCGATCTTGGCTTAAATTTAATAGAACAAGCAAATCCGCTAGACGCTCATGAGCGAGCAATGAGGCAAATGCAAATAACATTGCGCCGCGGCATCTACCTAGATAAGCTAGACATAGCCGATATCTTTACTTTTTTACAGCTTTGCGGCAAGTTTTTTAACTCCGAGCAAACTGATAAATTTAATCAAATTTTACAAGATATTCAGAACAAAAAAAGCGACGAGAATGGCGGCGGCGCAAGCATGCCCGAAACGGACGCCAAAAAAGATGTGAACGAGAAGCTATTAAATTTAGCCGAGGAACTTCTAAAAAGCGCAGATGAAGCCAGGCGGGAATATAGCAAAAAATTTGATAGCGACGTCATAAAAAACTACAAGAAAAAGATATATGCGGGCATCAGGATGTATCTAAAAAAGATAAACGATATACAAGACTTCTTAACGGAATTTGGCTTTGATCAAAGCGAGGCTGAGTATCTAAGCTGGGGTCTTAGCGCAGGAAGTAGTTACGGCAGACAGCTAGAATACTTTAAAAAGTATATAAAACAGATAAAAAATGACGCAAAACTAAAAGAAATTTGCGACAAGATCGGTAGAATAGACGGCAAAAAGGATAAATTTAAAGATGCGGATAGGTTTGAAAAAACCAAGATTAGACGTAACCAAAAAGAGGAGATCGACGGCATAAAACTAGGCAGCGATATAGATAATCTCTTGCCTAGCGAGCTAGGGCTAACGGATGGGGATACGCAAATTTTATTTGATATAAAATTTGTAGAAAACAAGCTAACATGCTTTGAAAGCTTTTCTACCGAGCAAATGAAAATAACCGATAAAATTTTATACAATGCCGATACTAAGGGCCCTATCATACTTTGCGTCGATTTTAGCGGCTCGATGTATGGTATACCCGAAACCGTCGCGAAGGTAGCGACTAAAATGATAGCCGACGTCGCAAGAGCAGAGGATAGGCTTTGTTATGTATTAGAATTTGATACGAGAGTGATCAAGATAGATCTAAACGGCAAAGAAGGTCTAAAAAATTTAGCCAAATTTTGCTACGAAGGCTATAGCGGTGGAGGTACCGATCTAACTCCTGCCGTAAAAGAGGCTCTAAAACTAATAAAAAAGGGTGGATATGAAAATGCCGATATTTTAACTATTTCTGATATGGTGTTTCCCGTAACGGACGAGATAAAAAATATAACTAAAGATATAAAAAAAGGCGGCAGCAAAATTTATGCGCTAATAATCGCTGACGATAAATTTGAGCCCGATGAAATTTTTGATGCGGCTTGGCAGAGAAAAAATCGAGAAAATGCGAAAATCTTTGAAGTTAGATGCGATAAATGACTCAACCTGTCGCTATGCAATGCTAAATTTACGTCGTAATTTAAATCAAAGGAGATTAGATGAATTTAAACGTAGATTTTATCCAAAAGGCTAATGAGGCGGTAGCTAAAGCAAAAGGCTTTAAGATGAGCGAACTAGCGGGTCAAATATTAAATTTAACCTAAAGCATAAAGCTAACTAAAAAACCCATTGACGCAGATGAGCGAGAAATAGGCGATATGTACTATAAAGATACCTTTGGTCCCTTTGGAGGCGTAGTAAAACCATCGGATACGCCGCTAAAACGGCTATGGGACTAGATGAATATAATGAAATAGACGAAAATATCCTAAAAAAGCTATCCGGGATGGAGGGTAAATTTCACGAAAACTATTTGCCCGAGCTACTTTTAGAAATCGGCAAAGACTACGGCGAGCAGGAAAATGAAGCTATAAAATCGGTCATAAACCCGTTAGCTCAGATAGGGCTAGATACGGCTTTGATCAAATTTTACTGGACGCTAACTCAGCTGCAATTGTCAGTAAGTATTCAAAACCTAGAAGCCGGCATGAACGGAAGCAGTAAGGTAAGTGCGATGAAAGATGCGCTAAGGCAACTACAGGCTATGGCGCAAAACCTGACGAGTATTGCCGAGGAGTATTATTGGGAGGTAGGCGGAGTGGAATTTTGCGATAAAGTCAAGGAGGAAAAATGAACACGAGTAGGTCTTTTGCGAAAATAAGCGATACTTTAAAACAAATCGCCGATAATAAAGCTTCATGCAAGGACGCCGATGAAGTGCTGGGGTACTATAAAGACAGGTTTGAGAGTTTTGAAAACGTGATAAATAATCCCGAGCTAGGCGCGGATGATGATATTAAATTTAACAAATACGGCAAAATAAACGAATGGTTGGCAAAAAGGCAAAAAAGAATAGAAGGGCTAAAATCCAAAAAATCATTTGATTTTAGCTCTTTGCGTCGTGTTTTAAAAACGCTCGATCGCGCCCTAGGCAAGATAGTTTGCGAGTTAGTAGCGGCGTCGCTCAAGGGAAATAATCAAAGCGAAAATTTGACGCGCGAGATCCAGCAGCTAATTGCCCGCCGAGGCACCGTAGCTGTAGCACAGGCACAAGCAAAAGGTAAAAAGCCGCGCTAAATGCTACTAGAAAAGCCGTAAAATCGGCAGCGCTTTACGGCTATTTTAATGCCAAAGAGGCGTCAGTGTATGTTAAAACAGATGCTGCGCCCGGCATATCTTTAGAAGATATGCAAGAAATATTAGGCATCATGGCAAGGGCTTTTAGTTATGAAACAGCCGTAAGTATAGAATACGTATATGATGAAACCATGAGTGGAGCCAAGGTTATCAT
This sequence comes from uncultured Campylobacter sp., assembly GCA_963525315.1. Lineage (GTDB taxonomy): Bacteria > Campylobacterota > Campylobacteria > Campylobacterales > Campylobacteraceae > Campylobacter_A. The sequence continues at coordinate 293 of CAURKB010000019.1, read as the reverse complement.
CATAGCGACATCTCAAGATGAGTAGCTAGCCCTCCCCGCTTCTGCTCTAGCCTTGACTACTTTGGCTAGTACGCTCTCGCTAGCCACACCTATTATCTTTGCTCTTAGCTTTGTTACATCGGTATGGCTAGGAGCTTTGGCGTGTACGGTTTCGTTTCGCAAATCTTGAAGCTCGGTTATGACCTTTGGTAGGGTTCTGGTTACGTAGTTTTGTAGTAAATTCCCCTCAAGTGCATATTGGATTAGGCGATTTTTAAAAAGAAACTTATAGGTTCCCAAATTTGGCTTGTTTT
>CAURKB010000018.1:0-23419 GCA_963525315.1 uncultured Campylobacter sp. | reverse complement strand
GCCTATATCCCCGTAACCAATATCGAACGCGTCGAGGTTTTACGAGGTCCTAGCAGCGCTATCTACGGCAAAGACTCGATCGGCGGTATCATAAATATCGTCCTAAAAGAGCCCGACAACGAGTGGAGCGGTAGCATAGGCGCGGAATACGGCTCGCGCAAATACATGCTAGGGCTTTTTGAAACCAGCGGCGCGCTTATAGACGATAAGCTATTTTTGGGCTTAAACGGCTCGGCGTCTAAAGAGGACGGCTGGATCATAAACGATCTAAACGGCGAAAAAGCCAACGATAAGAAAAATTATAACTTTGGCTTAAATTTAAAAATAGTGCCGACTGATCGTCTTACCGTTAAAATTCGAAGCGACGTTTTTCACCGACAAGACGATTCGCTCGATGAGCTTTTTATCCCAAAGTCGAGATTTGGCAACATCTCAAAAGACGAAGCCAAACATATAAATTTAGAAACTCCCGCCCGAGTTAAGCAAACCTCAACTTCAGGAGCTCTAGACTTAAAATACGAATTCGATAAATTTGATGTAATCTCATCCACAACTTATCGTAAGGTTAAAAAAGACGGACTTTACGACGAAGACTTCGGTAGCAAAGCAACCTATCTCGATCCTGATCACTATGGATTAGTTACGTTTTTAAATGCTAAAAACGATACTATTTCCGAAGAACTTAGATTTAGCGGCACGGACGAGCAAAGTTTTAAATGGGTCGGCGGGCTTTATTTTGAAAACGAAAAACAAGTATTCGGTCCTATCGGCGATCAGTATGGCGATAGCGGTAGGACGATAGTGGAGGACTGGCCGTCAATAAACCGCTCGCGAACGGCATCCGCGTTTGGCCAAATAATCTATCCCGTTACGAGCAAATTCGACGTGACGCTAGGCGGTAGATTGCAACAGATCAAAAAGCATACTAAGGTCGATTATTTTTCGTACGAGCTTGGACGAAACCCAGGCGCGCCGATATTTTCGATGGATGAAAAAGAGACGTTTAGAACGTTTTTGCCTAAGATTGCGCTTGGATACGACATCACCGACGAGCTAAACGTCTATGCGATGTATTCAAAGGGATATTTAGCGGGCGGCTTTAACTTCTACACCACCGGCGGTAGCAGAGAAGATAATAAATTTGATGCACAGACGAGTGACGACTATGAAATCGGCGTAAAAGGCTCGTACGATAACTTTAGATTTTCTACGGCGCTATTTTATATGGCTATCAAAGGCACGCATATATTTTACACCGACCCGAACAATCCTAATATCTACTACGTCGCAAACGCCGATAAAGCGACATCTATGGGCGCCGAATTTGAGGGCGTCTTAAGAGCCAGCAAGGAGCTTAATATAAATTTAGCCGCAAGCTTGCTAAAGACTAAATACGGCGACTACATCAATAAAGACGGCACAAACAATAAAGGCAATAAAATCGAGAAAAACCCGGAGTATAAGCTATCTTTGGGCGCGTCTTACTACGCTCCGATGGGCGTTTATGCTAGGCTTGACGGAAATATGATAGGCAAGACCTATTTTGACGCGCAAAATAAGCTCGCGCAAAAGAGCTATTTTACCGCAGACGCAAAAGTGGGCTATATAAAGGGAAATTTTGACGTGTATTTTTACGTCAAAAATTTGACCGACAAAGAGTATTTTTCGCACGTTAGAGACAGGGCGCGCAACGTCTTGGCGACTTACGGCAAGGGCAGGACGCTGGGTGTCGGCGTAAGATATAGTTTTTAAATTTAGTAAATCTCAACACAAAGGATAAAAAATGAAAAAAAGTTTAGCTCTACTAGCTATTTTAGGTGCATTTAGCGTAGCAAGCGCTCATGATTTTTGGCTATTTGGACAAAACGGCGAAAAAGCCAGCGTAGATATAGGTTTCGGGCATGATTTTCCAAAATCAGAACCGATTGACGCCGAGCGCGTAAATAACTTTGAAGCACCCGTAATCCTTGGCAAAGACGGTAAAATCGCGTTAAAACAAAGCGGAGAGAACTATCACTACGAGGGTGCGAAGCTAAAAGAGGGCACCTACGCGGTTACGGGCGAATACAAACCTACGTTTTGGACGGAAGATACTGATGGCAAATGGCATATGGGCGGCACTAAAGAGACGATAAAAAATGCTAAATTTTGCCGCCGCGCTACGATGAGCGCAAAAAGCGTCATAAATGTCGGCGCAGGAGATGACTTTATAACCAAATCTACAGGACAACGCCTTGAGATTGTGCCTTTGGAAAATCCTGCCAAATTTATAGTCGGCGAGCCGTTTAAAGTAAAGGTGCTATTTGAAGGAAAACCTTTAAAAGTCGCTACCATTGACGGCACGTTTGACGGATTTTTGAAAGACAAAAGCGCGTTTCATGCAACAACCGATCTAAAAGGAGAAACCGAGGTTTTAGCGCTTAGGCCAGGAAAATGGGTGCTAAAAGTAGTGCATAAATTCCCTTACGCAGACGCTAAAAAATGCGACGAAGAGACGGCGATCGCCTCTTTTACGTTTGAAGTAAAATAAATTACGATTTGACCGCTTGAACGCTCGGGCGGTCAAATTTTAAGGATTTTAGATGAATCTTAGCGATGCAAAGATCGGAAATTTATACGAGATAAAGGGGCTAAAAGCAGACGGTAAATTGCTTTTAAAGCTGCTTGATATGGGCTTTATAAACGGAGCCGTCGTCGAGACGGTAAGACTCGCTCCGCTTCTTGATCCCATAGAGCTTAAGATTCAAGGCTGTCTTATTTCGCTTAGAAAAAGCGAAGCGGCGTTAGTGGAGGTTGAAGTTTGCAAATAAAAGTAGCGCTTGCAGGGCAACCAAACTGCGGCAAATCCACCGTATTTAATATGATAAGCGGCATACGTCAGCATATCGCAAACTACCCAGGCGTTACCGTCGATAAAAAATCGGGATTTTTTAGCATCGCAGACGTGGACGTCGAGATGGTCGATCTGCCTGGTACTTATTCGTTTAGTTCGTATTCGCTTGAAGAAAAAGTCGCGAAAGAATTTATCGTAAACGAAAAACCGGATGTCATTTTAAACATCATCGACGCTTCAAATTTAAAGCGAAATTTATATCTAACCTTTCAACTGCTTGAAATCGGCGTTCCCGTCGTCATCGTCTTAAATATGCTAGACGTAGCCAAAAGACGCGGCATAATCATAGATGCCGGCAAAATAGCTAAAATTTTAAAATGTCCCGTAATCTGTGCTAGCGCGTCAAAAGGCGAGGGCAAGGCTGAAATTTTAGACATTTTAAGAAATGCTAAAAATCTAAAACAAAACTACGAAGAATTTAAGGTAAATTACGAGGATTTGGAGCCTTTTGTTTTAGAGTTGCAAAATAGCGTTTCTTTAGATAAAGGTGTAAGCGTAAGATGGCTTTGCGTAAAAGCCCTTGAAAACGACGCTGCAGCCTTAAATTTGCTAAAAAACTCTAATGCCGAGATAGAAAATTTAACGGCGGAGCAAAGGGCTAAATTTAGCGAAAAAACGGGCAAAAGTATTGAGGGCTATTTGGCTGCGCTTAGATACGAAAACGCGAGCATAGTCTTTAGCGAGTGCGTAAAAGAGACCAAGAAAAATCAAGCCACGCTAACGGACAAGATAGATAAAATAATCCTAAATCGCTGGCTTAGTTTTCCAATCCTTTTTGCCATTATTTTTGCGATTTACGAGAGTAGTATAGTTTTTGGTTATAAGCTTACTAACTACACTTGGCCGCTGCTTGCCGCGATCAAAAATTTCGTCTCCGATATCGCGCCCGAGCCCGATATCGCTAAAGTACCGCTCATAACGGACGCCGCTATATGGCTCGTAAATTCCGCCGTCGCGCTTTTAAACTACTTGCCGATATTTTTTATACTTTTTGCGATGATCGCGATTTTAGAGGATATCGGATATATGCCAAGGATGGCGTTTATCCTAGATAAAATTTTTAAAAAATTCGGCCTACACGGGCAAAGCACCTTACCGCTGGTGCTTGGCGGGGCATTTGTAGGAGGCTGTGCGGTGCCAGGCGTCATGTCTACTAAAGGCATCGCTGACGATAGAGCTAGGATGGCTACCATCCTCACCGTTCCTTTGATGAACTGCCTAGCTAAGGTGCCTTTTTACACGCTACTTTTGGGTGCATTTTATACGACTACGACCGTGACAGCGGACGGGAGCAAAAGCATAGACGCTTCGCAAATGAGCGTGATGATGTTTTATATCTCGACCGTTACGATGCTATCGGCGCTTTTTTTAGCTAAATTTTTAACTTCGACGTTTTTATATTCTCGGGAAACCGCGCCCTTAGTGATGGAGCTGCCGCCTTATCAACTTCCTACGTTTAAGGGCGTCGTGATAAGAGCGTGCGAGCGCGTGTGGCTGTATATCAAAAAGGTTTGCACGATAGTAATCGCCGTGGCAGTGATACTTTTTGTACTTTTGCAGTTTCCGGGACTTTCAAACGAAAAGCAGGAGCATTATGCAAGCGAGGAAGCCAAGGCTCTAGCGAATTTTGACATGGCCGCGAAAAAATCAAGCTATTATGCGAGCGTAGATAGCAGAGAAAAGGTCGCACGACTGCTAAATTTCTATGACGGATACAAAGCTAAAAAGATGGGCGGAGGCAAAGGAATAGACGAAAAATACGAGGCCGAGAACCCCGAGTTTTACAAATTTATAATGCCAAAATCCGATCAAGGCGCAAAAGCGATAAACTCAGCTCTTAGAAAGCTATCGACGCAAAGAAAGACGATCCTAAGAGAGCAAAAAAACGACAAGATAGAAAGCTCGCTTCTTGGTATGGCTGGACGCGCGCTTGAGCCTATATCAAAATTTGCAGGGTTTGATTGGAGGATAAACGTAGCGTTTTTAAGCTCGTTTGCCGCCAGGGAGTCTGCAGTGGCGACGCTTGGTAGTATATACGAAAGCGGTAAAGCCACCGAAGCAAGTAGCGGTGAAGAGATGAGGCCTGAGGAAGCAATGAGGCAAAGTAGCGGCTATACTCCGCTTCATGCGGCCTCAATCATTATATTTATGCTTTTGACGCCTCCTTGCATAGCTACAATGATCGTAGTAAAAATGCAGACAAATAGTTACGCATGGATGGCGTTTGGAATATTTTTCCCTTTTACGCTGGCTCTTGTTGTAGCTTCGGCGTTTTTCACGCTGGCAAAGGCTTATGAGCTTAGTGGGCTGGCGGCGATGGGGACGTATTATTTTATACTTTTGTTTTTTGTGATCATTTTAGGATTTATGCCGCAAAAACGACAAAACTGGAGCGGCGGCGTCAAAAAGTAAATTTAACTTTACCAAAGGAGAAAAAATGAAGAAAATTTTATTTTCATCTGTTTTAGCGGCTCTTGTGAGCTTGCCTGCGTTTGCGCATACGGCGCTTATGAGCTGCATAGATAACGGCGACGATACCGTTACTTGCGAGGCTGGATTTAGCGACGGCAGCAGCGCTAGCGGCGTAGAGTTTAAAGTGCTTCAAGATGGCAAAGTCGTTATCGAGGGCAAATTTGACAAGGATAGCATGTATACGTTTAAAAAACCGCAAGGCGAATACAAGGCTAGGATGTTTGCAGGCGAAGGCCACGAGGTCATCGTAGAGTCAAAAGATATTTCAAAATAAATTAGCAAACTCGCCGCGAAATGTCTAAATTTGACGCGGCGAAATGTCTTTTAAAAGGAAAAATATGGCTTGGTATGAAGCGGCGATTTTGATTGTAATAGCGATCGGTGCAGGATATTTCGTTTACGCAAAAGAGTTTAGGCAAAAAGACTGTGGTTGCGGTAGCGGCAAGGCGTGCGGCTCTAAAGGCAAAAGATACGACTAACGCGTATTTTTGCCCGCGAGCTTTTGCGTGTTTTTGTATTTTTCCCTTGTTTTTTACCGCTCAAATTTAATTTTATATTTTCATGGCGCGGGTCTCGGCGACTCAAATTTGTAAATTTAATGCCAAATTTGAACGTAAAAAGATAAGGCGCAGTATTTTTTCTTTAGACGAGGCGGAAATGAGCCAAGCGAGGGCGCATACAAGTAGTATGTAACCGAGCTTCGGCGAAATTTGCTTCTGCTTGCAGTTGCGACCGCAGTGAAGCTAAACTTCGCTACGAGGAGACGAGGCTCTTTCAAATTTGGCGACGGGAGTTACCTCGTCGGTAATGACCGAGCCAAATTTAAAAGTAACGAAGTATAGGGCAAAAATACAAGCCGCAATCACTTCACGAGATCAGCTAGCACCTTCGCCGCATGCTCCTTTGCCTTCACGCTCTTATACACCTTCGCGATCTTGCCGTCTTTGCCGATCACAAAGGTCGAGCGCGCGATGCCCAGATACTCTTTGCCGTAGTTTTTCTTCACCTGCCAGACGCCGTAGAGTTTGGCGACTTCGTGCGCGGGGTCGCTTAGCAGGATGTGCTTTAGGCTCTGTTTTTGCGCAAAGCCGGCGTGGGATTTGACGCTATCGGGACTAATGCCCACGATCACGGTTTCTTTAGCTATAAAATCGTCGTAAAGCGCGCTAAATTCGCATGCTTCGGTCGTGCAGCCCGGAGTGTTATCCTTTGGGTAAAAGTACAGCACGACGTTTTTGCCGACGAAGTCTTTTAGGCTGACGCTTACGCCGTCGCTGTTTTCTAGGCTAAACTGGGGCGCCGTATCGCCCGCTGCCAGCGTGATTTTTCGCTCCAAATCCTCTTTAGAAAATTCGCTCATTTTTGCTCCTTTCTAATCTCCTCAAGCGTCTTGCCGCCCGAACCTATCGAGCTTGCGTCGTATGTCTCGATATAAATTTGCACGCGCTCGCGACTTTTACCCAGCACGCGTACCATAGTTTCGGTCATCTCCTCGACCAGCTTTTGCTTTTGCTCTTTTGTCGGCTCCGGGCCTGCCATTTTTACGTTTATGAAAGGCATTTTTTCTCCTTAAATTTGATAAATAGAGACTAATTATATCAAAATTTAATCAGTTGCCCAGCTCGTTTGCGTGTTAAAATTTAAGCCTTTATATTAATATTTAGCTTTAAATTTGACATTTAAGTAAAATTTAAAGCTAGTATGATTATTATGTGATTTAGTGGTAGTAAAATTTGATAAATTTACCCAAAAGGAGCGAATATGCATAAGAATTTTTTCGGTTCTATCGTTTTGGCTGCGGCCTTGGCAAGCGGCGCGTTTATAGCGATGCCGCAGACTGCGAGTGCGGGCGTTTTGGCGCATCAGGTAAAAACCCAAGGCGAGCTCGGCTCGGTGTTTATCAACCCTTACGACGTGGCGCCTCTAACGGCCGTCATCGATAGGGCGGGCAAGGACATAAAGGATATCCACGTGCGGGTGCTAGGAAAGCCGAACGGCGGCATCGACATCGCCTATAACGTCTCCGAGCATGCGCTGCTAAACCACGACGGCGTGCCGATCTGGGGACTGTATCCGGACTATCTAAACGAGGTCGAAGTAAGCTATGTTTTTAACGGCGAAAAGAAGGTCGAAAAGTATAAAATTTACGCTCAGCCGATCGTGACGTATAGCCGCGATTATAGATTTAGCCACATGCAAAAGATGAAGGTTAAAAAGGTCGATCCTGCCTTTAAAAACAGGCTCTATCTTATCAACAATACGATCACGAGCGTTTATAAGCCGCTTGATTGGAAAAACGGCGGTGCGGCTAGCTGGAACGACTTTACAGAAAATTTCGTCGTCGATACGCAAGGCGAGGTTAGATGGTATCTGGACTATCAGAAATTTTACGACCGCAGCGAGCGCAGAGTGATGGACGGCGGCATGATGATGGGCTTTCATCAGCTGCCAAACGGCGATCTTAGCTGGGGTATGGCGCAGCGATATATGCGCTACGATATGATGGGTAAGGAGGTGTATAATCGCGAACTACCGCGCGGCTACATCGACCTTAGCCACGAGGTGATGCCGCTAAAAGGCGATCATTTGCTGCTTCGCGTCGGTAAATACAACTACCACCACGCAGACGGCAGGCTCTCACACACGATCAGAGATCACATCATCGAAGTGGACGGCAGCGGCAAGGTCGTGGACGAGTGGGATCTGAATGAAATTTTCGGCAAAAACGTCTACCGCAGCAGCCTCATCAAGGCTCTTGACGCTCGCGCCGTGTGCCTAAATATCGACATGGACGCCAAAGAGATCAAAATCAGCGACGATCTGCCTTTTGGCGACGTGACATCGACCGGCACGGGACGCAACTGGGCGCACGTAAACTCTATCTCGCACGATCCTAGCGACGACGGCATCATCCTTTCGCTTCGCCACCAAGGTATCGTCAAGATCGGCCGCGACAAAAAGGTAAAATGGATCCTCGCATCGCCTGAGGGCTGGAGCGCGGACTTTAAAGAAAAAGTGCTAGTGCCCGTGGATAAAAACGGCAACAAAATCAAATGCGAAAACTCAAAATGCGAGGGCGATTTCGACTGGTCGTGGACGCAGCACACCGCGTGGCTTACTCCGCGCTACGATAACAAGGGCAGCGTAAAGCACATCAGCGTATTTGACAACGGCGACGGCCGCGGCATGGAGCAGCCTGCGCTAAAAGAGCAAAAATACTCTCGCGCGGTCGAGTACAAGATCGACGAGAAAAAGGGCACCGTCGAGCAGACGTGGGAGTTTGGCAAGGAGCGCGGATTTGATTTTTACAGCGCGGTTACTAGCATCGTGGAGTGGCAAAAGGATAAAAGCACCTACTTCATCTCAAGTTCAAACGTCTATCTGCTAAAGCCCGATAAAACGATCAAAATGGTGCTCGTCGAGATCGATCCGAAGAGCAACGACGTTAAATTTGAGATGGACGTGGAGTCGGCGTCTAGAGACGACGTGGCCTACCGCGCGATGGTGATCGATCCGAATATCTTTAACTATTAAATTTGACCTTTTCCGGTTTAGTTTTCTAGCCGCCGTCAAAACCGGGCGCGCGGCTGGATTTGGAATTTTGCGGCGGGTTAAATTTTAAAGAAAATTCGGCTCGCCGCTGCAAGTTTAAATTTAAACTTGCTAAAATCTGACGCTTCAAATTGCTGAAATTTGAGCCCGCTATTCTGTTTAAAATTTACATATCCATCCGCCAAATTTTTTATCCGTCAAGTCTTTAAAACTGCGCTCGAATTCTTCTATAAATTATAATTTTATATAAATCTTTATCGCATAAATTAAGCCCATTAAATCAAATTTTATTAAGCTAAATATAACATAATATACTTTATAATCCATGTTAACCAAATTTTAATAAGGAGTAAGCAATGGGAAATTTAAAATTTAACGCGAAGCTTGCGTTAGCCTGTTTTATGTTTATGCTCGGCGCCGCCTTTGCCTCCGTGGACTTCCCCGCGCCGAAAAAGGCCTGTCTTACCTGTCATGATGGTCTAGAGCCCTTTACCGCACACGGCACGCAGATGGCGCAGCAAATTTACGCGATGGGTGAGAGCGTGGGTGATCCTAACGGCTGCGTCGTATGTCACGGCGGCAACCCCAAAGAGCTAAAAAACAAAGACAAAGCCCATAGCGGCGCGCCGAAGGGAAATTTGCTCGATTTCTTCACTCCGGCTGCAGGCGGCCTTAGCGTGATAGATAAGACCTGCGGCGCCTGTCACGCCGAGCAGACCTCCAGTATCGCAAAGTCTATGATGAGCACGGATGCGGGCAAGATCAAGGTCATAACCTACGGCTGGGGGGCTTGATAACGAGGATTTCAAGCACCGCTACGCAAACCACCATACTATGGACGAGGACGGATTTGAGCCTATCTACGGCAGCGAAATTTACAGATCCTACATGAAAGAGCTTGCCGCGCAGCACAAAGATCAGTTTCCAAGCGAGCTAAAAGGCATCCCTAAAACAAATTTTGCCACGCTAAAAGATAAGCCCGAAGAGGCGGTCTACAACTACCTGCGAAACTGCAACGCCTGTCACTTGATGTCAAAGGGCAAGCAGCAGCGCGGTCACTACAGGGGGCTTGGCTGCTCGGCGTGTCACGTGCCTTACGGCGTAGAGGGCTACTACGAGGGTGGCGACAAGGCGATAGATAAAACCAAACCGGGCCACATGCTAACGCACTCCATGCAGGGCACGAGAAATTCTAAAGTAAAGGTCAACGGCGGCGAATACAGCGGTATTCAAATTTCTACCTGCAACGCCTGCCACTCTTCAGGTAGACGTGTGAGCTTGCAGTATCAGGGCTTATTTCCCGTCGATCGCGGCGGAGCGTATATACCGTTTGATGATCACGGCAAGCTTCAGCAGCCTAACGCGACTTATCTTTATAAGCATATCAAAGAGGATGTGCACTATAAGGCGGGTATGCTATGTCAAGACTGCCATACGAGCCCCGATATGCACGGTAACGGTAACATCGGCACGGTGGCTCTGGGCGACGAGCTTTTAAATTTGGCCGATGTTAAAGACGCAAATTTAAAAGATATGCTGCTAAAAGATACTCCTAGAGGACTCGCGCAAGAGTCAATGGATGTCACGCAAAATTTCGCGACTAAGTACGACAAAAAGGACGGTTACTTGGTGAGCGCGCGCGGAAATGCATTCGGCAACGTCGTAAAGGACGGCGATAAGGTAATTCTGCACTCCGCAAGCGGCAAAGATCTCGAAGTGCCTATCTTAAAAGACATCGAGAAAAAGGGCGTTTGGAAAAATCCTCAAGGTCGCCTCGCGATGGTCGGAGCCGCAAAGCACCTAGAAACGATGGAATGCTACGCATGCCACGCTACGTGGGCATCCTCATACTACGGCTATGATTACAGCGTCGATTTTAGCAATAATCAAAAGATGATCGACTGGATCGCCTCCGCCGAAAAGATCGGTAAAAACGGCACGCCGACGGACTTTGACGGCAAGAGCTTCATAATGCAAAAGGGCGGCTCGGCGGGCGATTATTCGCATGCGCGGTTTGAGGAGCCGATTTTGGGTATTAACGGCGAAGGGCGCATAACGCCGCTTGTCGGCGTCATCCAAACGGTAGGCACCGTCATCGACGAAAAGGGCAAGGTGCTGCTACTTAACAACGTCGCCAAAAGAAAGGACGGTATGCTCACGATTGATATGCAGCCACTCAATCCTCACACGAGCACGAGGGAGGCCAGAGAGTGCAACGAATGCCACCAAAATACCAAAACGATGGGGTTTGGCATAAGGATGGGCGAATTTGATGCGAGCCCGCAGGAGCCAAAATTTATGGGCATAAAAGACGCCAACGGCACTATGCTAAGCAAGCACTACAACGTGCAGATTAACGCCATCAAAAACCTTCACACGGGCGATTTTATGCAAATTTTAGATAAAGACGGCAAGCAAAAGATGAGAGTGGATTCGCATTTTGAAAAGTCAAGTCCGCTCAGCAAAGAGCAGATTGAGTCACTCAAGAAAGACGGCTATCTCGATCAGGCGCAGCAAAATCTCAAAAAGCTAGACGCCAAATAATGCAAAAGCGGTTCGTTCGCGGGCCGCTTAATCTCAAATTTACCCTTTATTTTATACAATTTTTGAAATTTACCGCAAAGGAATTTTATGAAAATCGCTAAAATTTTTAAAGCTTTAGTCGCCGTTTGTCTGCTCGGCATCGGTGCAAACGCGCTAGAGGAGGGCACGGACTATCAGACGCTAGAAAAGCCTCTAAGCGTGCCTAAAGATAGCGTAGTAAAGGTCTTTAGCTACGAGTGCGTTCACTGCTACAAATTTGACCGAACCGTAACGCCGAAGCTATTTAGCGAGCTAGACGGAGTCAAATTTATCCCGTACCACCTAAAAACAAAGGGCAAGCTGGGCGAAACGGCGAGCAAAATTTTTGCCGCTATGATCGTTTTAGACGAGGCTAGCGACGTTAGTTTGCTAAGCGACAAGTCCAAATTTAAAAAAGCCAAATTTGCGATCTACAAGGCCACTCACGACAAGGACGACGATTTTAACGGCGGCAAAGATAAGGCTAGGTTTATCAAAGAGGCCCTTAGCGCGGCGGGCGTGAGCGACGCAGACTACGACAAGGCTCTAGCTAGCCAGCGCGCTCAAGAGATCCTAAAAGCATGGGACGATAGCTACGACGTGGCGAAGATCCAAGGCGTGCCCGCATACGTGGTCGGCGGTAAGTATTTGATCAACGTGAAGGCGATCGGCTCGGTAGATGCGATGGCGGCGGTAGTGAAGGAGCTGCTAGCAAAATAATGGACTACAATATCGAAAACAAGGGCTTTGTCTGCTTTGTGTATAACTTGCAGCGAAGGCGGGTATTTTGGGCGGCGTTGCTCGCGGTTTTGGCGGTCAAATTTATCTTGTGCGAGCTGTTTTTAGGCGGCGCGGTAGCCGACGCGCTCGTGGTGAAGCTACGCTTTGCTACGCTGTTTGCGGCGTTTGGCGTATGCGTAGCGATGTGCGCGCCTAAGGTATTTGGCGTCAAGCTCGCGGGATTTTTCCTGATTTTTTTGGGCGTGATATTTGGGCTTGATTACTCTACGAGCGATTTTAGCGACGTTAGCGAGATTGGCTTTCCTTTTGCGCTACCGCTAAACGAAATTTGTCCGAGCCTTTTTGCGCCTGATTTTAGCGCGGCAAACGAGGCTGGATTTATCAAAAATTACGCGTGGGGGAATTTTGCGTTTTTTGCGGTGTTTGGGGCGTTTTGTCTGGTTATGATTTTGAGCTGGTTTGTGTACAACGCGCGTAGCAGCGAAATTAATCAAATTTAAAAATCTGAGATTCCCCGCGCTTGACGGATTTTTAATAATTTTTGGCTAGGGTGCTCAATCACGTATTTCATATACGCTCATATCGCACCCGCCAAAAATTAATAAAACTACGCCTACCGACGTCTGGAATATTTTATCTCATATCCTGCTAAATTTACAAATTTAAAAACTCAAATTTGACATTTTCGATGTGGGCTCGGGTCCCGGACGCAACTGGGCGCACGTAAATAGCGTGGACTACGACCCAAGCGACGATAGTATCATCATCTCCAGCCGCCACCAAGACGCCGTCATCAAGATCGGCCGCGACAAAAAAGTTAAGTGGATAATGGGCGCGCATAAAGGCTGGAAGGATCAGTTTAAGGGCTATTTGCTTCAGCCTGTGGATAAAGACGGCAAAAAAATAGTCTGCGAGGACGAGTACTCAAAATGCCCGGGATATGAGAGCGAGAAGGGCGGATTTGACTGGCAGTGGACGCAACATACGGCATTCCGCATCGATAGCAAGTCTAAAAAAGGCGTAGTGTATCTCACCGTCTTTGACAACGGCGACACCCGCGGCATGGAGCAGCCTGCGATGGCGGGCATGAAATACTCCCGCGCGGTCGTCTATAAAATCGACGAAAAAGCTAAAACCGTCGAGCAAGTCTGGGAATACGGCAAACAGCGCGGCAGCGAGTGGTACAGCTCGGTTACTTCGCTAGCGCAGTATCAAGACGACCTAGATAGCGTGATGGTTTACTCAGCGGTTGCCGGCATGCAGTTTGACATCGCCAAAGGCCGCCCAGTCGGCGTGCCTAGCCCGCATATCAACGAGTTTGAATGGGGCGCAAAAGAGCCGTCAATCGAAATCAAAATGACCAATGCGATGGGCTATCAGGCGTTTCCGTTTAGCCTAGAAAAGGCGTTTGAGAAGTAAAATTTAGCGGCTCCCGGTCGGTGCGCTTTGGGGCTGCTTTTGGGTAAATTTGGATTTTGCGCTTGCGGCTCGGTTACATTTGCCCGCTCAAATTTGACGGGTCGCAGGCTTTAAATTTGGATCAAATTTGACGCCCTCCCGCACTCGCTCGGATACGGCAAATTTGACCGCAAGAGGTAAAATTTAGGCTCGCGTTTCCATCCTTTGCGCTAGTCTAAATCTTACCTTTTCCTGCCAAGCGTTTGGGAAAATAGGACTCCGAAAGACAATAGCAATGCCTGAACGCTTGGATTTTAGTAGAACGCCGCCTAGATTTTGCTGCTGCTTAAATTTACCCGTTTGCTTCATAAATTTGCTTTGAATTTTCAAATTTACATCCTTGTTGCCGTAAAACCGATATAATCAACAAAAACGACGGAGGCGAAATATGCAAAAATTTGTCGAGCAAAAATTTATCGGAGAGCGCGCGATGTTTGGCGTAAATGATGCGGAGTTTGAGCGGTGCGGGTTCGCAGCGGGAGAGTCGCCGCTAAAGCACGGGCAAAATTTGCGCCTAAAAAACTGCACTTTCGAGTGGAAATATCCGCTGTGGTACACTAAAAACGTCGCCGTAGAGGGCGGATTTTTGATGCAGATGGCGCGCGCTGGCATCTGGTACGCGCAGGACGTTAGCTTTAAAGATACGCTAATCCAGGCGCCAAAATCCTTTCGCAGGTGCCAAAACGTGAGTCTAGAAAACGTAAATTTGACCCAAGCCGAGGAGACACTGTGGAGCTGCGAGGATGTGGAGATAAAAAACGTCTGCGCACGCGGGGATTATTTTGCGATGAACTGCGAAAACGTGCGCATTTGCGGGCTAAATTTGGACGGGAACTACGGCTTTGACGGCTGTAAAAACGTGCTCGTAGAGGATAGTAAACTGCTTAGCAAAGACGCCTTTTGGAACTGCGAGAATGTGACCGTGCGAAACAGCTTCATCAGCGGCGAATACCTCGCGTGGAACAGCAAAAACGTGACCTTTGAAAACTGCGTGATAGAAAGCTTGCAGGGGCTTTGCTACGTGCAAAATCTCGTGCTGCGCGGCTGTCAGACGCTAGATACCACGCTAGCCTTTGAGTATTCAAGCGTGGACGTAGAAATTTTAGGCGGCATAGCTAGCGTGAAAAACCCGCTCTCAGGCGTTATAAGGGCAAAAGAAATAGGCGAAATAATAATGCAAAAAGAGTGCGTAGATCCTGCCGCGACTAGGATTATTTTAGAAAAATAACGGCACGTTTTGCCGGCGACTTTTATGAGTTTTTTGCTTCGTTTGCTTGCGCGGCAAAGTATAGCGCAAACTTTGCCTAAAGGCCACAAAAACGCATAATAAAAATTTATCAAAAGAAATAAAATGAAAAAATATATCGCGATTACGGGTGCAAGTTCTGGTATAGGAGCGGCTACGGCAAAGGCCTTTGCCGGGCGAGGGGAAAATTTGATCCTAATCGCGCGCAGAGCGGAGATGCTGCAAAGCTTAAAGGACGAGATCGCGCAGATCACGCCCAAATCCGACGCCATTATTAAAATTTGCGACCTTGCGTGTAGCAAAAACGTCCGGGCGCTTTGGGAGGAGCTAAAAAGCTACGAGCTAAAGGCGCTCATCAATAACGCCGGCTTTGGCGACTACGGAGCCGTAGGCGAGCAAAATTTAGATAAAACCGAGCAGATGTTGCAGCTAAACGTCGTCGCGCTTACGTTGCTTTCTAGTTTATTTGCGCGAGATTATAAGTATAAGCCCGCTCAGCTCATAAACATCTCTTCTGCGGGTGGCTACAGCATCGTGCCAAACGCAGTGACTTACTGTGCGAGCAAGTTTTTCGTAAGCGCCTTTACCGAGGGCTTGCACCGCGAGCTGGCGCAAGATAAAGAGGCTAAAATGCAGGCTAAAGTTCTAGCGCCCGCCGCAACTAAAACGGAATTTGGCTCCGTGGCGACGGATGACGCGGACTACGACTACGACGCGGCTTTTAAACGCTATCACTCAAGCCTTGAGATGGCGGAGTTTTTGCTCGCGCTTTATGATAGCGACGCGTGTGTGGGCGCGGTTAATCGCGAAAGTTTCGAATTTAGCCTAAGCAAGCCGAGGCTTGATTACGCGGGCAAATAACGCTAAATTTAGCTAAATTTAGGGCTATGCGCATAGCCAGATGAGTAAAATCTAGAAAAGAGCTAAATTTTAGATAAAATGCCGAAATGTTTTATAAGGAGAAACAATGGAATACAAAATTTTAAACGACGGCAACAAGATGCCGATTTTAGGCTACGGCGTGTATCAGGTAGAGCCCAAAGAGGCGCAAAGATGTGTCGAGGACGCTGTCTCGGTCGGTTACCGCAGCATCGACACGGCGCAGGCGTATTTTAACGAAGAGGGCGTGGGAGCGGCGATCAAGACGGCAATTGCCGGCGGAGTTAAGCGCGAGGAGCTATTTATCACGACAAAGCTTTGGATCAGCGATGCGGGCGAAGAAAAAGCCCTAAAGGCCTTCGACGCGTCGATGAAAAAGCTGGGGCTTGATTATCTTGACCTTTATCTCATCCATCAGCCTTACGGCGATATTTACGGCTCGTGGCGAGCGATGAAGCGTCTAAAAGACGAGGGTCGTATCCGCAGTATCGGCGTTAGCAACTTTTATGCCGACCGCATCGTTGATCTGTGCGAAAACAGCGGCGTGATCCCTGCGGTAAATCAGCTAGAATGCCATCCGTTTTATCAACGCGAGGCTCTAAAGCGCACGCTTGATGGCTACGGCATAGCTTTTGAATCGTGGGCTAGCTTTGCCGAGGGCAAAAACGATATATTTAAAAACGCCGTTTTAAGCGGTATCGGCGAAAAATACGGCAAAAGCGCGGCTCAGGTTATTTTGCGCTGGCTAATTCAGCGCGGTATCGCCGTCATTCCAAAAAGCGTAAAAATCGAGCGAATGAGGCAGAATTTCGATATTTTTGATTTTGCGCTTTCGCCAGAGGATATGGCTGCCATTGCTGCGCTAGATACAGGCAAGACGCTGTTTTTTGACCACAGAGACGACGACAAGGTAAAATGGCTCATAAACTGGGCGAAAGAAAATGCACCCAAATCTTAAATGTAAAAATCTACGAGCTTTTTAAAATTTGCCCGCATTAAATTTAATCTTACGGCGGATTTAAATTCTGACGAAAATTCGTATCAAAGACGGTCAATTTGCCCGTGCGAATTTGATCGCCGCTATAAACTCGCCGAGCGGATCTTGAAATTTAAACCTTTTTGGCTTAAGTCGCTCGTTTAGGACAAAACGGCGGCAAATTTCGATAAAAACGTTACGGGCGCGGTTTTGCGTCCAAATTTAACCGATACGAAAGCTTTGCGGTTTGCAAATTTGCGCAGTTAAATTTAACGAGCCGTTTAAAAATAAATTTAAAGGAAAAATATGTCGTTTCTTGAAAAATTAAAGCTAGCTTTTTACACGATTTGTCGCCCTGAAAAGCTTATTTCGTTTAGGCTGGCAAAGCCCGATCCGCGCTACACGCGTGAAGCAAATTTTACCTTAAAATACGGCGTCCTTAACGCTCATCAAAATATGAACGCCGTCACGATCGCCTACGACCGCTTGTGCGAGGAGCATACGGGATTTAAGCCGCTTTTTATCATCGAAAACGCCCCGCAATGCGAATATACGAATATGCACGCAAGCTCTAGTTTCGAGACGCTGGACGAGGAGGAGTATAACGCGCAAAATCCTGACGCGCGGGACTTTCCAGTTGCACAGTTTCGTTTGATGCTGGACATCTTAAACGAACCCGAGTATAAGGCTGAAGTGAGCGAATTTTACGGTAAATTTAGTCTAAACTACCCGCATAAACTAAAAGCGCTAGAATACGTAAATACCCGCGACTACGATGCGCTTGATGAGGATATCGACATTTATCTGTGCCCTTGCGAGCGCAGTACGGACGTATTTGCGAGAATGATTCAGGGTTATTTTTCTGACGATTTTGAGCCCGAGCAGACGTATGCGTTTATATTAATGATGAATGAGCGATTTGGATTTGAGTTTATCGGCATAGGAGCCACGATAATGCTATTTTACCGCCGAGAAAATTTAAGCGACGATAAGGCCGAGGAGCTACTGCAAGAGCTGGCTAAAATTTACGATACGCCTTACGAAGCGATCAAAAAAGCCCTGTGGCATAGTGCGTTTGGATCTCGTAAGACGATCGTGCTGCCTTTTGCTGAAAATATCGAGGACGTCGTCGTAGAGGAGCTGTAAATTTGGAGTAAATTTCGACTTGGAAGCTTAAAATTTTAAGCCAAAATCTTAAACATTACAAAATTTTAAAGAAATTTTAGCTACACTCAGCAAATTTTATAAAAAAGGATGCCAAATGAACCCTTCCGAATTTATCTGGATGGATGGAAAATTAGTCAAATGGGAGGACGCTAAAGTCCATGTCCTAACCCACTCGCTTCACTATGCAAACGCCGTATTTGAGGGCACGAGAGCCTATATGACGGATAAAGGCTTAGCGATATTTCGCCTAGGCGATCACACCGCACGCCTACTAAAATCAGCCAAAATGACGATCCTAAACGTCAAATACACGCAAAAAGAGCTCGAAGACGCGCAGGTCGAGCTACTTCGCGCAAATAAATTTAAATCAAACGTCTATCTACGCCCGATCGTTTACCTAGGCTACGGCGTGATGGGTCTAGCTCACACTAAAGCTCCCGTAAATACCGCAATCGCGGCATGGGAGTGGGGCGCGTATTTAGGCGAAGAGGGACTAAAAAAGGGCATCCGCGTGAAAATTTCAAGCTTTGCCAAACTAAACGTCGGCGGCCAAATGAGCCGCGCGAAATCAAGCTCGAACTACCTCTGCTCGCAAATGGCAAACTACGAAGCCAAAGAAGCGGGTTACGACGAGGCGCTGCTGCTTGATAGCGAGGGCTACATATCAGAGGGGCCGGGCGAATGCTTTTTCATCGTGGAAAACGGTGCGGTCATCACTCCTCCAAACGACAGCAGCCTAGCTAGCATCACGCAAGACACCGTTATCAAAATCGCTCGCGACCTAGGTATCGAAGTGCGCAGAGAGCGCATCACTCGTGACCGCGCATACACTGCGGACGAGGCGTTTTTCACGGGTACGGCGGCCGAGGTCACTCCGATAAGCAACATCGACAACCGCGTTATCGGCGCGGGCGAGCGCGGCGCGGTAACCAAACGCCTACAAGACGCGTATTTTGTCGTAGTTTACGGACGCAATCCAAAATACGCCTCGATGCTAACTTACATTTAAGGAACGAAATGCCAGCGGATTTGAACGATTATTTTAATAAAAAACGCGGCTCCGGCGGCGGAGACGATAACGGCGGCGAGAGCAAGGGGTCAAAAGTAAATTTTAAAACGCCTGATTTTAAAGGGTTCGGCAAAATTTCGGCCTTTGCCTACGTTATCATCGCGCTAGTGGCCGTGATTGCGCTCACGCAGCCTTTCGTTACGATAAACTCGGGCGAAGTGGGCATCAAGTCAAATTTGGGTAAATACGACCCGTCTCCGATGCAGCCGGGTCTGCACTTCTTTATCCCGTTTTTACAAAAAGTCATCGTAGTCGATACGCGCGTACGCCTCATCAACTACACTTCGGGCGAAGATATGGGTGAGGCTGCGCAAAAGTACGGCGCGCAGGCTCAAGCCGGTATCATCCGCAAAAACTCGATCTCCGTTTTGGACGCGAGAAACTTGCCCGTCAGCATCGACATTACCGTGCAGTACCGCCTAAATCCTGAAAACGCGCCTCAAACGATCGCGTCTTGGGGCCTTAGCTGGGAAAACAAGATCGTAGATCCCGTCGTGCGCGACGTCGTGCGCAGTATCGCGGGTAAATACACCGCAGAGGAGCTTCCGACGAAGCGAAACGACCTAGCCACGGCTATCGACGAGGGTATCCGAAAGGATATCGACGCGCAACCAAACAAACCAGTCGAGCTGCTAACCGTGCAGCTACGCGAGATCATCCTGCCTGAAAAGGTAAAAGAGCAGATCGAGCGCGTACAAATCGCTAAGCAAGAGGCTGAGCGAACCAAATACGAAGTAGAGCGCGCAAATCAAGAGGCGCTCAAAAAAGCAGCCCTTGCCGAAGGTACGGCAAAAGCTGCTATCATCGAGGCTCAGGGTCGCGCGGACGCGGCTAAGATCGAAGCCGACGCGCAAGCCTACGCAAACAAAGAGGTCGCAAAAAGCCTCGATCAAAATTTGCTAAATTTAAAGCAGATCGAAACGCAGGCTAAATTTAACGAGGCGCTACGCGAAAACAACGACGCGAAGATATTTTTAACGCCCGGCGGAGCGGTGCCGAATATCTGGGTAGATACGAAGGATAAAGCAAAGCAAAGCGCGATAACGCAATAACTTTTGCTTGAAGCGGCTCGTCTCGCGAGCGTCTTTAACGGAGCTAGTAAAAATTTAGCTCGGCGGACTACTTGTCCGACCTACGCTAAATTTTTACGTCGCAACTGCAAGCAGTTGCGACCGCAAGGGAAGTAGAGCCCTTTCTCGCTTTAGCGTCACGAGCATAGCGAAGTAAAAATCCATCTCGCGATATTTCTCCTTGACTTTTTTGCACCCAAATTTGAAGTTAAGTCCTTAAATTTAGCTTCAAATTTTACCGCCGAAACCCATGTCAAAACGCCGTATTCGGCTATTTTCTTAAAATTAAAAAACAAGACGTAAAACTATGTTTGCGTAGTTTGAGCTTTATCGCCGCATTTATAGCAATTAGTGCGTAGTTTGTAAATTTGATTTATAGATAAGATTAAATTTTCGTAGCTTTGCGTCGCAAGTAAATTGCGCCATAGTATTTTTATTCGTTGCTCTTTTATTGCGTCGATTTTTGTGGTATTTTTGGTTAATTTAATATCAAATTTACTTAGCTTTTGATATTCTTGTGAAAAATTTTTTAGTTAAAAGGATAAAAAATGGCAGTAAAAATAACAGACATTTGCATAAGTTGCGGCTCTTGTATCGACGAGTGCCCGACAAACGCTATCGTAGACGACGCAGATAACCCGACCGGCGAGGACGCATACTACGTTTATGCCGATAAATGCGTAGAGTGCATAGGATTTAACGACGAACCTGCATGCGCCTCAGCCTGTCCTACCGACGGTTGTATCGTTTGGGACGCTCCTTATGCGGGGCAGCCTTCTCGTGCCGAGATAACAGCTGATATGCGTATGGGCTCAACTGCGGTAATACAATAAATTTAAGCCTGCATTTTGGGCTTATTTTGAATTTTAATTTTTTTTTGATATAATCACCGCCTTATAAAAATCACAAAAAGGAAATTTTATGCAACAAACGCTTTCTATTATTAAGCCTGATGCCGTAAAAAAGGGCGTTATCGGAAAAATCGTGGGTAGATTCGAAACCAATGGACTAAGAATCGCCGCCATGAAAAAAGTCAAACTAAGCAAATGCGACGCAAAAGCTTTCTATGCAGTTCACAAAGACAGACCTTTCTTCAACGATTTGGTTGATTTTATGGTGAGCGGACCGGTCGTAGTTATGGTTCTTGAGGGCGACGATGCGGTAGCTAAAAACCGCGATCTAATGGGTGCGACTAACCCGAAAGAAGCAAAACCCGGCACAATTAGAGCCGACTTTGCCGAGAGTATCGACGCAAATGCCGTTCACGGTAGCGACAGCCTAGAAAACGCCAAAAACGAGATTGCGTTTTTCTTCGCGACAAGAGAAATTTGCTAAATTTGGTTTAAATTTTGAAAATATCTTTCGCCAAAATCGCAAACAATCAAATGCCGTTTGAGTTAAACTCGGACGGACTGATTTTTAACGGCGAACTAGGAAAAATAAACCAAAATTTGGTTAGTTGCAAAGGTAAAATCGTAGGCGAGATAGCTCACAACTGCGACCGATGCGGCGAAGACATATATTTAAAGCTTGATGAAGATGTAAATTTGATATTAAGCGACGGAATTTATAAAGATAAAGAAGAAAACCTCGACGATGTAATTGAGTTTTTCGACGGTTTTATAAATTTGGAAGAAGTATTAACAAGTGAAATAGAAGCTTTTAAAAGCGATTATTTTTATTGCGAAAAATGTAAAAATCTATAAAGGAGAATAAAATGGCAGTACCTAAACGAAGAGTAAGTCATACTCGCGCGGCAAAGAGAAGAACACACTACAAAGTAACGCTTCCTATTCCCGTAAAAGATAAAGATGGCTCATGGAAAATGCCTCACCGCGTAAATAAAACTACCGGAGAGTATTGATACAAATGACCAGCATTTGCATTGACGCGATGGGCGGCGACTTCGGTCCGCAGCCTATTATCGGCGGCGTGATCGAAGCTTTAAAAGAAGTAAAATTTGAAGCTATCTTGGTAGGCGATACGAAAATTTTGGAAAGTCTCGTCCCACAAAATTTAAAACAATACGTAAAATTTATTCAAGCCGACGAGATTGTTTCTATGAGCGACGGCGCCACCGATGCGTTAAAGCGAAAGGAAAGTAGTATTTTTAAGGCTATTGAGCTACTTAAAAATAAACAAACCAAGGCCGTAGTTTCTGCCGGACACAGCGGAGCCACGATGAGCCTTGCCACGCTTCGAGTCGGACGACTCAAAAACGTCTCTCGCCCGGCTATTGCGACGTTGATGCCAAATGTTACCGGCGGTAAAACTCTAGTTTTGGACGTCGGCGCAAACGTAGACTGTAGACCGGAACATTTGTTTCAGTTTGCGGTAATGGGCGAAGCTTACGCAAAGGAAATTTTAAAAATAGAGTCGCCTAAGGTAGCGCTTTTATCAAACGGCGAAGAAAAGTGTAAGGGTAATGATGTGACCAAGGAAGCCTTTGCGATGATTTCAAAACTTGATAGTTTTGTAGGCAATGCCGAAGGCAATCAGGTCTTTGACGGAAGCATCGATGTCATAGTTTGCGACGGATTCGTGGGAAATATTTTGCTAAAAACTAGCGAAGGCGTAGCCGATGCAATCAGCAAGATTATTAAAAAACATGTTAAAAAATCTCCCGTAGCAATCGCCGGTTCGCTTCTCATGAAAAAAGTTTTTAAGACTTTGAAACAGCAAGTCGACTACGATGAATACGGCGGAGCACCGCTGTTAGGCGTAGACGGTTGTGTCATAATCAGTCACGGAAAAAGTACCTCTAAAGCCATCAAAAATGCGATATTTCAAGCATTAAATTTCGCAGATTCTAATATAAATAAAGTTATCGAAGACGAGCTTTCACGCTTTGCCAAATAAAATATAAGGTTAATATAAATGCCAAAAGCCTCGTTAATATCCATAGCTGCATATACCCCTGCTAAAATTTTAACGAATTTAGATCTTGAAAAAATGGTAGAAACAAGCGACGAATGGATAACTAAACGAACGGGTATTAAGCAAAGGCGAATAGCGCAGGATGAAGATACTAGCGACTTGGGAACAAAGGCGGCGAAGTTGGCGATCGAAAGAGCAAATCTGAGAGTAAAAGATATCGATGCCGTCATTTGCGCGACTATCTCTCCCGATCATTTTTGCATGCCCTCGACCGCCTGCAAAATCGCTAAAAATTTGGGCATAAACTCTGTTACGACGTTTGATATAAGCGCAGCTTGTACCGGTTTTATCTATTTGCTTGAACTTGCTAAGTCTCTAATAGAAAGCGGCAGTAAAAAAAATATACTCATAATCGGAGCCGAAAAACTAAGTAAAATAGTAGATTGGGCGGATAGGA
>CAURKB010000017.1:0-23575 GCA_963525315.1 uncultured Campylobacter sp. | reverse complement strand
TTTAGTAAAAACTCGGACGATTTTGTGGTGCGCGAGATCCCGCTTTACGCATTTAGCGGGCAGGGCGAGCACCTGATAATCGAAATTTGCAAAAAAGACATGACGACGCAGGAGGCCTTGCATGCGCTTAGCGAAATAAGCGGCGTAAAGATGCGGGATTTTGGCTACGCGGGACTAAAAGACAAGCAGGGCATGACGACGCAGTTTATCTCGATGCCGCGTAAATTTGAGGCGGCACTGGCAAATTTTAGCCACGAAAAGATGAAAATTTTAAGCCTCGCCGCGCATGATAATAAGCTTCGTATCGGGCATTTAAAAGGCAACAGCTTTTTCGTCCGCCTAAAAAAAGTGATGCCTAGCGAAGCGGCCAAGCTGGAACAAGCCGTGCGAAACATCGACGAGGCGGGGTACCCAAACTACTTTGGCTATCAGCGTTTCGGCAAATACGGCGACAACGCGCAAAGCGGGCTAGAGCTACTAAAATCAGGCACCGTAAACGGCAAAAAGAGCAAAAATCCAAAGCTAAACGACTTTTTGATCTCGGCATATCAAAGCGATCTTTTTAACCGCTGGCTTAGCAAACGCGTTGAGATTTCGAGGTTTGCGCAGGATTTTAGCCTAGGCGAGCTAGCTCAAATTTACCCGTATCTGGGCGGCGAAAATTTGAAAAATTTAAAATCGCAAAAGAGATTTTTTAAACTAATTGAGGGCGAAGTTTTGGGGCACTATCCGCACGGCAAGTGCTTTTTATGTGAGGATTTGGACGCGGAGGGCGCGCGCTTTGACGCTAGGGATATCACTAGCTGCGGGCTGATCGCGGGCGCGAAGGCGTATGAGGCGCAGGGTGCGGCTAGGGCGGTAGAGGATCAAATTTTCGCGCAGGCAAATGAATATAAAGCTAAAATGACGGGATCTAGGCGCTTTGCGTGGTGCTATTTGGAGGATGCGAGCTATAAATACAACGAGGAAAAAGCGCACTTTACGATAAATTTCATGCTGCAAAAAGGCAGCTACGCGACGGTGGTGTTAGAGGAAATTCTCCACAAAAACATCTTTGAGTAGGGCGGCGGCTCGTCTTGCGAGCGCTTTTAAATGCTTTTTGCTTCGTTGTACTCGCAACTGCAAGCAGAATGTAAATTTCGTCCTGCGATAGGCTATATGCCTTAGCTTGGGACGAAATTTACTTATTCCATTTGGCTACGAGCCTAGCGATGCGGAAAACATTTAAAATCATCTTGCGATATTTGCCTTGACTTTCTATGTTAAAATTTGGCGTTATATTGCGCTAAATTTGCAAATTTCTACTTTAAATTTACTAGTTAAGCCGCTTGCTTTATCGTCGTCAAATTTTAACCCTGTCGCTGTTTTAAACAAATCGCTTCAAGCCTTGGGGCTCGTATTGCTAAAGCTGCAAATTTGTGGTTATTTTTATTAAATTTGATTGTTTTTAAATCAAAGTATCTAAAAGTAACATTAACTAAAAGAACTAAATATTATTCATTATCTTAATCTACTTTTTACTCATTCCTAAGGTTCGCGACTGTATATTACCTATGTATTTACTTTATTTTTAAGGAGGCTTTATGCAAGAGGCAAACGACGGCAAAAAGCTAGCGATCGGTACCGTTGCCTTGATCCTAGCTATCGTCTTTTTTGGCGGTTTCTTAAAGGACGTCGCGGGCGGAATTTTTGATTTCGGTAAGCTAACCGGACAGTTTCCGGAGTGGTTTAAGACTGCAGGCGGCACTAGCGCAAAGGGCGGTTTTATATTTGCGCTCAGTCTGGTTCCCGCGATCATGCTAGCTCTAGGTTTCGTCGCGATATTTGAGAGATATTACGCGCTTTACGCGGCTTCACGCTGGCTAACTCCCGTGCTAAAGCCTCTCATCGGTATCCCGGGCTGCTGCTCGATCTCGCTCATAGCTAGCACGCAAAGCACCGACGCTGGTAGCTCCACGGCGAAGTTTTTACGCCAAGACGGCAAGATCACGCACAAAGAGCTTTTGATATTTGCCGCGTTTCAGTTTAGCGCGGGCGCGATGATCACGAATTTCCTAGCGTCTTTTGCGCCGCTACTTTTGGTTGCGGATAAAAACGGAGCCCTAGCGCCTATGTCTATCGCGGCGGGCCTAGGAATTATTTTGGTGTTTAAGGTATTTGGGGCAAATTTGATGAGACTTTACGTCAAAAAATTCGTAAAAGACGGGGAGACTGAAGTATGAGCGAGCAAGCTAATAATAAATTATTAACAGACGTTTTCGTAGAAGGCGCTAGAAAGGGCTGGGATATCGCCGTTCATAACACTATCCCAAACGTCCTTATGGCTTTTGTTATCATCCACATCCTAAAAGTCTCTGGCGCGCTTGATATCATAGGCAAGTATCTCGGATTTGTTATGTTGCCGCTTGGACTACCGGGCGAGTCGATAGCGGTGATCATGGCGGCGTTTCTTAGCTGGGGCGGGTCTGCAGGCGTGCTAGTGGCGCTAGTTCAGGGCGGAACGCTAACGGCTCCAGATATCGCCGTACTGATCCCGGGTATGGCGCTAGTAGGTTCTACGGTGCAGTATATGGGGCGCGTACTGGGCGTGCTGGGTATCCCTGGCAAGCACTACTTAGCGCTATTTGGTATCTGTATCCTAAACGCCTATCTAGCGATGTTTGTAATGAGCCTCATCGTATAAAGGAGGGTCTATGAAACAAGAGGAGCTAAAGCAATACCTAGCCGAGCTAAAGGAGCTAACTAACATAGAGAGCCCGACGGCTAGCATAGAGGGCGTAAATAGCGTCGCAAAGTGGTTTAAAAATAAAGCAGAAACGCTAGGCCTAAAGCACGAAACGGTAGCGCTGGGCACCGATAAGGTCGCCGACTGCTTGCTCATCTCAAACAATCCTAATGCGGCGAAATTCGACGTGCTTTTCGTTGCGCACATGGATACGGTTTTTCCCGTTGGTTCAGTTCAAAATACCCCTTTTACCCAGAACGAGGGCAGGGTAAACGCACTAGGCGTCATCGACGACAAGGGCGGCGCGCTACTGTCGCTCTACGTCATTAAGGAGCTTGATTTAGGTAAAATCAACGTCGCTTTGTTTCTAAACTCGCACGAGGAGACGGGGTCAAATTTTGCCAAAGAAAAGATCCGCGAATACGCGAGAAAGTCTAAATTTTGCCTTGTTATGGAGCCTGCTAGAGAGGACGGCTCGATGGTGGCTACTAGAAAGGGCGTGATGTCCTACGTGATCGAGTTTTACGGCGTGGGCGCGCATGCGGGCAATCATCCCGAGCTCGGTCGCTCGGCGCTCGTTGAGGCGGCGAATTTCGTAGTCGAGCTATCAAAGCTGACCGATTTTGCGGCAGGGCATACCTTTAATTCCATCATCACAAACGGCGGCACCGCGCAAAACGTCGTACCCGAGTTTGCCAGCGTGACCTGCGAGATGAGGTATAAATTTGCCTCTTCGGTCGAGTTTTTTAATAAAAAGCTGGACGAGATACTAAGCAAAGGCATCGTAAACGGAGTAACGCATAAAAAGATACTAATCAACGAAGAAGCGCCGATGATAGACGAGCAAAATTTGCCGAGGATCAAGGCGATATTTGATGAGGTCGCCAAAGAAACGGGCGCGAAGGTGAGCTGGGTGGACGCCGGCGGTTTAAGCGACGGTAACATCACGGCCTCGGCAGGCTGTCCGACGATCGACGGACTGGGGCCTACGGGCGGAAATATGCACACTAAAAACGAGTATATGGACGCTAGCTCCGTAGTGCCGAAGTGTAATCTCGTGCTAGACGTCATCAAAAAGCTTGTTTGATTTAACGGCAAAAGGGTTAAATTCGGCTCTTTTGCCTTAAATTTTACAATTTGAAGGCCTTGTTTTGTGCTTTGTCTAAGATTTTATAACTCAAATCGACTTGCTTAAATTTACCAAATTTTACGCACCGATACCCGTATCTTAAATCCGCCAAATTTTACCCGTAGAGTAAGGCGCGGGCGACGCGAAATGCGAACGTTTTTAGGCAAGTTTGGATATAATGGATTTGCGAATTTGTATTTTAAAAGGATTAAAAATGGCGAATATTTTTCTTTGCTCTTATTTTGCGCAGGTTGCGGCTAGGATTAACGAACGGGTAAATTTTAGCGGTAAAAACGTCGTTTTCATAGACACCGCGGCGAAATTTGAAGAGGTAAATTTCTATGTCGGCGAAGCGGCGGAGATTTTAGAAAAATTAGGCGCGAAGCTAATACGCCTCGACGTCTCTTGCGCGCAGAATTGGGCGGCGCTAGTATCGGAGCAAGACGAGTCCTTTTATGGCGATGAAATTTTAGCCGCTATTAGTCGGTGCGACGTCATTTACGTTAGCGGCGGAAATACTTTTTATCTGCTTAACGAGCTGCGAAAATCGCGCGCCGCCCAAGCCATAAAAGACGCGGTCAAAGCGGGCAAAATTTACGTCGGCGAGTCGGCGGGAGCGATCGTGGCGTCTCCGGATACGAAATATGCTACGCTGATGGATGAAAATAGCGCAAAAACGAGCGATTTTACGGGGTTAAATTTGGTTGATTTTTGCGTCGTGCCGCACTTTGGCTGCGAGCCTTTTACGGAGGCTACGCGCGAGATTATGGCGAAATTCGGCGATGTTTGCGACTTGCGCACGATAAATAACGACGAATTTATCGAGGCTTAAAGCCTTTTACGGCGCGGGTCGTAAAGTGCGGCGCGGAGTTTTGCATAGCATAAAATTTAAACGAGGTTGAGCGATGAAGAAAATTTTGATTTTTACTCTTGCGGCCGTTTGCGCGTTTGCAGGCGATTTTAGGTTGCCAAGTCCCGGCGAGACGGCGCGCGGCCTGCCTTTTAGCGCGTTTTTTGATAAAAAAGACGGTAAATATTCGCCCAAAAATGGTATCCGCGTAAAGCTGCTTTTAGCAGGAGGCAAATTTAAGATGAATGTAGGCGATAAAAGCGCGATGCCCGGCAAGGTAAAAGTAAACGGCAAGAGTTTTGACGAGATAGCAAAGCAAAAATTTGACGTAACGAACGAAGGCGGCGTCTATACGATGCGGGAGAGTAGATGAAATCGCGGGGGTTTGCGCTTGGCTTAACCGGCACAAAAGGCGCGCGAGGCTTTAGTTTGGCAAATTTAAAAACGGCGTAAAAATAAAAAGAAAGAGGGCAGATAGAGATCGCGGCTTAGCCTGATGCGCGGGGGTAAATTTAGCTTTGCGTTATTATTTTAGCTTGCGGCGGGCTTTTGGGCCGCTCGCAATTATGAGGGCAAAATTTACTATCCGTGTTTAAATTTAGCGCGCTAGGCTTTATTTTTTGATGATTTTTTAGTAAAATGGGCGCTAAATTTAAAGGAGAAAATATGCCAAAAGACGCAAACGGAACCGAACTAAACGCGGGAGATAACGTAACTCTTATCAAAGACCTAAAAGTAAAAGGTGCGGGCGCGACGCTAAAGCGCGGAACCATGGTAAAAAACATCAAGCTCACGGACGACGACAAAGAGATTGAAGGCAAGATCGATAAAATGGGCGTCATCGTGCTAAAGACGGAGTTTTTAAAGAAGGCTTAATCTCGTCTATGAAAAACGCAAATTTGACGCGAGATCGTTAAATTTGCGTACTTATAAAACTTCGACATACGCGTATTAAAAATCGTAAAATCTAGCCCAAGCTATCCTTAAACCCGAAAAAGCTATAATCGCGCTCAAGGTATGGCAAGTGATTGCTTTTGCGCATGCAAAAGAGGAAAGTCCGAGCTGCAATAAGACGGAGTTCCATCTAACGGATGGCTGGGGTAACCCAAGGGATAGTGTAACAGAAAGCAGACTGCCGCTTCGGCGGTAAAGGTGAAACGGCGGGGTAAGAGCCCACCAGCGCGGCGTGCAAGCGCGGCGGCTATATAAACCCAACTCGCAGCAAGGAGGGATGGTTTTGAGTCTTATGTCAAACCCTTCGCTAGAGCCAAATTGTAAAATTTGGAGTAGATAAATAATCACTCACGACAGAACTCGGCTTATCGCCATGCCTTACCTTTTACTTCTTTTTCTACTTTCGGTTTTTTGATTTCGGCGACGACGCGCGTAAAACTTGCAAATAATCTAAAATCCGCCCGCAAATTTACGGCTTTGGCAGATATTTTCGCGAGATTTGGCGATGCGCGATAAATTAAACGGCGTAAATTAGCTTTGGCTAGTTTTTAAATTTACGCGTAAATTTTTATCGGCTCAAGGCATAAATTTAACAGGCTAAATTTATGGAAAACGGCGCGGAGATTTTTGCGTTTGACGCCGTAAAATTTGGCCTAGTTTCCAAAACCGAAACGCTTGGTAAATTTAAATTTTGTCGGCGAGTTTTTCGGCGTTTGCATAAAAACGCAAAGTGCCGCGCTAAATTTAACGCTCGATGTTTTGCATTTTGACGGTTTTTAGAATTTAGGATTTTTATCCGGGCCGCAAAAGCCGTACGGGCAAAAGGTAGAAATATCGGCGCTAGGCGAGAGATTTTGGGTAAACGTCAAATTTGCTCGGATCTAGCAGCATCAAAATTTGCAAGATTTATTTAAATTTGACCGCATTAAACGGCCGCGCATTTGCGGTTTTAAATATCCCAAATCTCTAAAATTTGCGGGCAAACGGCGCTTACGGCTCGTTTAAATTCGGCGGTTTGTTCGGCGTTTGGTTCGTCTATAGTTTCAAATTTTTTAAACGTCTGGGCGATCTCAAGCCAGTCTGCGATATCCAGATCAAATTTAACCAAATTTGACGCGCAAAGATCGCCGTCGTCATGATCGTAAAGGGCGACTTTGCCGTCTTTTAAGCTTGCAAGCCATAAGTCGCCCGCAACCGTATCGGCAAATATATAAAACTCGCGTAGTATTTGGCTCTCGCTCTCGAAATCAAACCGCGCTTCGTCGTTAAATCGGACTAGCTCGCGCTCTTTTAGCACTCTAAAACCGCTTGCTATCTCCATGCCTAAGCTATTTCGCAAAGCATCTTTTATATCGTTTTTCGTCATTTTTTGCCTTTGTGCGGATAAATTTGAGAGAGAGAGGTTTAAAAAGCGCCGTAAATTTAAGAAATTATTTACGACGCCATGTATTTTTTTACGTTTTTTAGCTTTTCTAGCTCTTTGCCGAGCTTTGCTTTATTTTCTTGGATCAAATTTATCGCTGCGCCCAGGAGCTCTTTGGCTTGCAGGGCATCCTCTAGGCTGTCAAATTTGCTAGGCGCTTCGTTTGCTAGCGCCGCGATAGCCTCCGCGTCATCGTTAGCGACGGCGATTTTTAGGTCATCCAGCCACATCGGCTTGTCCGGTCGTTTCTTTCCAAGCTTCTAGTAGCTGCTTTGTGACGCTTACGACCTCGTTTAGGCTTTGTTCGTCGTTGTTTATATTTGCCATGGCTAGTAGCTGGATCTGCCTGGTGTAAAGGCCGCTTAGATAGTGCGCGATGTTGCCTTGGTCGTAGTCTAGCGAGTTTAGAAGCTCGACGAAAATCGCGTTTGTGCGGTTTATAAAATATACTTTTTTCTCCACGTCGTTTTCTTGCATCGCTTTTTTGGCTCTAAAGACAAATCTCAAAACACCCTCGTAAAGCATCTCGATGAGCTTAGTAGGCGACTCGATGCCGCCTACGGCATTTTGCGAATACGCGGCGTGTGCAGTGTTGTATTGCATAAATTTACCTTTTATTTTTTATTATATTCGGCTTCGATCATCGATTTTAGCGACGAAAATTCGCTGTTTAGCTTGCTGATGATTTTATCGTATGCTAAAAATCGCTCTTCCATCGTGGCGTACTTCGCGTCTAGCGACTTTTGCGTCCTTTCTTTTTCGGCATCGAGCGTTTTTTTCTCCTCGATCAGGCTTTGTCCGTATTTGGTTAAAGAGCCGTTTTTTGAGTTGATTAGCCCGTCTACAGTCTTTTTTGCCGAAGAAAAGATACCGTTTACGGTCGTGCTTTTAGGCGTTATCGTAGATTCGCTTAGGCCTACCGCGTTTAGCGTGGCGGGCGAGCCTTTTATGCTTATTGCCGTACCGTTTGTGGTTTTTAGCGTTATTTTGTCCTCGCTTGAGGCTATGGTAGCTTGCACGCCAGCGATACCTGCGTCGTTTATGGCTTTTAGTAGAGCTAGTGCATTTTGCTTTGAGGTATTCGTAGCCGCAGTAGCCGGTAAATTTATCTTTTTGCCGTTTATGACTAGATCTTCGTTTGCGATAGTTAGCGAGCCGGCGTCTACGGCTTTAGAGCTAAAGGCCTGAGCCGTGCCGTAGGTCGTGCCTCCTGCGAATATCTTTTGCACGCTTTGCAAATCCTCGTCTAGCTTTCTACCCAGTTTTGAGCTATCAAGCTCCAGCAAGCCTTCTTTATTTAAGCTTAGCCCGTAGTCGGCTAAATTCGCGGTTTTGGTTACGCCATTTTTATCGGTGTAGGTTTGATTGGCGAATAAAATTTTATTTAGTGTCGATTTTATGCCAGTTATCTCGCTCACGCCTTGAAAAGTTCCCGATTTTTTCGTATCGCTATCGTAGTCGGTGGCGACTTTTAGGTTGTTGGTAAGATTATTATACGCCGTAACTAGACTTTGCATGCTCTCTTTTATAGCGCTTGCGTCCTCTTTGATGCTAAAGGTCGTCTTGCCCGTATCTTTTAGCTTTATCGTCATTCCTAAATTTAAATCTTTTACCTCGTTGCCGCTTCGTTTTATCGTGATACCGTTGTAGACGAACTCGGCATCTTGCGCGGTAGAAATTTTATTACTAGCGATATTTGCGCTGTCCCAGCCGAGCTTTTGCAAGACGTCCGATGCGCCGCTTAGAGCCGACCCGTCGCTATCTACGTCGGTGATTTCGATCTTGTTTTCAGCGCCCGTTTCTTTTGATTGCAGTATAAGCTGATACGGATCTTCGCCGCCTACTTTCATCGCTTTTGCTGAAACGGCGCCGTTTGTGACCTCGTTGATCTTATCGGCTAGCTCTTCAAGCGTAGTGGAGCTTCTTACTTCTATTTTATGCGTCGTGCCTCCGACTTTTATGCCAAATGTCCCGTTTTTGCCGATAAATGAGCTTGATGTGGCAAATTTTGTGCTTTGATAAACGTCTTTTTTTGCTAGTTGCCTTACGTCTATTTCGATATCTTGTACCGCCACGCCCGCGCTTGCGGTTACCTCCGCGCTTTTGCCGTCTGCGGTAGTGGTTCTTTTTTGATACGAGCTATCGTCTGCTAGGGTAGAAACCGAGGAGCGAAAAGTACCGATGAGCGTCTTTAGAGCGGTTAGATCCTTTTGCTTTGTTGCATTTGCCGTGATTTTGGAGGTAACAGGTTTTATCTGACCCGCTTCGTCGGCGGCTTTTAGCTTATCTATAACGTCTTGAGTTAGAACTTGGCTTCCAAAGCCGAGTGAAGAAACTTTACCTAGTGCCATTTTAGCTCTCCTTGTCAAATAATACGCCGACGGCTTCTTTGAAATACTCGCTTAGCTTCATCGCCTGCTCGGTCGGGATTTTGCGAATAACTTCGCCCGTTTTCATCTCCATTACGTTTACGTACATCGCGCCTATTTTATCGTTATAG
Source organism: uncultured Campylobacter sp. (assembly GCA_963525315.1). Taxonomy (GTDB): domain Bacteria; phylum Campylobacterota; class Campylobacteria; order Campylobacterales; family Campylobacteraceae; genus Campylobacter_A. The sequence continues at coordinate 13,994 of CAURKB010000017.1, read as the reverse complement.
CCAAAGCGTATACTAGTGCCTAGATCTTCCATTTGTTTATTTAGTTTTTCGGTGGCTTCTTTTACTTCTTTGCTTAGCGTTTCGTTATTTTGCTCTGTTAAATTACGCGTAGCGTCATGCTGGATGTGAGTTTGCTCGACCTCTCTAGTTTGAGTAGAGCTTTGCGCATGCGAGCTTGTAACCGCGTTTGCCATCGGCTGGCTTGCCGCTTTGAAAATTTCCATATTTTCTCCTTTAAATGTTTGCTAGCTTCTATATCGTCAAATTTGCAATTTTTTTTAGCCCCGTTCTGGAAAATTTTTGCTTAATTTAAATTTTCGCATAAATTTGTTAAAATCCAGCCTAAATTAAGGCGAGAAAAAGGAGAATTCGTGAAAATTTCGTTTGAATGCGACTGTATTTTGCTAGGGGAGTCGCTAAGGCTGTTTTTAAGAGATTTTATCTCGCCTAAAAAAGATTGCGATTTTATCGTGGCGGATAAAAAGATAGAATCCAAAAAGCCCGTTTTCGTGATCGCCGAGCACTCGCCGCATCTAAAAATACCTTTTAGCAAAGAAGTCCTTATCTCCGCGCTTGAGGAGTTTTACTCGGCGATCCAGTTTTCAGAACCAGTCGCGCCTTCTCGCACGGCCACGCCCGCAAAAGAAGAAGCCGCGTCGCAAAACGGTTCAAATTTGGAGCTTGAGGTTTCAAATTTAATAGATAAATTTAAAGAAGAGCTGCTCGCGGTTCTAAGGAAAGCTCGTTGAAAAATCTCTACGCGACTATCTCAAGCGGTAAATTTAAAGGTAAAAAGCTGCTTTTGCCCTCGCTTCAAACTACGCGAAGCACCAAAAGCATCGTCAAAGGCTCGTTTTTTGATTCGTTTCGCTACGAGCTATCGGGTAAGGTCTTTATCGAGGCTTTCGGCGGTAGCGCGCTGATGGCCGCAGAGGCGCTAAGTAACGGCGCGACAAAGGCCTACGCGGCAGAAATCGACAAAAACGCCTATAAAATCGCGATACAAAACGCTAAGCTTATCGGAGACGAGTTAGAAATCATAAACGGCGATACTTTTGACGCTACTCCCGCTATCGTCGCGAGGCAAAATTTGCCCGTTATCTTGTATCTTGACCCGCCTTTTGATATCAGGGACGGCTTTGCTGACGTTTATGAAAAGTGCGTAAATTTGGCGAGAAATTTGCCAAAAGATAAAATTTATCTGATCGCTTTCGAGCACGCCAGCCATCTAAATTTACCGGAAAACATCGGTGCGTTTACGCTTTTAAAATCTAAAAAATTCGGAAATACTTCGCTTAGCTATTATTCTTAAAATTTTTGTTTCAAATTTGGAATGCTAATTGCTTTTCGTCTTTGAAAATATAAATTTAAGGACGAAAATGAAACTAGCGGTATGCTTGCTAACCCTTGCTATATCGGCTTTTGCGGCGCAGATAAAAGACATCGCAAACGTCGTTGGCGTGAGGGAAAATCAGCTGATCGGATACGGTCTAGTCGTCGGTCTAAACGGCTCTGGCGACGGCAGTAGCTCTGAGTTTACGATCCAGTCTCTTTCAAATATGCTTCAAAGCGTGAACGTAAAAATCAAGCCAGACGACATCAAGTCAAAAAATACCGCAGCGGTAATGGTTATCGCAAAGTTGCCGCCGTTTGCTAGGCAGGGCGATAAGCTTGATGTCGTGATATCTTCTATCGGCGACGCAAAGAGCCTGCAGGGCGGAACGCTTTTGATGACTCCGCTTAAGGGCGTGGACGGCGATATCTACGCTTTAGCGCAGGGGTCGCTAACCATAGGCGGCAAGACGGCGTCTCGCGGCGGAGCAAGCAAGGACGGCAATCACGTAACTGCAGGTACGATCCCAAGCGGCGCGATCGTGGAGCGTGAGATAGCGTATGATATCTATAATCAAGAAGCGATATTTTTAAGCTTAAAGGAGTCGAATTTCGACACCGCTTCAAATATCCAAAGAGCGGTAAATTTAAATCTAGGCGGCGAAACTGCGACGGCTATCGATGCTAGAACTATCAAGGTATCAAAACCGGAAGGCTCAAACGCGGTTGAATTTATCGCTAAGGTATTAAATTTAGACGTGGATTATAAAGCGCTAGATAAAATCGTAATCGACGAGCGCACCGGCACGATAGTAAGCGGTATAAATATCACGGTCGATCCAGTCGTTATCACGCACAGAGATATCACGATAAAGATAGAGCCTAGTTCTTACGACGATATGGCTGCAAACGGGCAAACAATCGACTTGCAAGACGGCGCAGCGGTCGATCCGCTAACTAATATGCTAAAAATCAGCGGCGAAAAAACTACCGTAGCTAGCGTCGCAAGGGCGTTAAGCAAGATGGGCGCGACTCCTAGCGACATCATCGCGATAATGGAAAATCTAAAGCGCGTGGGCGCCATACACGTAAATTTGGAGATAATATAATGTTAAACGTAGATACTTCGGCGGCTTTAAGCTCTTATAATAAATTCGCCACGAGCTCTATCGAAAACAGGCGTACTAATAAGCCTCAAAGCGAACAAGACGCGCTTTTAAAAGAGCAAACCGATGCTTTTGAGGCGTTTTTGGTTAAAAGCGTGCTGGATATTGCGCTAAAAGACGAAAATCCGTTATTTGGCAAAGACGCCGGAGACGAGATATATCACTCGATGTACAACGATACTATGAGCAAGGCTCTGAGTGGAAATTTGGGCTTTAGCGAACTTTTATTCAATTATTTAAAAGAAAGGGCTTAAGAAATTTCAAAATTTGCCGATTTAGTTTCTAACAAATCTAAAAAGGCTTGAAAATGATAGGAACTTTGGGAGCTAAACTGGGCATGAGCCCGCAGCAAATCACTCGCTCAAACGACGTAAAAAAGAGCGAAAATATGGAAAAAACACAAGGCAAAGAAGAAAGCAAGGTCGCAAAGATAGCCGAGCAGATCGCAAACGGAACATATAAACTAGATATGTCTAAGACTGCAAAAGCCGTTGCTGATACGCTTTTATAAGATTTTTTGTCCTTGCGTAAAAAGAAAGGACAAAAATGCTTAAAAGATATTTGGATGAGGCGATGGGCGTACTAGACGAGCTCATTGCTCAAACTACGGAAGATATAGAAAAGATAAAACTAGCCGACCATAGCAAGGTCGATGATAGCGTCAGACGCAAAAACGAGCTGGTTAAAAAATTCGAATCCGTAAAATCGCTGCTAGATAAAGAGCTTTTAAGAGTCTCGAGGGAAAACGGCGGGGCAAATTTAAGCTCTATCCTCGACGATGAGGTAAAATCATCGCTAACCCTCATGCGCTCAAAGCTTGAAGAGCTCTACTCAAAAAACAAAGAATACGCAAAATACGTCGTCGGAGTGAAAGAATTTTTCGATAGCTTGCTAAAAAATATGTTTAAAAGCGAGTCCGGCAGCTACGATAAAGAAGGCTTGACGCCTGAAAGTTTATTTAAAACAAGGGTTTAAAAAATGGCTAATATATTTTCGTCTTTACATATCGGAATGAGCGGTTTAGACGCCGCGCAAACGCAAATCACCACGACCGGGCACAACATCACAAACGCCGATAGCGAGCACTATACGAGGCAGCGCGTAGTGCAGTCTGCTAGAGAGCCTTTTCACGATATGCCCGGCGACATCGGCACGGGTACTAAAGTCGATACGGTCGTGCGCGTGCATGACGAATTTACTTTCGCTAGGCTTCGCACTTCAAATATAAATTTAGAATCAAGCGAATACAAAAAGCAAATTTTAGAAGAGATTTCGCAGCGTTTCCCCGATCTGCAAAGCGTAGGCATAGGCAGAGATTTGCAAAATTATTTTAACGCGTGGAACAACCTTGCCTCAAACCCTACGGAAGGCTCGCAGAAGGTAAATTTGCTAAATTCGGCCTCGACGCTATCAAATAGCATAAATAAAGCTCACGATATGCTAAACAAGATCCAAAAAGACGTGGACTCGCAGGTAGAGGTTTCCGTAAATGAAATCAACAAATACGCCAAGCAAATCGCGCAGATAAATAAAGAGATCGTCCGCATCGAATCAGTCGGTAGCACTAGAGCAAACGACCTACGAGATAAACGCGATCAGCTTGAGCTTGCGATGTCAAAACTCGTAGGTATTAGCGTATTTAAAGGGCAACTACAAAGCAGCAATGTCGATCCGACCGTAACCGATATGGGTACGAAGCATCAGATAAATATCTCGGGGTTTAATATCGTAGACGGCACGACGTATCATCCGCTAACAGTCGATAGGATAAGCGACAAAAGCGATTTTAAAGGCGTATTTTTCGAGAGGGACGACGGTAAAAAGGTCGATCTAAACGGACGAATCTCGGGAGGCAAACTAGGCGCTGCGCTGGATCTACGCGGACGCAGAGTGGATGATAGCGGAGAGTTTCAAGACGGAACTATACAAAAATATATAGACAACCTAAATACGTTTGCTAAAGGCATCATTAACGAGACAAACAACATCTACGCCAAATCAGCCGTAGAAAACGCCGTAACGGACGAACTAGACGGCTTAAGCGACTCTAGGACTCTGATGAATTTTAATAACGATATCAAGCACGGTAGCTTTGACGTCGTAGTTTATAACAACCAAGGCCAAGAGGTCGCACGCAAGACGATAAACGTAAACGCAACCACGTCTATGAACGACAACGCGCGCGGCAACTCTATCGTGAGGGACTTTAACTCCGATACCGACGATAACGGCGATAATAACTCGCTAAACGACGTGGACGATTATTTTCAAGCAAACTATCAATACGACGAGGCGACGGGCAAAGGCACGTTTGGCGTAACCCCTAAAAGAAATGCCGGCGAATATAGCGTCGCTTTTGTAGATCGCGGTACGAATTTCCCGGGCATTATCGGTATAAATAGGGTATTTGAGGGCGGAAATGCGAAAAATATGAGCGTAAAAAGCGAGCTAACCGAAAATCCGCACAAACTAAAAGCCTACTCAAATCCGACTCCGGGCAACAATGAAGTCGCAAACGATATGGTGCAAATGCAGTATAAAAAAATCATATTTTACTCCGACAAGCATGCGGACAAAGAAGAGAGCGTCGAGGGCTACTACCGTTATATCACCACCGATCTAGCCAGCCAAACACAGGCAAATAACGATCTAAACGACGCAAATACCGCCATCCACAAGGTTGCGATGTCCGAGTATCAGTCCGTTAGCGGCGTAAATTTAAACGAAGAGCTAACAAATCTCATACGTTTTCAAAGCAGCTACGGCGCGGCGGCCAAAATCATCACGACCGTAGAAAAGATGCTCGATACCTTGCTTACGCTAAAACAGTAAATTTAAATTTCTTTTAGCCTTTTTGGTTTAAAATCTCGGCCAAAAAGGCTAAAAATGGACTTAAAAACTCTCCTGGATCAAAACGTAATCTCTAAAAATACCCATGCGGACCTGTTTGCCGCCGCCGATCCGCTACAAGTCGCGAGCAAATTTAAAACGCCCGAGATCTCGCTCATCTGCGCGCTTTTTGCTTACGGCAACGCAAAACTAATCGTAAATTTTCTAAATTCGCTCGACTTCTCGCTGCTGGATAAAAGCGAGGAGCAAATCATTTCAAATTTGACGCGGCATAAATACCGCTTTCAAAGCTGCGAGGACGTGCGGCAGATTTTTATCACCCTTTCGCGCCTAAAAGAGCACGGCGATATCGAGAGTGCGGTGAGAACGGGCTTTGAAAAAAACGGCTCGATGGTGGACGGCATAAACGAGCTCATCAAATTTATCTACTCGCTAAATCCTTACCGCTCGGAGGGGTATGAGTTTTTCTTCGGCAAGCCGTACAAAAAAGCGCCGCAAAGCCCGTATAAACGCTACAATATGTTCCTGCGCTGGATGGTTCGAGATAGCGACATCGACCTTGGACTCTTTAAAAGCCTGCCAAAAAGCAAGCTCCTCATACCTCTTGACGTGCACACGCACCGAGTTTCGCTAAATTTGGGCTTAATCTCTCGCAAAAGCTATGATTTTAAGGCTGTGCGCGAGCTAACGGACAAGCTTTGCAAATTTGACCCCGACGACCCGATCAAATACGACTTCGCGCTCTACCGCATCGGTCAAAGCGGCGAACTGGCGCAAATTTTAAGCGAGATAAAGTAAATTTGACGAGTTTTTCTCGCGCGAAACGGCGACAAATTTGAGGCATCGCGGCGCATTAAATTTAAGAAAATTTAAAGCCTAAATTAATCAAATTTAGGCTATAGTTACCTCGCAATTACATTTTAAGGAGAAAAAATGAAAAAAATCGTTTTAGCTAGCGTGGCTCTAGGCTGCCTACTCGCTACTAGCGCTCTTGCGCATGAGGAAAAAGTCTTTGATCCAAAGGCAGGCAAGCACCTAGTCGTAACTATGGAGCAACTAAGCGAAAAGGGCAACACAGTCGTTGGCGAAGTGGTAGCAGTCGAGACTAACTACGGCGTAGCGCTGTTCCCAAATCTTAAAGGTCTTGAGGGCGGCGCGCACGGATTTCACGTGCATCAAAACGCTGACTGCGGCGCGAATGAAAAAGGCCTAGGCATGAAAGCGGGCGGTCACTGGGATCCGGCCGAGACTAAAAAACACTCGTTTGCATGGGACGACAACGGCCACAAGGGCGATTTGCCTGCGCTTTTCGTCGATGCTGAGGGTAACGCGGTTTATCCGGTCCTAGCTCCGAAAATCAAGAGCTTAGATGAGCTAAAAGGCCACTCGCTAATGATCCACGTCGGCGGCGATAACCACAGCGACCATCCAAAGCCTCTTGGCGGCGGCGGCGCTAGAATGGTTTGCGGCGTTATAAAATAATCCCGCATTCGCCGATTTGCCGCGCTCGGCGGTCGGCGAACTTCTTTTTTCTTAACTCGGTCAAATTTAACGCGGCTTTAAATCTAGCGTCTCGTATATTTTTAAACCCGCATCTCGAAAATGCGAAATCTCAATAAATTTTCTAAAATATCCAAATTTGTCCGCGCGGTTTTGCAAGCTAAATTTTAAAAATATATAAAATTTGGCGCCGTTAAATGGAACTCAAATTTGCAAAATTTGTCTAAAACTTCAAAAAATTGCCGAGCTCGCCCGCGAAATTTACAAAACGCGCCGCAATCTAAACCGCTAAATTTAGCCCCGCTCGGTAAAATTTACCCGCCTTTTCGTTAAATTTTAACCGCGATAAAACGAAAGGCCCAATTTTATAAATTTTTAAATTTTTCGTAGTATGATTTTGCTATTTAAAGGGGCGAAAATGGACTTTGACTTCGGCGTTACAGCGTATTTGATATTTTTCGCGGCGGCTTTTGCGGCGGGTTTTGTAGATGCGATCGCGGGCGGGGGCGGACTGATCGCGCTGCCGACGATCATGGCGATGGGCGTACCACCCCACGTGGCGCTAGCTACAAACAAGCTTCAAGGTACTTTCGGTAGCTTCACCGCGGCGTTAAATTTTGCGCGAAAAGGCATGATAAATTTTCGCGAAGTCTTTATCGGCATCGTTTTTACCTTTATCGGCGCGTGCGTCGGCACGGTGCTTATACTGTTTTTGAGCGCCGAGTTCTTACGCGTTATTATCCCGTTTTGTTTGATAGCGATTTTCATCTATACGCTTATGATGCCAAAAGTCGGCGACGAGGATAGAGCCGCTCGTATGAATGCGCGAGCTTTTTACGTAATATTTGGCCTAATTTTAGGCTTTTACGACGGATTTTTCGGGCCGGGAGCGGGCAGTTTTTGGACATTTGCGATGGTTGCGCTCATCGGGCTAAACATGAAAAAAGCCGTCGCGCATACGAAAATCCTAAATTTTACCAGCAACATCGTCTCTCTTGCCGTTTTTATCGCGGGCGGACAGATACTTTGGGCGGTCGGGCTTTTGATGGGAGCGGGACAGGTTTTGGGCGCGTATTTTGGTTCAAATATGGTCATGAAAAAGGACGTTAAATTTGTTAGAATTGTGTTTCTAGCCGTCGTTGGCGCGACGATATTAAAGCTCGTTTACGATAGATTTTTTGCGTGAGCGGCTGATTTTAAAAAACGACGTAGAAATTTGAGCTAAATTTGACAAAAAAGCTAAAATTCGGGCGAAATTTGAGGTAATCTTAAAAAACTTTTAACGTTTATTTGGATAAAATTGGGTCTAAAATTTATAAATTCAAGGTTAATCTATGCAAGAAAATTTGTTTTTATTTACGGGTTGGATCGCTTCTTTTTTTACGACTAACAACCATGTTATTCATGCGGTAAATTACGCTGGACATCTTGTTTTGGTTGCGATTATCGTACTTATCGTGGCAAAATTTGCAACTAAAAATTTGCAACTCGTGCCTCGCGGAACGCAAAATATCCTCGAAGCATATCTAGAGGGCGTCGTGTCAATGGGCAAGGACGTGCTAGGTAGCGAAGCGCTATCTAGAAAGTATCTGCCGCTAGTTGCCACCATCGGTTTGATCGTATTCGTAAGCAACATAATAGGCATAATACCTGGATTTGAAGCTCCGACTTCGAGTCTAAATTTGACCCTTACTTTGGCGCTCGTTGTTTTTATATTTTATAACTTTGAGGGTATTAGACAAAACGGCGTTATTAAGTATTTCGCGCACTTTATGGGACCAAACAAATGGCTAGCTCCGATAATGTTTATCGTCGAGGTCGTTTCGCATCTATCTCGCATAGTATCGCTTTCATTCAGGCTTTTTGGCAACATCAAGGGCGATGATTTGTTTCTTTTGGTCGTGCTTGCGCTAGCGCCTTGGGCAGCTCCGCTTCCTGCGTTTGTTTTGCTTACCTTTATGGCGTGCTTGCAGACATTTATCTTTATGATTCTTACTTACGTGTATCTTGCTGGTGCAATTTTGATCAGCCACGAGGAACACTAAGATTTAAATTTATGCGTCCGCTAGCTAAAATACGCTAAAAATCGGCGGGCGCAACCCTTTCTTTTTATCTAACTTAAATAAAAATCCTGCTAAAATAAGCCCTAAATTTTAAATAAAAGGCAAATTATGTTTGAAGTCGTTATCGGGCTTGAGGTTCATACTCAGCTTAATACAAAAACTAAAATTTTCTGCTCTTGCTCTACGAGCTTCGGCGATGAGGCAAATACTCACGTTTGTCCGACCTGCCTGGCGCTACCGGGGGCTTTGCCGGTACTAAACAAAGAGGCCGTAAGAAAGGCGATAAGCTTCGGCGCGGCGGTAAATGCAACCATAAATAAACGCTCGGTTTTTAACCGTAAAAACTACTTTTATCCGGACCTTCCAAAGGCTTATCAAATTTCGCAGTTTGAGATACCGATAGTAGAAAAAGGCGAGCTTTTTATCGATGTAAACGGCGAGAAAAAACGCATCGGCATCACTCGCGCACACCTTGAAGAAGACGCGGGCAAAAATATCCACGAGAGCGGACAGAGTCTAGTCGATCTAAACCGCGCCGGCACGCCTCTGCTTGAGATCGTGAGCGAGCCTGATCTGCGTAGCTCCGACGAGGCGGTTGCGTACCTAAAAAAACTGCACTCGATTTTGCGATTTTTAAACATCAGCGACGCTAATATGCAAGAGGGAAGCTTTCGCTGCGACGCCAACGTCAGTATCCGCCCAAAAGGCGACAGCAAGCTTTATACGCGCGTAGAGATTAAAAATTTAAACTCGTTTAGATTTATCCAAAAAGCGATCGATTATGAAGTCGAGCGTCAAAGTGCAGCGTGGGAAGACGGCAAATACGATGAAGAAGTTTATCAAGAGACCCGCCTTTTTGATACCGTAAATTTAGTCACGCGCTCTATGCGAGGCAAAGAAGATAGCGCCGAGTATAGATATTTCCCCGATCCCGACCTGCTACCAGTCGAAATTCCTGAAGAGATGTATAACGAAGCGATCAAAATCCCCGAGCTTGCCGAGCAAAAAGTCGCTAGATATGAGCGCGAGCTTGCCGTGAAAGAGGACGACGCGCTTATTTTAACTAGCAGCGTGGAGACGACGAAGTATTTCGAGGAGCTCGTAGAAGCTAAAATATCGCCGAAACTCGCCGTGACGTGGCTCATCGTCGAGCTTTTGGGTCGTCTAAAAAACGGCGCTACGATCGAGACTTCACCTGTAAATTCGGCTAAGATGATAGAGCTTTTGCGCCGCATCGAAGACGGCACGATAAGCGCCAAGGCGGCAAAAGAGGTGCTTGACTATCTTATGGAAAACGAGGGTAGCGTAGACGCCGTCATCGAAAAATTGGGATTAAAGCAGGTCAGCGACGGCTCGGCTATCGTAGCGATAATAGATCAAATTTTAAGCGCAAACGCCGACAAGGTCGCCGAGTACAAAAGCGGCAAGGACAAGCTTTTTGGATTTTTCGTCGGACAAACGATGAAAGAGGGTAAAGGCGCGTTTAATCCTGCAAAAGTAAATGAGCTTTTAAAAGAAAAACTAGGATAAATTTGACTTGCGCCGCCTTTTACTGTTATTTGGCGACGCGGGTTTTTGGGTCAAATTTGGCCCAAAAAGTAAATTTACCGCGCCAAATTTTTATTTTATAGAGATGGGCGGCGCGGTTAAATTTAAGTTGTTTAATTTTCGCAAAAGCAAGGCTTGAGCTTGCAGGCAGGCCAGTCAAATTTAGCTAAAATAAACGTAAATCACAAAAAAGAGAAAAAATGAAAATAGCCATCATCGGAGCGGGGAAGTGGGGTAGCGCACTTTTTCATGCGCTTTCACAAAAAAACGACTGCGTCATCAGCTCTCGCAGACAGCTTGAAGGCGCGCATTTTGTCGGCCTAGAGGAGGCGCTAAAGCGCGATCTGCTAGTCGTTGCCATACCTTCTCAGTCTGTTAGCGGCTGGCTAAAAGAGCATTTTAAAAACTTTGGACAAAAAATTTTAGTCGCCTCAAAAGGCATCGAAACTTCAAGCCTTCGTTTTTTAGACGATATTTACGAACAGTACGTAGATGCGGCAAATTTAGCCTTTTTATCGGGTCCGAGTTTTGCTAAAGAGATACAAAACGACCTTCCGTGCGCGCTAGTTATAAATTCCAAAAACGAAGCCCTTGCTCGCGAGATTTCAGCGCTTTTTCCGCGAAATATCAAAGCATACGCCAGTAGCGACGTTATCGGCGCCGAGATTGCGGGCGCCTATAAAAACGTCATCGCGATCGCGGGTGGTATCTGCGACGGGCTCGGGCTTGGCAACAGCGCTAGAGCTAGCCTCATCTCGCGCGGACTTGTCGAGATGGCGAGATTTGGCGAGTATTTTGGTGCGCAGCAGCAGACCTTTTTGGGGCTTAGCGGGGCGGGCGATCTTTTTCTCACGGCTTCATCTGTGCTCTCGCGCAACTACCGCGTGGGCTTGGGGCTTGCTAAAAACGAGAGCCTTAACAAAATCCTAAATGATCTAGGTGAGGTAGCAGAGGGCGTAGACACCTCGTACGCGATAGAAAAGATCGCCGCTAGCAAGGGCATCTATACGCCGATAGTAAACGAGGTCGCGGCAATGCTGCGCGGCAAAGACGTGCAGGAGAGCTTAAAAGATCTGCTTAGCAAAAAGTAAGATTTAGGCTTACTCGTTTTTTGTTAAAATCCGGGGTGCAGTTTTTGGCGTTTTTATCTATGACGAAGGCGGCGCAAAGATTGCGGGGTATACAAAACCGGTCTTGGCGGTAAATAAAAATTTAGAACTTATTTTGGCGGTGGCATGCCATATTGCCAGCTAGTTCGCGATATTTACGGCGCAAAATCCGTATAAAAGCTACATTAGATAAATAAAATTTCGTTGCTAAATTTAAAAATCATCCGTTTACTAAGCTTGAATAAAAGCAAAATATGGCGCAATAAATATGCGTATGATTCACGGTAAATCTCAAAGCAAATTTAGAAAATCTTAAATTATTCGCCCTAAGAAAGGCATCTAAACTCATAAATTTAAAATTTAGCTTTGTAAAATTCGTCCTTGATATCGTCGCATCTGCCCTAAATATACGGCGCAGGTCATAGGAAGGCTTTAGGGCAGGCGGCTCGGTACTGGCAAATCCTGCTTATAAATGAGCAAATATAAAAGCTAAGGCCAATGGATTTTAAATATACTTTCACAAAAGGCTTGCGTAAAGACGGCAAAGCTAAACCGTTATAGAGCAAAAGTGCCGTAAAAACCGTACTATTTCGCCTAAATTTTGCGCGTTATCCATAAAGAATTAAAATTGCCGCAATCATTGCAATATTTTAAGAGCGCATAAATAGCCTAAAACGGCCTGGCGCATATTTTTTGATGCGGCGATACGGTGCGTTTAGGGCAAATTTAGTAGGCTACTCGCTGCTACTTGCAAAAAAGTAGCAGCCGTTTTTTGGCTTTTGCTGCGTTGCGGGGCAGGCATGATAAGCGCGCCGTAGCCATTAGCTTTGACGAAGAGGAATCAAGCCAGATAAAACGCGGCTTAATGGAATTTGCCAAGCCTGCGTTTTAGCTAGCTTGCCTAGTTTGCGATTAGGGGTTTTGGCTTAGCGATATTTGGAGCAAGAATCGGGAGAAAATTACCGCGCTTTGCCTTGGGTCAAACGGCAAATAAAAATACGGTAAAAACGTAGCGCTCTAGTTTGACCGGCGGGTCTAAACTAAGCCAAGTTTTAAGATAAGCCTAAATTTAGCGTTTGCGGCGGAAAACTCGCGCCTAATTTAGCCAAATTTTAATCATCCAATTTACCGCTAAATTTAGGTTTTTGATACGTAAAGCTACGAGATAACCTTAAGCGTTCTAATGCCGTCTTCAAGCGTAGCGATATCGCTATTTTGGCCTTTTAGTAGGCCGATAAAGGCATTTAGCTCGCCGCTTAGCGCTTCGCTTTTTTTTACGAAGCAGCTTTTTTGCGAAAAAGAGTTCGCGTCTAAATTTGCATAAAATTTAAGCTCCTGCGAGATCAAATCCGCCTCGAAAATGCCGCCCTCGCAGACGACTTCGATAGTTCGCTTTTTAAACGGCGATAGCCACGAAACCCTAGCGCAGGCCGTAGCGCCGCCGCTAAGCTCGAAGCTTAAATTTGCGCTATCCTCGCAGCTAGCGTGGATGCGGCGGGATTTTAAGATATGCGAGCTCAAAATCTCCTCGCCGCTAATAAATCTAATCAAATCTATATCGTGCACGGCAAGGTCGGCTAGCACGCCCACGTCGTCGATACGAGTCGGAAACGGCGAAATCCTAGTCGTATGAATCTCGTAAATTCGCCTTTGGGCTAGTTCGTTTTTTAGCGCACAGACTGCGGGGTTAAATCTCTCTACATGCCCGACTGCCGCTTTTATACCCAGCTTTTTAGCCGCGTCTGCTATCTCGCGAGCTTGCGGGACGCTAGAGGCCAAGGGCTTTTCTATGAGTAAATTTACGCCTTTTTGCGCGCATTTTATCGCGGCGTCTTTGTGTGCGAAAGTGGGCGTCGCGATGACGGCGGCGTCCAAATCCTCGCTCTCTAGCATCTTATCTAAGTCGCCGTAATGCTTGCAGCAAAAATCTCCGCCGGTAAATGGATCGCACGCGGCGACTAGCTTTGCGCCCGCCACGTTTTGCAAAGCTCGGGCGTGATTTTTGCCCATTACGCCAAGGCCGATAACGGCAAATTTAAGCATTATTTATAACCTCTATCACATAATCTTGCTCTTGCTCGCTCAAAAACGCCGACATCGGCAGCGCCATGATATCCTCGCTTACGCGCTCGCTAACGGCGAAATCGCCTTTTTTATAGCCAAGGTCCCTAAAGACCTCTTGCAAATGTAACGGCAGCGGGTAATAAACTCCCGTCGGCACGCCTTTTTGCGCGCAGATTTCTAGCATCTTAGCTCTATCTTTTACGCGGATGCAGTACTGGGCCCAGACGCTCGTATTTCCGCTCTCTACAAAGGGCGTTACGACGTTTTTTAGGTTTTGGTCGTAGCGTGCGGCGACCTCTTGACGGCGCGCGATTTCGTCTTCAAAGTATTTTAGCTTCACGTTTAAAACGCCCGCTTGGATG
>CAURKB010000016.1:0-23787 GCA_963525315.1 uncultured Campylobacter sp. | reverse complement strand
ATCATACTCTCGCCCGTATCTATCATATCGTCCACTATCAAGATTTTATTAAATTTAGATAGATCGGGGACGTTAAAGATATCGATAGTATCGAGCTTTTTGGTCTCTTCGTAGTGGATTGAGTTTAGCGTAAAAAGATTACGGTTATTTAGCAGGCTCGCTAAAAAATGCCCTAAAGTAAGACCGCCGCGAGCGACCGCTAAAATCACTTCTGGTTCGAAGTTTTCTTTGATATCCCGCACCATTACTTTTACGTCTTTATGAAATTCCTCAAACGGATACTTTAACATGTTTTCTCCTCAGTGTACTAAAAATACTATAAAACTAATGAGCGCAAGCACGATAACGCCGATATTTACGTATTCCCACTCCCGTCTCATGATACGAACCAGCAAATACGCCATAAATCCGAACGAAAGTCCCGTCGTGATCGAGTATGTAAGCGGCATCAAAATAACTATCAAAAATGTCGATATCGCGATGGCCGGATCTTTAAAATTTATATTTCCAAGCTCGCTAAACATCAGCACGCCCACCATCACGAGTATCGGATATATCGCGTTTGAGGGGATAGCTTTAAAAAGCGGCAACATAAAAATCGTAAGCACGAAAAATAGTCCGCAAAATACAGCCGTTAGTCCCGTCTTGCCGCCCTCCTCTACGCCGCTAGCGCTCTCGGCAAAGGACGTAGTCGTACTAACGCCCACTAGCGAGCCTACCATAGTGGCTACCGCGTCGGCTTCGAGGGTTTTTTCTAGTTTTTCGACGCCTTTTTGATTGCTCTCGTCAAAGATTCCCGCTCTATTTCCCACTCCCGCTAGCGTACCGATAGAGTCGAAAAGGTCTGTCACGAAAAATGTAACAATCACCGGAACCAGCGCAAAAGATAGCGCGCCCATGATGTCAAGCTCTAAAAATATCGGCGAGATCGAAGCCGGTAGCGAGATAAATTCCTTCGGATACGGCGCGATACCGAAAATCCAAGCGACTACCGAGGTCGTAAATACCGCGATGATGAAGGCGCCCTTAACCTTCCACGCCCAAAAAAGTATAACGAAAAATAGCCCCACAAAGCCCAAAATAACGTTTGGATCTTTTAAATTTCCAAGCCCGACCAGTACGGCGTCGTTATTTACGACTACGCCCATTTGCTGAAGCCCGACGAAGGCGATAAAAGCGCCAATGCCCGCGCTTATCGAGCGCCTGACGTCGTCTGGGATGGATTTTAAGACCCAGATTCTAAAATTCGTAAAAGACAAAACCACAAAAATCACGCCCGAAACAAAAACCACGCCCAAAGCCGTCTGCCACGGTATTTTCATACCTAACACGAGGCCAAATGTAAAATACGCGTTTAGCCCCATTCCCACGCTCATAGCCACGGGCGTGTTCGCCCATACGCCGTTTAGCACGGTAGCGATCACGGTTATGAGCGCCGTAGCCGTGATGAGCGCATCCATAGGCATGCCAGTTTTGCTCATGATTATCGCGTTTACGGGCACGATATACATCATCGTTAAAAAGGTCGTGAGTCCCGCGCTAAACTCGGTCTTTACGCTAGTGCCGTTTTGTTTTAGTTTAAAGAAATCCAACTTCGCCCCCTTAGTTATCGTAAATTTTTAGTTCGTTATACAAGCTATCTCGCTCTACGGGAACAAAGCCCGAAGTCTGAATGAGATCGGTAAAATTTCTAAGACTCATACCGCTTGCCGATTTCGCTCCGGCCGCGCTTTGGATACTTTCTTTTTCTATCGTGCCGTCTAGATCATCAGCGCCGAATTCCTGCGCGACCATGGCCAAATTTATCGTCGAGGTCGCCCAGTACGCCTTTATGTGCGCGACGTTATCGAGCACCAGACGCGAGATCGCAAATGTTTTTAAAATTTCGGCCGAGCCGGGATAGTTTTCTACCTTTAGATAGTTGTTGTCGCGCTGATAAACCAGCGGGATAAAGGCGTTAAATCCGCCAGTTTTGTCCTGCAAATCGCGAATTCGCAGCATATGGTCTATGCGATTTTGCCTGCTTTCTACGTGGCCAAACAGCATCGTGGCGTTGCTTTCCTTGCCCTTTTCGTGCCAAAGGCGGTGGATTTTGAGCCAGTTTTCCGAGCTTACCTTGCCTTTACAGATTTTACGTCTAACCTCTTCGTCAAAGATCTCCGCTCCGCCGCCTGGCATCGAGTCCACGCCGTATTCGAGCATTTTTTCCACGACTTCTTCGTAGCTAAGGCCGTGTTTTCGCGAGAGGAAATCAACCTCCGCCGCAGTTAGCGCCTTGACGTGGATTTGCGGATATTTTTCTTTTATTTTTTTAAAAATTTCCAAATACCACTGCCATGATGTATCAGGGTTGTGCGCCGAGACGATATGTATCTCTTTTGCACCGCCGGCGACGCTTTTTTCGACGATTTTTAGTATTTCCTCGTGGCTCATCGTGTATGGATTTGGGTTTTTGCGGTTTGCCGAAAATGCGCAAAATTTACACACGTCCGCGCAGATATTGGTCGGGTTTATGTGGCGATTTACGTTAAAAAATACCTTTTTGCCGTGCAGTTTTCGCCGTTTGGAGTTTGCGAATTTGCCCAGCGTAAAAAGGTCTAGGCCGTACAAGCCGGCGCATTCATCCGCGTCCAGACGTTCGCCGTTTTGGAGTTTTTCTATTAAATTTGTCAAATTTTATTCCGAAAATAGATATTAAACGGCGATTATATGTTAAAAAAGCTTTGTTTTTGCAAAATTTTAGTATCATCGGATAAAATTTACACAAAAAGACGGCGGTAAAAAGTGGCTTTAAAAGGAAATTTAAGCGGCGTTTTAGGAGGCGCGAATTTAGCCTCGCAGCTAAAAAAGCTTCAGGGCAAGGGCTTTGCAAATTTCATCGCAAAGCAAAGCGACGAGCTCATAAAAGCTCTATGCGCGCGGGTTTTGGACGAGATTTTCGCGGACTTTAACCCAGACGTCGATTTTATACCGTTTTGCGTCATCGCTACCGAAAAGTACGCCGACAACCTCATCTCCACAAGCTCGGTTTTAGAGGTTTTACTCGTTTTTAAAGAAAACGCCGGCTTTAACGTCAAATTTATCCTAAAAAAACTAGTTGCCGCGCTGGAGGGATCAAATTTAAAGCTAAATATTAAAATTTGCGAGCTGGACGAGATTTTTAAGTCTCACAAAAACGACCACAAAGCAAAGGCTGCGTTTAGCCGCATCCGCTATATCTGCGGCTCGCGGACGCTTTATAAGGCCGCTAGATCGGAGATTTATAAAACTCGCGAATTTAACGCGCAGGAAAATCTTAAATTTTACGCCAAAAATTTGGGCGCTTTTAACGAGATCCCAAATATGAGGCAAGAGCCCGATCTAAAAAACGACCTTGGCGGCACTAACGACATCTACTACCTAAACTGCGCCCTAAACGGCTTTGAAAACGAGATCAGCATGCGCTCGCAGGCTCTAAAATTTATCGACGAAAAGGAGCTTAGCGCGCTAAATTTGGCGACTGATTTTATCCTCTGCGTAAAGTCGGCGCAAAATTTAACCTCTGATTCCGACGTTTTCGATCCCGCCAAGCTAAACGAGATCACCGCGCTCATGCAAACAAAGTCCAAAAAAACGCAAGAAAACAGTAGCGTTATATCCCAAAAACTCTTTTCTTGCATGCACTCGGTCGCCGTTTTTTCGCGCTATCTGGTCGCTAGCTTTTACAGGAGCAAATTTAAAAGTGGGGTTAAATTTAGCCAGCTGCGAGCCGCGCGGCTAAAAAACGGATTTTATAGATTTGAAAACACGATTTACGTACCGCTACACGTCCGCCCTCGCCCTCTAAACGCCGTACTAAAGCAGCTTTTAGCCCTCGGCGATGCGGAGTATAAATTTGACGTCGGGACGATCTTTTACCTAAAACGCGCGCAAATCAGCAAAGAAGACGCCGAGGACTCGCCCGCGCTTTTTAGAAAAATTTTGATGCGAAACCACGCTCATTGCATTATCAAAGCGCTTTTGGACGCGGAGATTTTGCCCGTTTTGGTTAAACCGCTCGAGCACGCCGTAAATTTGGCCGAATTTGACGGCTATCATAAATTTAGCGTCGGCGAGCACTGCGTTTTAAGCGTCAAATTTGTCGAAAATATCAAAGATAAATTCGTAAAATCGCTTTGCGACGAGCTCTGCCTCGAGGGGCGCACGCTACTAAAGCTAGCCTTGCTGCTGCATGACGCGGGCAAGGGTCTAGGCGGCGATCACTCGGTCGTGGGCTCAAATATTTTCCGTGCCTACGCTAGCAAGCTAAATTTGAGCGCAAAGGCCGTAAATATCGGCGTTACGCTCGTGCGCTACCACACGCTGATGAACGACGTGGCAAATCGCGAAGATATCTACGATCAGCGCACGATTTTTAGCTTTATCTCAAAGCTTGGCAACCCGCAAACCCTAAAACTCGCCTACATCGTCGCTTATTGCGTGATAAACGCGACTGATGAAAAGCTCTATACGCCCTATTTGGCGCGGCTTTTGCGCGAGTTTTACGGCATTTGCCTGCAAAGCTTCGAGGATGAAAACCTGCTAGACGAAGCCGCAAGACGCGTAAAAAAGGAGCTTAGCATCAGACGAAACGCTAAATTTACCGCTTTAAACGAAAATTTGAAAGAAAAAATCTTCGCTATCAGATCAAATTTACTCTTTACTAAATACCAGCCAGACGGCATCATCAGTATCGCCCAAACCGCGCAAAACGCGGATAAACTAAGCGTGCAGGTACAAAATCATCAAAGCCTAAGCATCGAAATTTACGCACAAAACTACCCGAATTTAGCGGTTTTGCTCTCGTCTTTGGCGCACCTTGATCTTGGATTTATGGAGATTTTCGAGCTGTTTGACGGTAAATTTTACGTCAAGCTGGAGTTTAACAAAAACGTAAAATCAAGCGAGCTAGAAACCTTAAAAAATCTCATAGAGATCTCGCTAAAAAGCGGTGCCTCGGCGCAGATAAATCGCCCGATCATACTAAAAGGCGAGCTAAATTTCGACCCGAACCACTCGCAAGAGTACGCGAAGCTTGGCATAAACGCGAAAGATCAGCGCGGGCTGATGGCTTACGTATTGGGAGTTTTTAAGGAATTTGATGTAAAAATAGCCAACGCTAGAATCCAAACCGTAAAAAACAGGACGCGAAATTTGCTGCTTATAGAAAAGCGCGAAGGCGTGGATTTGGGCGAAATTTTAAAATTATTAGAAAGCGAGTAAACATGTGCGGAATCGTCGGTTACGTCGGCAATAGAGAAAAAAGAGAGTTTATTTTAAACGGATTAAAAGAGCTTGAGTACCGCGGCTACGATAGCGCAGGCATGGCGGTAATGAGCCTAGAGGGCGGTTGCGACAAATGCGCGCAAGAAATCGCCTTTTTTAAGGCTATCGGAAAGCTTGAAAATTTAGCCAAAAAATCAGAGGGCTTTAGCTCTAGCGGCGAGGGCGTCGCGATCGGGCACACGCGCTGGGCTACGCACGGCAAACCCACCGAGATTAACGCTCACCCGCACCTAGGCGAGCACTCTTTCGTCGTTCATAACGGCATCATCGAAAACTACAAAGAGCTAAAAGAGGAGCTTGAGGCAAAGGGCGTAAATTTCCTCAGCCAAACCGACACCGAGGTTATCGTGCATCTTTTTGAGGAAAATTTAAAAACTATCGGCGAGCCGTTTAAAGCATACGAAGCCACGGTAGCGCGCCTGCACGGAGCTTACGCGACGCTGCTTATCACCAAAACGGCTCCGGGCAAAATTTTCTTCGCCAAGGACGCTGCGCCGCTAGCTATCGGCAAAAGCGAGGAAAAAGAGGTATTTTTCGCTTCCTCAGACGCCCCGCTGATCGGCCTAGCTAAAGAGGTTTGCTACCTAGACGACAAAAGCTACGGATTTGTTAGCATTGACGAGATCGCGGTTTTTAAAGACGAAAAAAGATTAAGCCCGAGCTTTGCCGCGCTGCCTGCGGATAAAAGCTACGCGCAAAAAGAGGGCTACCGATTTTTCATGGAAAAAGAGATCTACGAACAAAGCGCGGTAGTAAGCGAAACACTAATGGGACGCGTCAAAGAGAGTGCGATAGGGCTTGAAAATTTAACCGACGAGTACTTGCGAAACATCGATGATATCGTGATCTGCGCGTGCGGCACGAGCTACCACGCAGCCCTTACCGCTAGCTATCTTTTTGAGAGGTTAGCAGACACTAGAGCTAAGGTCGAGATCGCGAGCGAATTTCGCTATAGGCGCCCAAAGCTAAACAAAAACGCTCTTTTTATCGTCATCTCACAAAGCGGCGAAACCGCCGACACCCTAGAAGCACTAAAAATCGCCAAGCAAGCGGGACTAAAAACGCTAGCTATCTGCAACGTAGATAACTCATCGATCGTGCGCCTAGCGGACGACACTCTGCTAACTCGCGCCGGCATCGAAAAGGGCGTAGCCAGCACCAAAGCCTTCGCCACGCAAGTAGTAACGCTGTGGATGCTTGCGCTACAAATCGCGCAGGCCAAGGCATCAATAAGCAAAGACGAGCTAAAAAGCGAGATCGCAGCACTCCTGCACGTTCCGCAAATTTTAAACATCAGCAAAGAGCCGCAAGAGCGTATCCGCCGCCTAGCCAAACACTATTTGCACGGGCACGGCTTCTTTTTTATCGGGCGCGATATATTTTATCCGCTTGCGCTAGAAGGCGCACTAAAGCTCAAAGAGATCTCCTATCTGCACGCCGAGGGCTATCCTGCGGGCGAGATGAAGCACGGTCCTATCGCGCTTGCCGACGAGAGGCTCTTTACGATCGCGCTGATGCCGCAAACCGTCCTCTACGACAAAACCAAAAGCAACGTCGAGGAGCTCGCCGCCCGCGACGCCTATATACTTGCGATCAGCCCCGAGGAGTTCGAGCTTAGCGACGATTTTATCAAAACGAGCAAACAAGCTCACCCGATGAGCGAGTTTTTCGAGATGATGATTATCTTGCAGCTTTTTGCGTTAGAGATCGCCGTGAGGCTGGGCAACGACGTAGATATGCCGCGAAATCTCGCTAAAAGCGTGACGGTAGAGTAAATTTAATAGGCGAAATTTGATGGACGATGCTAAATTGCGCTTTTAATCCTAATCTGTAAATTTAGGTGAGAAGTCACTCGCCTAAATTTCTCTCAAATTTTATTCTAAATTTAAATACAAATTTATCGGCGCCCGGGAGCATCATGCAAAATTTAAACGAAAAATACGAAATTTATCAAAAAAGCTAGATAAAAAGGCGCGCTGTCTCGCGTCGCTGATGAACGACGCAAAATGGCTTAAGCTTTGCGAAATTTTAGAGCTCTCGGGCTGCAAGGACATAGGCGTAAAGCTGCTATCAAGCGGCGAAGAAATCACGCTCGTCTGCGGCTTTGAATGTTTAGAGGACGGGTATTTTGACTGCGCCAACGGTGCAATTTTATTTAAGGATCTGCGCTGGGTTTTCGTGCCTAAATTTTACGAGCAAACGCGTATGAACAGAGCCGAAAAACTCGCTTCTAAATTTATCCAAAATCCGCTTGAAACGGTACTAGATGCCATGACAAAGGCGGGTAAATTTGACTACGAAATAGACGAAAGCGGACTAAAAATTTACGGCTATAGATAAATTTGCACGGGCGATATAAAGCTAGTGCCCGCTCTCACTCGTAGAACCGCGCGCAATGGGCACAGCGGAAATGCGGGCGGACGTCAAATGAGGCGAGCAAGCAAAGACGGCGCCAAATTTAAGTCCCGCTTGCTCGCCAAATGCTGCGAAAACACGATATATTTCGACGGCATTTGCCACTCGTGCCGCCAAAAGCAGAGACGAGAGGAGATTTTAAACCTAAGCGCGGACGAAGTAGAGGCGATGATCCTAAAAATCCTGGACCGAATCGATGAGATCGAAAAATGGGATGAGATTTGTAACGATTTTTGGGCGCTTTTTAGCCTGCTGGATATCCACGATCCAAGGATCGCGCGAGCTGCGGCGGCGAAGCAGATCTACTATCCGCCCGAGCTCTACTTCGGCGCGCCTAAGGACGTAAGAGACGCGCTCATAGCAAAACTAGACTCGCTACAAGATAACTCCAAAAACGCGCTAAATCACCTTCTGTGCTCGCTTGCGTGGCAGGGCGATGAAAAAACGGTGGAGCTATTTTACGAGCTGCATAAAAACCCGAGGCCGTGGCGCAAAAAGCTCTACGTAGGCACAGATTTTTACGCGAAAATCGGCGGCTGGAGCTTTGACGAGACGGGCGAGCGCAAATCGTTAGTTTTTGATAAATGCCTTACGGCAGTGCACGCAAAAGACGGCAAGGAGAAAAACGGCGAGCGAGCGAGCGGCGGCGTAAATTTAAACGCGGACGACGCCGTACAGATCGGCGAACCTACGGGGCAAAAGTGCGAGTTTTGCGGATGCGAGATGCTCGATATGCTGCGCCTAAAAGCATCCGAACCGCGGCTTGCGTTTCTGAATTTAAAGCGCGACGCGATCTTTCGCTGTTGCCCAACCTGTATCGGTTCGGTCGTTTACTTTTGCAAGAGAGGCGCAGACGGCGAGCTGGAGCTAAGCTATAAAGGCGAAGGATTTACGGAGAGTTATTTTTCGCAAGAGGACATGGCGCGACTGTGCGGTATGAAATTTAAACTAGGCGGCGAGGTTTCGCCCTTTTACGGCTGTTTTGACGAGCTTGACGTGACCGTGGGAGGCTATCCGCAGTGGGTGCAGGACGCCACGTATCTGAGCTGCCCTAGCTGCGGCGGGACGATGAAGCACCTAGCGCAGATCCCATTTGGCGAGATGATAGAGGGCGAAGGGGTCATATACGTGCAAATTTGCGAGAAATGCGAAGTTTTGGGCGGCTGCTTTCAGTGCACGTGAGGCAAATTAATTAGCTATAATGCGAGTAAAATTTAATTTAAGGAGAAAATATGGGGTTATTTAGTTTTGATAAAAAGGCCAAAAAGACGCAAATTCCAAGCACATTTGCCGGCAGAGTGGATAAATTTTGGGCGGAATTTAGCGGCGTGATAGATGAGATCAAGGCTGATCTGGCGGCGGAGGAGTTTGAAAAGGCGATGCAAAAGACCGACGAAAAGCTTCGTATCTGCCTTGCCGAGCCTTATTTTATGACGGGGCTTGCGGGCGATAAGCTCGATCTGGTGCTGACTCCCGAGGGTATGAGGCACCGCCTCTTTTGGCTAAGCTTTATCAAAAACGCTATGCCCAAGCAGCTTGAGTCCAAGATGCTCTGCACGCTCGGAAAGCCGCGTGCGCCGCGAGGTATCGGCGGGATCGAGATGTATGACACGAGTGTAAACGCCGAGGAGTCGATGATCTACGCGCAGTTTAACGAAAGCGACGTGGATATTAAAATTTACAACGCAAACCTAGCGGCTCTGCTCGCGCAGGACGAAGGCAAGGCCTACAACCTTAGCTTTATCCTGCTTGACAATATGATCGGAGAAACGGCGATCATAAATACGCTAGGCGAGCTCGAGGTGCTGGCCGAGCCCAAAGAAAACGGCGTGCCGCTAAGCGAATTTGCCGATCTGGTCGATGAGAAATTCGGCGAAAAAGCCGCGCGCGAACCGCTAAAGAATTTTTTCAGCTACGAGATGGAGCCGTGTGGTAGTGAGGTGCGCGAGGACGTGATCGTGGGTACCACCTGCCTAACGGACATCGTAAATCAGTACCTAAACGGCGAGCGCGACATCTACAACGAAGCCTTCGAGCTCGGTATCAAATTTTGCTTTCTTAGCATTGATAACGGCGGCGACGTGCAGGCGGGCTTTGATCTGCGAAACAAGATCGAGGACGATGAGCTAGAAAGCTGCGGCTCGTTTTTGGAGATAATCGGCGGCGCAACCGGGCAGAAGCGCGCATACATCGATCTCATCTGCTATGACGAGGAAAGGCTTAAAGAAAAAGTAAGCGAGCTTTGCAAAAAATACGGCGTAAATATCGAAATCCATGACTTTAAAAGATGAATTTAGCTGCGAGCGTCAAATTTATTTTGGATTTGTACGCCCGCGCTATTTTAATTTTGGCGCTAAATTTTGCTTTTGCTATGAGTTGTAGTAGGTTATTTTCTTACTTAAGTTAGCTTATCATCAAAATGGCAGCACGGCAAGCATAAATCGGCACACGAGCGGTGCGGACTTTAGATGAGCTTTTGCGCCATGCCCTGCTCTAGTTGCCTGCTATGCCGTGCGCAATTTTCAAATTTAATCACAAGCCTACTACGCTTCAATGCCTATTAAAACAACAAGGCTTATTTGCTCGCCCGTCTCAACGCAAATTTTTTAGATACTGGCATGCGTTAAATTCTCCGAGCTTGCAGCCCCTATCGTAAAGTTCTTTGGCGGCATTTTTATTCTTTTCTACGCCCATGCCCTTTTCGTACGCAAAGCCCAAATTTGCGCATGCTAGCCCGCTAGCGCCCGAGCAAGCCCGAGCAAAAAGCAAAGCGGCTCTTTCGTAGTCTTTTCCCACGCCCTCGCCCTTAAAATAGCAAACCCCAAGATCGGCGCAAGAGCCAACGTGTCCGCGCTCGCAAGAGGCCGCAAATATCTGCGCCGCCTTTGCCGCGTCCTTTTCGACTCCGTCGCCCATCGCGTAGCTTAAGGCTAGATTATAGCACGCCGTTTCCTCGCCCAGTTCGCAGGCCTTGCTAAACAGCTCATTCGTCTTTTTGCCGTCGGGGTAGACGCCAAGCCCCTTGCCGTAGCTATACGCTAGGCTCGCGCAACCCTCGGCTACGCCTTTTTCGCAGGCGCGCGTAAAAAGCTCGTTTGCCTTTTTGTGATCTTGCGCCGCGCCCTGCCCGTTTTGATAAAACAATCCAAGATACACACAGGCTTTGTCCGCGCCCAGCTCGCAGGCCTTTTCGTAGCGCGCGACGGCTTTTGTAAATTCTTTGTCGGATTCGTAAAAATACCCCAGCCCAGCGCAAGACATCGCGTTTTGCGCTCCGCCTTTTTCGCAGGCGAGCTCTAAATTTTTAATCGCGTTTGACAAACTCTTACAAACCTCCTTGTTTCCCTTCTTGCACTCATCGCGCAGATCGGCTAGCTCGCCGCCAAAAGCTAGCGCCGCAAAAAATATGAGCGAAATAAAACGTCTCATAAGCTCAAATTTCCTTTCAAATTTTATAAATTTACCGCCGTAAAGCGCCGAAACCAAAACATCTGAAGTATAAATTTAAAAAGGTTAAAATTCAAATTTAGCTAAAATCGCTATCAAAAAGGAGCGTAAAATGATTTTTGAAGACGAGCTGATTTTTATCGAGAGCGAAACTAGCGAGATACCGTGGGTAAAAATTTTTACCAAAACGCCGTTTAAGGAGCTAACAGACTGCGACGAAGCGACGCAAAAAAGGGTTTTTGAAGCGGTTTTAACGACCGAAAAAGTAATGAGAAAATTTTATAATCCAACCAAAATAAACATCGCAAGCTTTGCCAACTACGTGCCGCGCGTGCATTTTCACGTGATGGCGAGGTTTGAGAGCGATAGCTTTTTCCCGGAGTCCGTGTGGGGCAAAAAGCAGCGCGAGGGCGAGCTAAATTTGCCAGGTTTTGCCGAATTTTCTCAAATTTTAGCGCACGAGCTAGGCAAAAAGAGTGAATAAAAAAATACTTCTAACGCTTGCGATCATCGTAGTAGCAGGCGTTTATAGGTTTTGTTAGGCGCTATAAACCTCACAGTAGATGGATTCTAGCGGCTTACTTTGAGTTCCCGCGCTTTCGTACTAAAAGCTGCGGTGGATAAAAAGCGCATATTCTCTGACGCCTTCGGCCGACATCACGCTTACTTTTTCTTTTGCTGTTTTTTGTTTTACAAGGTTGCTTTGTCGCCGCCTTCTAGCGCTTTAGCGCCGACTGCGCCCAGGGTGCCCGGCGCGTAAGTCATCGCAAGTAAACCCGTGGCGGTGGACGCTTTTAAGAAATTTCGCCTCGAAGTATCCATTTTTTCTCCCTTTTTGAAATAAATTTGATGAAATCTTAAACAATCAATGTAAATTATACGTAAAATCTTTATATCAATATAAATTTTAATTGATAATAAGCATCCGTTTTTTAGGGAAATAATTTAAATTTAACTTCAAATTTGCCGAATTTACAAATATCAAATTTTGACGTATGATGATATTTGAGCCGTCGTTTGCTTAAATTTATAATTTAAAAATAATTCTTGCGATTTTAGCCAAAAATTATTTTAATTTTATTTGTATATAATTCGCGTATTTTTTTAAAAAGGCAAAATTAATGAAAAAGCAAATTTACATCATTCACGGCTACGATGCCTCGCCGCAAAGCCACTGGTTTTCTTGGTTTAAAGAAAAAATGCGCGGCCTTGCCGAGGTGGAAATTTTAAAGATGCCAGACCCGCAAACGCCAAAGCTAAACCAGTGGCTAGAAACGATGAAGCAAAACGTAAATTTAGGCGAAAATTCATTCATCATCGCTCACAGTCTGGGCACGATAACTAGCCTAAATTTCCTCAGCGATTTTGCAAATTTGCCCAAATTCGGCGGTCTGGTCCTTATCTCGCCGTTTGACGAGCCGATTGAGGAATTTGCTATATTAAATGAATTTTGTGAGCCGCAAATCGACTACGAAAAGATAAAATCGGCGACGAATTTTATAAAAGTAATAGCCGCAAAAGACGACTATATCGTGCCTTGCGAGCTTAGCCTAAAGGTCGCTCGAAATTTAGGCGTAACGCCAGATATCTTTGAAAATGGCGGGCACTTTTTGGGTGCGGACGGCTTTAGCGAATTTGAGTTTATGCTAAATTTATTTAGGGATGCATCTTTACCGAAAACTGGCGATCAAAAGTAAAATTATTTAAAAAATGTTACTATAATGCACACTTTGTTTTCGATTTTGCATTTTTAAGGATAAATTTTGAGAGAATTAAAGTCCATATTTTTTAGTATGACCTCGGCGATTGTTTTACTAATAATCTTTGCGGTCGCTAGCGGCGCGGCGACGATAATAGAAAGCTACTACGATACCAAAAGCGCGTGGGCTGCGGTTTACGGCGCGAACTGGTTTGCTCTAGTGCAGGTGCTTTTGGGTATAAATTTAGCTTACAATCTTTTTAGATACAACCTTTTTAGAAGTGAAAAACTACCCGTTTTGATATTTCACGTTAGCTTTTTATTTATGCTTTTAGGCGCTGCTATGACGCGATATATGGGCTTTGAAGGCACGATGCGCATAAGAGAAAACGAAGCCTCAAACGCCGTTTTCGGATCGGCTTCGAGAATAGAAATCGCAGCCGAAAAAGACGGTAAATTTTACTCCGATTCTATCCAAAAATACATCACTTCTTTTGGCTTAAACGGCTTTGATTTACCGCTTAAAATCGAGGACAAGAAGGCAAATTTAAGCTTTGAAGGCTACTACAAAAATGCCGAGACCGAGTACTACGAATCAGACAAGGGCGAGCCGCTCGTTAGGCTTGCGGTCTCAAGCCCAGACTCAAAAGAGGAAATAAGCCTACAAGCCGGCCAAACTCGCGAGGTGGGCGGCGTTAGCTTTGCATTCGACGCGCAGCCGCTACTTGAAAATTTCGTCAAAATCGAGCTAAAAGAGGACAAATTTTATCTAACTTCGAACCAAAATATCGGCTACTTTACGATGGCGACGAATGAAAAAGGCGAGTACGCCAAGGATAAAGAGACTGAGTTTTTGCCGATGAGGCTTTATACGGTAGCGGACGTAAATTTCGTCCCAAAGTCCCTACTAACTAAGGCCGCACAGCGTATCGTTAGCAAAAACGGAGAATTCGACGCGCTTGTGGCAAATTTAACCTACGACGGGCAAACCGAGCAACTAACCCTATACGAAAACAGCTACGCGCCGGCAAAAGCGAAAATAAACGGCGTGCTTTTTAACGTCTACTGGGGCGCTAAAATGATCGAGCTTCCTTTTTCTATAAAGCTAAACGACTTCGAGCTTAAGCGATATCCGGGCTCAAATTCGCCGATGAGCTACTCTAGCGACGTTATCGTCGAGGACTCGCGCACCGGCGATTTTCCTTATAAAATTTACATGAACCACGTACTAGACCACGACGGATATAGATTTTTTCAAAGCAGCTACGATATGGACGAGCTTGGCACCGTACTATCGGTAAACCGCGACCCGGGCAAAATCCCGACCTACGTCGGCTACTTTTTACTGGGACTCGGGCTATTTTTAAACGTAATAAATCCTCGCTCGCGCTTTAGAAAACTAGCCAAAATGATAAACGAGGACGCCGTCAAAAAACTCGCCGCAATCCTTCTAGTAACGAGCGCGGTAGCGTTTTCACCGACTAAAATTTATGCTATGGATGAGGCTTTAAATATCGACGCAAGTCACGCCAAAGAGCTTTCTACGCTAATAGTTCAAAGCGGCGACGGCAGGATGAAGCCTTTTGATACGGTCGCAAGGGATATCTTAAACAAAATCCACCGTAGCGATACGCTTGAGGGGCTAAATGCCGACCAAGCCGTGCTTTCGATGATGACTAACGGTTTTTACTGGCGCGACAAACCTATAATCTACGTAAACAATAAAGAGATAAAAAAGCTAATCGGCATAGACGAAAAGGACAAATTTGCAAGCTACAACGACTTTTTTGAAAGCGACAAAGACGGTAAAATCGCCTACAAACTCTCCAAATTCGCTGAAGCTGCAAACCGTAAAATGCCGGGCGAGCGAGGCACGTTTGATAAAGATATACAAAAAATAGACGAGCGACTAAACATCCTTCATATGGTATTTTGGGGCGAAATTTTCGCCGTGTTTCCAAAGATAGATGACCCAAATAATACCTGGTACGGCATAGCTTCTGCGATGATGTATCTGCCTAAAAACGAGAGCGAACAAATCGTCAGGATGCTAAAAGATTATTTTACCGGCGTCGTCGATGCTACCGAAAACAACGACTGGCGCAAGGCAAATCAAGCTCTAGCCGAGATAAAAACCTATCAACAAGAACACGGCAAATCCGTCATTCCAAGCCAAAAACGCATCGAAATGGAGCTATTTTTTAACGAGTATAAAATTTTCGAATCGCTCACGCTCGTATATCTTTTAGCCGGATTTGGGCTTTTGTGCTTCATTTTCGTCAAAATGGCGCGCCCTAAACTAAATATTAAGGGGCTATTTAAAATCGTCTACGGTATAAATATCCTAGCCTTTTTACTACATACTTTCGGCATCGGCGTGCGCTGGTACGTCGCCGAGCACGCTCCTTGGAGCAACTCTTACGAATCGATGATTTACATCGCTTGGGCTTTGAGTTTATCCGGTATAGTTTTTTCTCGCCAAAGCCCGGTAGCCATGGCGCTAACGTCGATTTTGTCGGGCGTTACGCTATTTGTAGCGCACCTTAGCTGGATGGATCCGCAAATCACTACTCTAGCGCCCGTGCTTCAGAGCTACTGGCTAACCATCCACGTATCGGTTATCACGGCTAGCTACGGATTTTTAGGACTTTGTTCGTTGCTTGGTATGTTTACTCTCGTGCTTTTTGCTCTGCAAGGCGATAAAGAAAATAAAGAAATTTCGCGAAACATCCTTGAGGCTACTCGCATAAACGAGATGGCGATGATACTGGGCCTTAGCCTGCTTACGATGGGAAATTTCCTAGGCGGCGTGTGGGCGAACGAGAGCTGGGGCCGCTACTGGGGCTGGGATAGTAAAGAGACTTGGGCGTTAGTTTCTATCCTGATATACGCGGCAGTTTTGCACGTTAGATTTATCCCTAAGCTAAATAGCCAATACGTCTTTGCCGTCGCTTCTATGTTTGCTTATTGGTCGATTATAATGACGTATTTTGGCGTAAATTTTTATCTCAGCGGTATGCACTCCTACGCTGCCGGCGAGCCTGTGCCGGTGCCGCCTTTTGTATGGATAGGTGCGCTTTTGATGGTTCTGATCGCCGTTTTGGCGTATTTTAGGAAACCTATAAAAGGAGTAAAACTATAATGAATCAAACCACGGTAATAATCATTTTAGCTACCGTTCTTTTAATACTCGTAGCTTCTCTTATTTTTCTGGCGGCAAAACTCGGCGGCGACAAGATCGCAGCCAGCGCCGCAGCCAAAGAGGCCGCTGAGCGGGGCGTTACTTTAGACGACCTATTTACCGTAGCAAGCGATCCTAGTACTAGTAAAAATAAACTTTTTTCTATATTAAGGATGTTTTCTACGAATTTTAGATTACCGCCCAAAAAAGACGGCGTAGCTCCCGACGAAGCCAAAGAGTATCTAAATTTTATTACGGCTTTAGCCTCGCACAAAAATGCCGACGCTAAGCTAATTGCATTTATGAGCAACGAACTAAAAAAGAAAAATCCCGAGTACGTAAGAGAAATCGAAGCCTACGAGCAAAAAGGAACCTTAAAAAGTAGGTCGTAGCTCGTAAATTTTAAAGACCCAAAACGCGAATTTCGGTATATAAAGCGATCGTCTTGCGCCGCTGCCATAAAACCCTCGTTTGCCGATTTTATGGGCTTAGCATTAATCTAAATCACCCAATTTAGCCGCTCTTTTATCAAGCGGCAAAAACGATACTTACGTCATTAAGCTCGGTTTGAAAGCAAGCGATACGCATATTTTACGCCGTTTTAGAGATAAAAGGCGCAAACCGCTTACCCGCAGCTAAAGATACCGTATTTTTCAGGCAGCTATAGCCCGTTTGGCTAAAATTTAACGCTTTAAACGCGCAAAAAACTGGCGTCGCCTAGACTAAAGCACAAATTTAGGCGGTTTAGACGTATGGCCGGAAGTATTTTTGCGCCCGCGCTTTTACAAAGCTAAAATCGACGATCTCAAATTTGGCCTTTTATGTCCGCAAAAAGCGACTCGGCTAGCCGCGCGATACGCTAGATTTTACGCTAAAGCATCCCTATTTGCCCGCGCTAAATTTGGGATATTTGGATCAAAATTACGCCTTTTAAACGGGCCGACGCTTGCCTACGTTAGCTCACTTCACAAACGGTAGCTCAAATTTAACCCACTCGTAGTCAAGTCCGATCTTCGTCGCGGCCTCGTAGCAAATCGCGCTAAAAAGCCCCGCAAAAAGCCCCGCGAGCATATCGTCGCCCATCACGCCAAGCCCGCCCTTAACATCCCTATCGATACGGCCGATCACGGAGGGTTTCCATATATCAAATAGCCTAAAAAAAGCCACCGATAGCACAAACTGCACCGCCGTAGCGCCGCTAATTGATACCGCTAGCCAAACACCCGCAACCTCGTCTATCACGATGCTGCCGTGATCGTGCACGCCGGTTTTTGCTTCATAATCGTCGATAATCTTTATGCTATATAAAAAAAGGCAAATCGAAACCAAAAATAGCGTGGAAGCTGGCAGGATCGTCAAAATCCCAAACGCCGCGAGCGCGCCCGCTAGCGAGCCAACCGTACCGGGAGCTTTGGGGCTTAGGCCGGCGCCAAAAAACGTTAAAAACAACCTTTGCATAATTTTCCTTGAAATCAAATTTAAATCATAAACGGCGCATTCACTCGCCGATTTTTAGCGCGATTTTAGCAAATTTAGCTTGCAAATTTCAAAATTTATGCGCTAAATTTGCGGCAAGCTCGGATATTTTCAAATTTGCAAGCACGAGCCGCTAAATTTGAAGCAAAACAGCAAATTTTGCTCCGACTTTTCGGCTCTCAAATTTTGGCAACAAGCACACCCACGCCCTGCGTAAAAAACTCGCACCCTGTAAGCGTCAAATTTGACGCCAAATACGGCACGACGTCTCTTGCAAACAAAGCCGCAAGCCGCCTAGCGCCATAAATAAACAATACTAAATTTTGAGTTTTTACGGTGCGGGTCTGGGCAAGTAAATCTAAAGCCCGAATTTACAAAAACTTGGTTATAAATTTGAGCGTGAGAATTTTAGGCGCAGTATCGTGAGACAAATTTAAATGCCTTACTTCGCCTACGGCTCAAATTTAGCAAATATAAGACGCGCGCTAAATTTTACCGACTCTGCAAAAAAATGCCTGCTGGCTGGGCCGCTTTTGCTAAAGCCGCCGAAAGCAAATTTAAGTCAGCGACGTCGTCTGATAAAGCTTCATCAAGTTTTCGTAAAATTCCCTCTCCGTCTGCTTTTCGAGCAATCCGTTGCTAGGAAAAAGATCGTCGCAAAGCTTTTGGATATTTTCAAATCGGTTCGGGAAAAGCTCGCTCAGTATCATCGCTGAGATGTCGCGCCGCATGAGGATCGCAGGCGGCAAGATGCCCGCTAGCAGCAGGGTTTTTAGCGTCTGGGCGTGGTATTTGATGTGGTGGTGCTGGCCGTGCGGGCAGGTCTTGGTGCTAACTAGCGTCTTGCACTCGTCGCAGTAGACGAGCTCGGGCAGCACGACGATATCTAAATTTAGATCGTTTTTGTATCGCTCCAGCACCGTGTGAGCGACGTTGTGATCGTAAAACATCCCGATACCCGCGTGATTTTGCCCGACTATGAGCTTATCGGCGCCCAGCCTATGCGCCGCGATGCACTCCAGCGTCGGATTTAGGTGCGAGCTAAAGAGATTTGAGTTCTCAAAAGGCACGATGATCAGGCGGTTTTTAGGGATGTAGTTTTGGATGAAGTATTCTAGCACGCTTTTTTTGAGCGCAAAACTCATCATCTCATCCGCGCCGTGGCTTTTTAGTAAAAACAGCAACACCAGATCGGACTTATCTATCGTCATCCTGATCAGGCGCTCGTGCGCGCGGTTAAAGGGCTCCGCGGTTAGCATGATCGCCGAGACCTTGCGGACGTTTTGCTCTCTTTTGACCTCTTCGATGAGTTTTCTTACCTCGGCTAGCTTGTCATCGTAGATTTTTATCTCGCCACTTACGGCCAGTTCGCCGCTTTGGCTTTGCTGTGCGGGCGCGGCTTCGTTGGCGCGAAAGATATTTTGCGAGCTTTTTTCGGCGTTAAATTTAAAAACCTCGCCGACCTCGATATATCCCACGACCTTGCCGCCGTTGATAAGCTCGATATGATCGCCCCTTGAGGCGTTTTTTATCGTTTCTTGATTGCGCTTGCCGTGCGGAGCGAAGACGAAAGTATATGGCATCGGCTCGCCGGCTAAAAAGCCCGTCTCATATATCTGGTTCGCCTCTTTTTCATTCATCAGGCGGTTAAATTTACTAAAAATTTGATTTTCTATGAGATCAAGCGCGCCGAAAGCCTCGTCGTTTATCCAAACGGCGTTATTTTTTCTTGACGACGTCATATTTTTTCCTCTTTTCCCAAAGCGATTTGCGCGAGATGCCTAGCTTTTTGCTAAGCTCGGTGTCGGGGTATTTGTCCTGATAGTTTACGATGATGTGCTTGATGTAGTCGTCGATCGTCAAAATTTCGTCGATTTGGAAATTTTTCTCGTCGCTTGCGATGTTTAGCGTCTCCATCGGCGCTTCTTCGTTAGGATTGGTCGAGCTTGCGATGAGCTTGCGTTTGGCGGCGAGAGATACGATCTGATTTTTGGCCTCTTGGCGTAAAATTTGAAAATTTGAAAAATACAAAAGCGTGCGCGGATTTGCCGCAGCTATAGCCTCTACGTCGATGCCTGGCTCTAGCGGGACGTATTTGAAGCTCAAATTTAGCGCCTTTGCGTACTCGAAAACGAAATTATCGGCGTTTATCATTTTATTGCACTTTATGAGAAGCGGCAGCTTTATGCGCTTAAAGTCGAAATTTAGCGCCGAGACGGCCTTAAAATGATAGTTTAAGTAGTCCTGATAGGTTTTTATAAACGTTTGCAGCCGCCTAAACTCCTCGAAATGTTTGATCTTTCGCACCAGCTCCTCGATCATAAACGGCTTTTGTATGTAGTCGCTAGCGCCCGCTTTTATCGGGATCGAGACGGTGTCGTTGCTGATGTACGTGATGAGCAGGATGACGACGGAGTCTTTAAATTTTTGTATGATTTTTAGCGTGTCGTCGCCCGCAAACGCGCTAGAGAGCAGCACCACGTCAAAGTGTATGTCCTTGGCGCCCTCCTTTGCCCTCTGCTCGGGCTCGCTTTTCATCGCCTCCGCCGCGCTCCTTGCTATCTCGCACTCGTAGCCTAGATTTTCTAGCTTTGATGCGATGCTTTGGGCTAGGTAGATTTCGTTTTCTATTATCAAAACTCTCATTTTTTTACTTTCGTCGTTTTATTTTTGCGTCCAGTCGTAAATTTTTAAACTCGCCGACGCCGTGGCGGCTATACCCTCGCCTCGCCCCGTAAAGCCTAGCTTCTCGGTCGTCGTAGCCTTTACGTTTATGCGGCTCGGGGTTAAATTTAGCGCATTTGCGATGTTTATTTCCATCGCAGATTTAAATTTACTAAGCTTTGGCCTCTCGGCGATAACGGTGACGTCGGCGTTTATAAGCTCAAAACCGACGCTTTGAACAAGCTTATATGCTTCTTTTAGTAACATAGCCGAGTCCGCACCCTTAAATTTATCGTCGGTGTCGGGGAAATGCTCGCCTATATCACCCAGCCCGGCCGCTCCCAGTATCGCGTCGATAAGCGCATGGATAGCTACGTCGCCGTCGGAGTGGGCCTTTAAATTTCTTTCAAAAGGGATTTTTTCGCCGCCGATTGTTACGAAACTTCCCTCTTTTTTCTCTTCTTCAAAAGCGTGCACGTCAAAACCGTTTCCGACGTAAATTTCGCTTGACGGCGCGCTAAGGCCGCAAATTTTGGCTAGATCGTCTTTAAACGTGATTTTTCTCGCGTTTTCATCGCCTTGTACGTACCAAATTTTACCGCCCGCAGCCGCTATCGCCGAGCTATCGTCGGTGTAAATTTGACCTGATTCGAGCGCGCTTTTTAGCATCGCCGTGCGCGAGAGCTGCGGAGTTTGGATGAGCTTGATCTGCTCTCTATCGACGACGCCCGCGCCTAGATAAACGGTATCGGACACCTTTAGCGCCGGTACGACGCAGTCGGCGTTTTGGATGCCGCTTATTATGCGAGAAAAAAGCTCCGCGCTAATCATCGGACG
This sequence comes from uncultured Campylobacter sp., assembly GCA_963525315.1. Classification (GTDB taxonomy): domain Bacteria; phylum Campylobacterota; class Campylobacteria; order Campylobacterales; family Campylobacteraceae; genus Campylobacter_A. The sequence goes on along the minus strand of CAURKB010000016.1, from coordinate 2,764 downwards.
AGCGATGTCGCTAACTAAAACAAATTCGCTTTGAACGAGTTTAAGAGCGTTTTTTAGGCTCTCCTGGCGCGTTGCTCCGCCTTTTACGAAGCGATACGACGGGGCAAATTTGCTCATATATTTTTCCTCGTTTGAGGCGATGATTATCTCTTTAAAGGCATAATGCGAGCTTAAATTTTTAGCCGCAAAGAGCCATAGCGGATCGCCTCCGACGCGCAACCACTGCTTTTTAACGGGCATTTCAAAACGGCTGGAGCTTCCGGCTCCAAGCATTATCAGCGTAACGTCTAGCAAAATTTCTCCTTTGGCGAAGTGTTACGATATTATACATCCCAAAAGCTTGTTTTTATCTTTTTTGAGTAAGATTAGAACCAAAATTTTAAGGAGCGAAACATGAAAGAATTTCGGGTCAAATTTGACTCCGCCGACAAAACTCCGACGCAGATGTACTACGCTAAAAAAGGCGTCATAACGCCCGAGATGAACTACGTAGCGCAGGCTGAAGCACTAAATCCCGAGCTCGTTAGAAGCGAGGTCGCCGCGGGCAAGATGATAATCCCCACCAACATCCATCACGCAAATTTGCTCCCGATGGCGATCGGCAGGGAGGCCAAAACCAAAATCAACGCAAATATCGGCAACTCAAGCCTAAGCAGTGATATAGACGCCGAGCTTGAAAAGCTGCAAATTTGCCTAAAATACGGCGCCGACACGGTCATGGATCTAAGCACGGGCGGCGATCTGGATGCGATCAGAAGCGCCATAATCGCAAACTCGAGCGTCCCCATAGGCACCGTGCCGATGTATCAGATCATCCACGATATAAAAGAGGTCGAAAATTTAACCGCAAACGACATCTTAAAAACGCTTGAAAAGCAGGCGCGCCAAGGTGTTAGCTACTTTACGATACACGCGGGCTTTTTGCTCAAATTTATGCCGCTGGTCGCAAAGCGCAAGATGGGTATCGTTAGCCGCGGCGGTAGCCTAACTGCTAGCTGGATGATACACCATCACAAAGAAAATCCGTTTTACGAGGCATTTGACGATATTTTAGAAATTTGCGCCGCTCACGACGTCGCGCTGTCTCTAGGCGACGGGCTGCGTCCGGGCTGCCTATACGACGCGACTGATGAAGCTCAGCTTAGCGAGCTACGGGTTTTAGGCGAGCTAACGCTGCGCGCATGGGAGAAAAACGTGCAAGTGATGATCGAGGGGCCGGGTCATATTCCTTTAAACCAAATAGAGTATAATATGAAAATCGAACGCGAGCTGTGCCACGGCGCGCCTTTTTACGTGCTAGGACCGCTGCCTACGGACATCGGCGCGGGGTATGATCACATCACTTCGGCTATCGGCGGGACGATGGCGGCCTTTTACGGAGCCTCGATGCTGTGCTACGTGACGCCTAAAGAACACCTCGGTTTGCCAAACGCAAACGATGTGAGAGAAGGCATCGTAGCGCACAAGATCGCCGCTCACGCAGCCGACGTCGCGCTAGGCAAGGCAGGCACGATAGAGAGAGATCACGCGATGAGCGACGCTAGATACGCTTTTGACTGGAACAGGCAGTTTGAGCTAAGCCTAGATCCCGAGAGAGCGCGCGAGCTACATGACGAGAGCTTGCCGCAAGAGTCGTTTAAAAAGGCGGAATTTTGCTCGATGTGCGGGCCTAAATTTTGCGCGTATAAAATTTCGAAAAATCTAATGAAGGAGAAAAATGTTAAGTAAAGAGGATGTCTTAAATAGACTAAAAGGCGTGATATATCCGGGCTTTGAGAAAGATATCGTGAGCTTTGGATTCGTAAAAAACGTCGAAATCGGCGAAAAAATTTTAATCGAGGTCGAGATCGTAAGCTCAAATCCGGACGTAGCAAACGAGCTGCGAACCGACATAAAGCGCGTGATGGGCTCAAACGAGTGCGTTGTTAGCATCATCCAACCAAAAATCCCCGAGGAAAAAAGCAACACTCAAAGCGGTAAAAATATCGCTCCGCAGATCAAAAATTTCGTAATGGTAAGCTCGGGCAAAGGCGGCGTGGGTAAGAGCACTACGACGCTAAATTTAGCTATCTCAATGGCGAAGCTAGGCAAAAAAGTGGGCATCCTAGACGCCGATATCTACGGTCCAAACATCCCTAGAATGCTCGGCGAAGTAGGCACGCAGCCTCAAGTCGTCGGCAACAAGCTAAAACCGATCCTAACTCACGGCGTCGAGATGATGAGCATGGGCGTGCTAATGGAAGAAGGCATGAGCCTCATCTGGCGCGGCTCGATGATCATGAAAGCTATCGAGCAGCTGCTAAAAGACGTATTTTGGAGCGAGCTGGACGTGTTGTTTCTCGATATGCCTCCGGGAACGGGCGACGCGCAGCTAACTCTAGCTCAAAGCGTACCGGTGACTGCGGGCGTGTGCGTCACGACGCCGCAAGTAGTGGCGCTTGATGATAGCAAAAGAGCACTTGATATGTTTGAAAAGCTTCACATACCGATCGCCGGCGTAATAGAAAATATGAGCGGCTTTATCTGCCCCGAAAGCGGCAAGGAGTACGATATATTTGGCAAAGGCACGACCGAGGAAGTGGCAAAAGCTTATAACACCGAAGTGTTGGCCGAGATACCTATCGAGCCTGCCGTTAGAGTCGGCGGCGACAGCGGCAAGCCGGTGAGCTTTTACGAGCCAAACTCCGTCACGGCTAAACGCTACGAAAAAGCGGCGGCTAGGTTGTGGGAGATAATCGAAAATATAAACGATGACGGCGGCGCG
>CAURKB010000015.1:0-23988 GCA_963525315.1 uncultured Campylobacter sp. | reverse complement strand
GAGCTGCTCGCCGAGCTCTACGGCGTCTCCCAAGCCACCGTCTCCCGCGTCATCCCCCCCACCCCCCCCCACAACCCCCCCACCCACCACCCCAAACACCCCACCCACCACCACCGAAAATACCCCTATACTACCCGAGCCTAACGTAAACGACGATATACAACTAAAATCGGCGATTGACGCGATCAAAATTTTACAGCTAAAATAAGGAGTGCAAAAATGCAAAAAAAAGAGCTGATCTACGAGGGCAAGGGAAAAAAGATGTTCGCAACGGACGATGCGAACTTGCTAATAGCGGAATTTAAAGACGATCTAACCGCCTTTGATGCGCAAAAAAGAGGCAATGAAGCCGGCAAAGGCGCGTTAAATAACAAAATTTCGACGCAGCTTTTTAATCTTTTAAAAGAAAAAGGCATACCGACTCACCTGGTCGAAACTCTAAGCGACACCGAACAGCTCGTGAAAAAATGCGAAATCATCCCGCTTGAAGTAGTCGTGAGAAACATCGCAACCGGCTCGCTAACGAAGCGCCTCGCGATAAAAGAAGGCACGGTTTTGTCGTTTCCATTGGTAGAGTTTTACTACAAAAACGACGATCTACACGATCCGCTCGTAAACGACGAACACTGTCTAATTATGGGCCTAGTTAAGAGCGAAAACGACCTTGACAGACTAAAACACATGGGACGCGAGATAAACGCTATCCTCTTTAAATTTTTCGCAGACAGAAACTTAAAATTAGTCGATTTTAAAGTCGAATTCGGTGTCGATAAGGACGGAAATATCCTGCTAGCAGACGAGATCAGTCCGGATAGCTGCCGCTTTTGGGACGCGACTACGAACGAAAAACTCGATAAAGATAGATTTCGCCAAGATCTGGGTAGCGTAAAAGTCGCCTACGAAGAAGTTTTAAAAAGAATTTTATCTAAGGTTTAAAATGAAAGCTATCATCAACGTATCCCTAAAAAACGGCGTTTTAGACCCGCAAGGAAAGGCTGTCGAGCACGCGCTCGGATCGCTTGGATTTAACAACATAAGCGGCGTGCGAATAGGCAAACAAATCGTGCTGGATATAAACGCCGCAAGCAAAGACGAAGCGCGCAAGGAGCTAACTAAAATGTGCGAGGAATTACTTGCAAACACCGTCATCGAGGACTACGAGATAAATTTGAACGATAAATGCGAGAGCGCAAAATGAAAGTCGCCATCGTTTTGTTTCCGGGCACGAACTGCGAGCAAGATACGAAGTACGCTTTTGAGCTTTTGGGTTGCCAGACGCAGATAATCTGGCACAAAGAAAGCGAGATAAATGCCGATCTTATCGTACTTCCGGGCGGATTTAGCTACGGCGACTACCTACGCACGGCAGCTATCGCTAAATTTAGCCCGGCGATGAGTGCGGTTGTAAAACATGCGCAAAAAGGCGGATACGTGCTTGGCATTTGCAACGGCTTTCAGATGCTGTGCGAGCTAAAACTACTCGCGGGCGCGATGAGACGAAACGAAAATTTAAGCTTCATCTCAAAATACCACTATCTAAAAGTGGTTTCAAATGCAAATAAATTTCTATCAAATTTGAGCGTCGGCGAGATCGTAAACATCCCGATCGCTCACGGCGAGGGTAACTTTTACGCTGACGAAGCGACGCTAAAAGGCCTCTACGACAACGATCAGGTACTGCTAAAATACTGCGACGCAAACGGCGCAGAGCTAAATCCAAACGGCTCGGTCGACGAGGTAGCTGGAATTTGCGATAAGAACAAAAAGATATTCGGCCTCATGCCTCATCCGGAGCGCGCCTGCGAGAAGTTTTTAGGAACGGATGATGGACTAAAGATGCTAAAAGGGCTAGTTTGCTAAAGCCCTTTTTAGCCTTTTTTACTGTATTTGTTTTAGCTTGCACGGCCACCGAGCCTAGCGTATTTGATATGATGGGCGACGAGCAAAGCCAAAAAGTGATCAAGCCTGCTCCGCAAACGCCCGCGCAAAAGCCGGATTTGCAAAATAAAGCGCCAAGCGCGCAAAATAGAGCTCCTAGCCAGACGCAAAGCGCGGCCACTCAAGACAGAATCCCCGCAACACAAAGCCAAACCGCAAGCAACCAAGGCGGCACGCATCTGCGCCAACCTATCCCGCAAAATATCGCTCCTACGAACGAGCCCGAGTTAAATTTAAAAGATAGCCAGCTCTACGAGCGCGTGCAGCCAAACGATATCATTATCAAGGCTCTAAATGCGCCAAAGCAAGTCTACGTAGGGCAAATTTTTAGCTTTACGCTCTCGGTCGATATCCAGGATAATATCGCGGTAGATTTGCAAACCATTTTGCCCGAAACCGAAAATCTAAAATGGCTAAGCTCAAATTTACGCTGGGATAACGACGGCAAGGGCGTTTATAAGGCTCAAATTTACGCCGAGGCCTCCGCTCAAGCCGTGCAAAATCCAAAAATCACGGTAAATTTAAAGCGCAACGGCGAGTTTTTCCAGACGGCAAATTTGACGCTTTCGCTACCTAAAATCGTAGCGCTAAAAAGCGGCGAGAAATACAACCACGTCGTCGCCCAAAATCTCGAAGTCAAAAAATACAAAACCAACAAATTTGACGACAAAAATCTCATCATGATCGTCGAAGTAAATGCGCAAAAAGGCAACATAGCGGACTTTTTCATCGAGGATAAGGACATCATCAAACAAGGCGTGGACTCCACGAGCGGAGAATTTGACGCGCAAAGCGGATATTATTTCGCGATATTTTCGCCCGAAAAAACCTCGATAGATTTTAACTACTTTAGTCTCGCCAAAAAAGATTTCGTGAGCTTTTCGCTCCCGGTAGTCGTGGAGGACGACGAGATCAGCACGCAAATCGGGCTAAATCCAAAGCAAAGTAAATTTGAAATTTACAAAAATATCGGAGTTTATGCGCTTTTCGGTATATTTTTGATCACGTTTTTGTTTAAGCGCGATGCGATATTTCTCGTCGTCGTAGTCGGCCTTGGAGCTTATATCCTTTACAGCTACAACCCGTTTGGCGGCGCGACGCTAAAACAAAACATAAACGTAAAAATTTTGCCTACGCAAAACTCGAGCATATTCTACACTTCAAAAGCGGAGGAAAAAGTCGAGATCCTCGGCGAACGCGAGGACTACGTCAAAATTTTACTAGACGACGGCAAGATAGGCTGGGTTAAAAAAGATGATATTTTCTAGGATAAAGGCCGCGTATTTCGCGGTCGAGTTTCTCATTAGCATACTTTTAGTCGTATTTTTCATGTGGCTTTTTAAAAAGCACATCCACGCCGTGAGGAAATTTTGGGGCAGGAGTCAGCGATTTTTCGGCTTTTACTCGCTCGAAGTCATCGGCAAATTCGACGAGCGCGCAAATATGATCATCATGAACCACCAAAGTATGCTAGATATCGTCGTTTTAGAAGAAATATATCCTAAAAATCTCTGCTGGATCGCCAAAAAAGAGATCGCCGACCTACCCGTCATCGGACAGATTATCCACGTGCCGCAGATGATTTCAGTCGAGCGCGAGAACAAACGCTCGCTCATCAAGCTCGTAAAAGACGCGCAAGACCGCGTCGAAAAGGGGCGCGTGCTAGCTATTTTCCCGGAAGGAACGCGCTCGCACTCAAAGGAGCTTTTGCCGTTTAAAGGCGGTGCAAAAATTATTGCCGACAAACTAAATCTAAAAATCCAACCAGTCGTGATCGTGGGCTCGGACATAATGGACGTGAAGAGCTTTAGCTTTAAAAACGGCAAAATCAAAATCATCTGCCTAGATCTTATCGACACCGCCGAGCCCGAGTGGCTCGAAAACGCACGGGCGAAAATGCAAGAGACGCTAGATAACGAGAGGTAAAAAGCGGCGATTTAAACACCGTTTTATCATAAATTTTGCCGCGCGCGTAAATTTGACGAACTTTTCAGCTAAAATTTGAGCCAAATTTACCGCGAGCAAATTTAACCCTTAAAGTCGCTAGCCAAATTTAACCGCCTCGTAAAAGTCGTAATTTTAGGAGGATTTATGAAAAGGTGTGCCGTTATATTTATGGTTTTAGCTCAAATTTTATTTGCATCAAATTTGCCGGAGCCTCGTTTTGAGATTTTTTTCGACGAAAATGCCACAAGCAAGCAAATAGACGCGGGGCTTGATCAAATTTTGGAGTTTTTATCGCAAAACCCGCACCGCGTAAACGAGGAATACGGCGAATTTAACGACCGCCTTTTTTCGCCGTTTATCTACAACGCAAAAATCATAAAAACGGGCAAATTCGACTTTGAACGTATAAAAAAGGCGCTCAAATTTAAGCCGGGTCTCAACTACAAATTTATGATTTTCGCCCCTCTTGACGCGGTTATCGCGTTTGGCATAGATCCGGGGGGCAAATATAAATTCGATCAAAAAGAAGCAATACGACTCATCGACCTACTCGTAGCAAACGGCGCGGATATCGGCTCGCCCGAGCTTTTGCGCACGGCTTGCAATGCCGAAGCGTTTGAGATTTTTAGCCACCTTCTTAGCAAGGGCGCGCGCGGCGACAAAGAAACGATGCTTTGCGTGGCCGGCGGGATAGCTATTTTTATGGGTCAAAACGGCGCCTCGCCGATCGCAAACGCTCCGCTTGATCCAAAAATAAGGCAGTTTGCAAAAACCGCAAAATTTACAGAGTTTTACCACGATAAAATGCGCTACCTCGAGGAGCTGCTAAAATTTAAACCGCTTAGCGAATTTGAGGCTAAAGAGCTGGAAATTTTTACAAATCTAGCCGCGATATTAGATTGCGAGGTCATGGTTAAGTTTCTGCTAAATAACGGCGTTTGCAAACAAGAGAATTTACAAACCTCGTGCGAAAATCTCAAAAAGTACGCGACGCAATTTGACGCAAAAGATAGCCTAAAGCTAATAAACAACAAGGCCGTAAGCCCGAAATAGGCGAATTTTACGAGACATCGCATTAAAAGCCCTTTCCGACTCACGCTCTAAACTAAACTCAAATTTTTGTTAAATTTAGCGAGTTTTACTTTAAGCGCCGCAAATCAGCCAAACTCATACCGACAAAAGCGTAAAATTTAAAGCTGCATTTAACAAACTAAAACGCCCTATTTTTCATATTTTTATCAAAATTTAAAAAAATTTGGGTATAATCCGTTTTTTCTACAAAAAAGGAACCCCCAATGAGTACTGCAAAAAAAGAAGCATTGACGCAGGTCGAAGAGCTTTTTAAGGAAAACGCAAAAGGCTATGTCACGTATGAAAAACTGGTTAAATTTTTAGACAAAGCTCCTACGGCTATGGTCGCTAAAAAAATAGAGGCTCTAGCCAAAGCAAACAAAGTAAAGCTCATAACCTCCGCCGAAATCGCAAAAATGCGAAATATTGAGGACGCAAAAAAACGCCGCGAAGAGTTAGCGAAGTTAGCCGACGATAATCTAGAAGAGGAATTCGACCTCGCAAACGAAAACGACTTGCTCGAGTGGTCGCGCTCAGACAGTCCAGTGCGTATGTATCTACGTGAGATGGGTCAAATCGCGCTACTAACTAAAGAAGAAGAAGTCGAAATCAGTAAAAAAATAGAACTCGGCGAAGACATAATCATCGACGCGTTTTGCTCGGTACCATATCTTATAGACTTTATCTTAGACTACAAAGAACCGCTAATCAACCGAGAACGCCGCGTAAAAGAGCTTTTTAGAAGTTTTGACGACGAGGGCGAAGGTAGCGACGGCGAAAGCGAAGATATCGACGACGAGGAAGAAGACGAGGATATAGAAAACGACGGCGAAGACGGCGAAGAGAAGGAAACAAAGCCTAAAAAGCATAGCAAAAAAGACGATAAGCGAGCCGAAAAAGTAATCGAGAGCTTTAAGGCTCTAGAAAAAGCAAAAAAAGAGTGGCTAAAAACGGCAAATAAACAAAATGACGCCGAGATAGAGGATGAATTTTTAGCCAAGCTTACGCTCGCGTTTAAAAAGAAAATTTTAAAAGACAAACTAATGGATCTAGGTCCGACGAGCAAGCTCATAACCGAGATAGTAAAATCAATGGAAACGGCGCTAAAAAGCGACGATGAATTTGATAGAGAACTAAAAAGGCTCGAGTACAAGCTACCGATGTTTAGCGACGAACTAAAGAAAAATCACAAATCGATCCTAAAAGATATCATCAAGCTAAGCAAAGACGACATCATCGCGAGAGTTCCCGAAGCTACGATGGTCTCAACCTACGTAGAGATCAAAAAACTGTTTGCGACAAAAGAGGCTAGCAAGAGCGGATTTAACCTTGATCCGGTACTTTTAAAAGAAATTTTAGAGCAGATAAAACGCGGTAAAAAGATCTCCGACGAAGCAAAAGCTAGGATGGCGAAGTCGAATTTGCGCCTAGTCGTAAGCATAGCCAAGCGCTATACGAACCGCGGGTTGCCGTTTTTAGATATCATCCAAGAGGGCAACATCGGCCTAAAGAAAGCGGTTGATAAATTTGAGTATAAAAAAGGCTATAAATTTTCAACCTATGCGACGTGGTGGATACGCCAGGCCATCAGCCGCGCCATCGCCGATCAAGCCCGTACGATACGTATCCCTATCCACATGATAGAAACGATAAACCGTATCAACAAAATTAATCGCAAATATCTCCAAGAAGAGGGTAAGGAACCGGATATAAGCGTCATAGCAAAAGAGGTCGGACTAAGTGCGGACAAGATAAAACAAGTCATAAAAATCACCAAAGAGCCTATCAGTCTAGAAGCTCCGATCGGCAACGAAGACGACGGTAAATTCGGAGATTTTGTCGAGGATAGAAACTCGCTAAGTCCGATGGATCATATACTAAAAAACGACCTAAAAGAGCAGATAGACGAGGTGTTAGATCAGCTAAACGAGCGCGAAAAAGCCGTCATCAGGATGAGATTTGGCTTACTCGATGACGAGAGCGACCGCACTCTAGAGGAGATCGGCAAAGAGCTAAACGTAACCAGAGAGCGCGTCCGTCAGATCGAAAGCTCTGCCATCAAAAAGCTAAAACACCCAAAAGTCGGTAGAAAACTCAAAAACTACATCGAGGGCTAAATTTAGCTCTCGATATGCCTCTGGTTTGTTTGCTCCGTTTTAAATGCTATTTAAAGTCGTGCCTAAATTTAATAGCCGGTAAATTTATCGCCGTATTTGACCAAAAAATTTATGCTTTACCCCACCCGTTTTACGCTATTTTATGCGGCTATTTTTAAATCTATAACAGATAAAATTTAGCAGAAGCGTTTTGTCTACAAGCAAAAATTAAACAAGTTCGCCGCCGTACAAATGCAACCCTTCAAATCCATATACAAAAATCGCGATCAAAATCGCAAAAATCGGCTAATTTTAGCACTAAATCGCCATAAGCAAAGCAATAAATTTACGCCGTTTTCGGACTTTTATAGCCTTTAAAACAAACCCGCACTACCGGTAGTATCGGTAAATTTGCGGATAAGCTACCAAAGCAACTCGTAAAACATTTTTGATAGAAGCTTGATAAAATCGTATCTACTTAAGGTAAAAAAGGGTCAAATAAATTTAAATTTTAAAAAATGATAAAATTCCGCCCGAAATTTAGGCGGAAAATAAAGCTATTTCGAGCAGCAAGAATCGCAGCAATCAGCCGGATCAGGCCCGTGCGTGATGCGATTTCGCAAATCTCGCCTTATAATCTCGATAGACCAAAACCATAGCGCGTGTCCGACAAACTCAGAAACGTACTCGTACCAAGGCAGCGTTAAAAGCGGCGGCGTAAGGCCGAGGATAGGCAAAGTAATCACGTGAACGGCGATATTAACTAAAATACCGGCCGCAACGCCTTGCCAAAGCGTGATTTTTGGGAATTTTTCCGCAAGCACACAGTAGGCTACCACAAAAACGATCAAAAATAAAATATGCGTAAAATGCACGTAGTTAAACGCATGCCCCGCAAATTCGTAAATCGCGGCATACGGGCCCTATAATACCCAAATAATCGCGTAAAAATATATACGGCGGGTTTAGAAAATTACGCGAGCAATTTGGTCTGATCCGCCGCTCTAATAAGAGAGCCGCAAGCGGCGTCAAATATATCTTTGGGGCTGCGCGGCGGCAGCGGAAATTCCCCCGCCCCATTTAACGAAAGCTGACATAATGCCGATAGGAATGCCTAGCAATGCAGCCAAACCGAAACGCTCTTTAGTTTGCGAATTCATGATTACACCTTCCAAAGGATAATGTGTAGTATATTCTTTTTTGCTTTAATTAATATTAATAATCAAGATTTTTATTTTATACGATTCTGCAGTCCGTCCAACCCGAGATCACTCCCTAATCTAGCTTTACTATACGCGTCGCAAACATAACCAAACGATAAATTTGCGACCGAGCATAAAATTTAAATGCGCTAAAATAAATCTATAAAATTCACAACTGAGGCGCACGTAAAATTTAACATTCAACTACGTTTTGGTAAACTACGAAAAATAAAATTTAAAGGAGAAAAAATTAAAATTTTACGGATGTTTTTACTGGCATTTTGCATATTTTTTGCGGTAGCAAACGCTAACGACGCACAAAAGTGGGCGAGCGAAATCACAGCGGGCAAACAGATACCTACGGGTAAATTTTTGGCCTTTTATCTAAATAAAGACGATTCAAAAAACGTGGTTCTTTCTGAAACGGTCGAAAGTGTAAATTTAAATTTCGCTTACGACGAGTTTCATAAGATACCTTCGCAAAATTTTATCGCCTACTGGGTTGGAAATTTCGATTTCAAACAAGACGTGCAAAAGATGATTTTAGCCGATTTTAGCTGGGCAAATTTACGTATCGCGGTGGACGGAGAGCAGATATTTGATTCCGAAAACGCCGGAAGCAAAGCGCTTATTCATAAATTTAACAAGGGACGCCACAAGATAGAAGTTTGGTTCGCCAACAACTGGCACACGACTAGCCTTTTAGTAGATTTTAAAGATGAACCTAAATTTTACAAACAAAGCGAAGTCATCACAAAACTAAAAGGTCAAAAATTTGATATCTGGCTAGCTGCCGTTTACGAAAGCGGCGCACAGGATAATAAGGTAGTCGTAACGCTAGACAAATCGCAAAAACCGCTCATGGTGATGCTAAGCTCCTATCGCGCCGTGCGCTGGGAAGTGTCAAATCCGCACGGCAATAAAATTTTGGCCGCACTAGTTTATAATCCAATCAGTAGCATAAATTTAAATAAAAATGTTTACTTTATGGATGAACGCATATACGACGAAGATATGGAGATAAAATGCCATTGTTCAAATGGCGGAGCGCACTTTCACTGCGAAGGCGGAGACATAAATAGCAAAAACGATCGTGTCAGAAAAGATTTCGGACAAAATTTAGGCGGTTTTAGCGGTTCCCATAACGCTATTATGCTAAATTTGCCGAGCGTTTTGATAGACGAAAGCGTGCTTGCCAAAGGCGCGGAGGCCAAAAAGAGGATCGAAGCCGAGCGCGAAAAATGCCGAAAAAGCGGTAAAATAAACGACGCTTTTAAGTAGTTTAAAAGCTAAATTTACGCCTAAGGGTTACGGGCGAGCCAAGATACTCTAGCTCGCCTTTTTATCTATGCAAAATAGCCTTAGACTAAACATTGGTTTAAAATTATTTTGGACGCCTTATGCGATAAAATTTAAGAACTAGCGATCATTTATCGTCTTGATTTTAGATGACCGTTGCAATTTGGTTAAATTTACCTTGCCGCACGGTTTATCTAAATTTAACGAAAATCTTTGCTGCCGTCGCCCATACGGCGAGTTTAGTCTCGCCTTTTAAGCTTCCAAATATATTTAGGATTTTTTATTTGTTTCCTTGCTCACCGATATTTAGCCGTTACGCTGCAAGGACAAGGATGATCCGAGCGAGCAAATCCGCCGTTAAACGGCCAAACTCCAGTCTACTTTATCAAAATTACCGCCACAACCCCGCCCTACTCGCTAAGCCTCTGCGCTAATTTTTCCCAAAGCTCGCTTAGGCCTAGGATATCGTTGTGCCCGGCATTTAGCTCGTAAATTTTATCTCCGGGTTTTAGAAATTTAAGCAACCTGCGCGAGTTATCCACGCCGATTAGCTCATCGTGCTCGCCGTGAAATATCGTCACCGGCCCGCCAAAACCGCCGACAAACTCAAACGTAGGGATTTTGTATTTGATTAAAAATTTCTGCACGAACGGCATTTTCTCCTGCGCTAGTTCCTCTAGGCTAAAATAAGGCGCGATCAAAACTAGCCGCTTAGCGCCGTATTTCTGCGCCGCGCGAGCCGCCAGTCCGCTACCTACCGAGTAGCCCACCGCCGCGACCTCGCCCGCATCATACTCCCGCAAAACCAGCTGCATCATCGCGTCCGCATCCGCATAAAGCTGTTCCTGTGAGCCTATCTCGCCGCCGCTCTTGCCGTAGCCTCGGTAGTCAAATAGATAAAAATCATAGCCCAAATCCGTAAAATGCCGCGCGTACTTGCCCCAGCCTTGCAGATTGCCAGCATTTCCGTGGAAAAATATCGCCGCGCCGTTTTTCGCTTTTCGTTCGCCGTTCGCATCGCGCGCGTCGCTGTAAATTTGCCCGCCGTCCCTACTCTGCGCTAAAAACTTAAGCCCGCTTATCCACGTGCCCTCCGCGTCTAGTCTTATCTCCTCAAACGGCCGATCAAAGCTAAAATCATGGTTTGGCTCAAGCTTGCTCGGGAAAAATATCAGCCTCTCTTGAAAAAAATAAAGCAACGCCAAAACCGCGACGTAGACTACTAAAAATATCACGCAAAGCCGAAAAATAGTTTTCACTTTTGTCCTTTAAATTTATCTTTGGCGAATTTTGTATCCAAAAACGCTAAAATTTAGCCGCGCAAACGCTAAATTTTCATCGCGCCGCACGCTATATCCTGCCGTTAATGCCAAAATTTTAGCAAAAAATCGCGTAGCAAGAGCAAATTTAAGCAATTACGCTTTTAAAAAACCGAAAAAACGCTTTTTTACCGAAGTTTATACTGATTTTAAACGACTTTTTGGCAAAATCTACGGTTTAAAAAGTCAAATTTAAGGAAAAATATGCTTGAAGTCAAAAATTTATTAATGAGATTTAACGCGCAACTGCTATTTGAGGACGTAAATCTAAAGCTCACTCGCGGCAACCGCTACGGACTCATCGGCGCAAACGGTGCAGGAAAATCGACGTTTCTAAAAATCCTTGCAGGCGAGATCGAAGCAAACAGCGGCGAGATCGTCATCGAAAACGGGCTAAAAGTAGGCGTGCTAGGTCAAGATCAGTTCGCGTTTGAAAACTTTAGCGTCAAAGACACCGTGCTATACGGCAACAAACGCCTCTACGACGCAGTAAAAGAAAAAGAAAAACTCTACATGAGCGAGGAGTTTACCGACGCCGTAAACGACCGTTTAGCGCAGCTTGAGATGATAAGCGCCGAGGAGGATCCTAGCTACGAGTACGAGGTCAGGATCGAGAAAATCCTAAGCTCGCTTGGTTTTAGCGACTTTGAAAAGCCGATGAGCGAGGTGGAAAACTCGGATAAATTTAAAGTCCTGCTCGCTCAAGTGCTATTTCCAAAGCCCGACATCCTTTTCCTTGACGAGCCGACCAACAACCTTGATATCGAGAGCATAAAGTGGCTAGAAAACGAGCTAAACCGCCACGAAGGCACTATGGTGCTAATCAGCCACGACCGCCACTTCTTAAACGCGGTTTGCACGCACATCCTGGACGTGGATTTTAAGAAAATCAGGCAGTTTGCCGGCAACTACGACGACTGGTACATCGCCTCGACGCTGGTTGCTAAACAGCACGAGATGGAGCGCGACAAAAAACTAAAAGAAAAAGAGGAGCTGGAGAAATTTATCGCGCGATTCTCGGCAAACGCAAGCAAAGCCCGCCAAGCTACGAGCCGCCAAAAACAGCTAAACAAACTCGACATCGAGGAGATCAAGGTATCAAGCAGACGCGATCCTAGCATACTTTTCCGCACCAAGCGCGACATCGGCAACGAGATCCTAGAGGTGCGCGGCGTAAGCAAAAAATACGACAAGGTTTTGTTTGAAAATTTTAGCTTCAAGCTCGAAAAGAACGACAAAGTCGCTATCATCGGCGCAAACGGCGTAGGCAAAAGCACGCTGGCTAAAATCATCATCGGCGATGTGGCTCCAGATAGCGGCGACGTGCACGTGGGCGCGACGATAGAGCCTAGCTACTTCGCGCAGGACACGACAAACAAAATCACCGGCGAGCTAAAGCTCTACGAGTGGCTGCAAGACGAAAATAACAAAGACCTAGACGAGATCCGCAAGTGCCTAGGCAGGATGCTATTTAGCGGCGCCGAGCAGGAAAAAGCCGTCGGCAGCCTAAGCGGCGGCGAGAAGCACCGACTGATGCTAAGCCGCCTGATGCTAGAGCGCGGCAACCTGCTCGTACTAGACGAGCCAAACAACCACCTCGACCTCGAAGCCATCATCGCTCTAGGCGAGGCGCTGTATAAATTCGGCGGCAACGTCATCTGCGTGAGCCACGACAGAGAGCTCATCGACGCCTTCGCTAACCGCATCATCCACCTCAAAGGAAACGGCGAGATCGTCGATTTTAAAGGAACCTTTGAAGAATACGCCGCGATGAACGAAGGGGCGACGGTTTAAATTTTGATTTTGGCTTTTGATTTGGCGGGCAAATTTGATGCTCGCCGAATTTAAAAGTAAATCCAAGCGGCAAATTTAACTAGGTTTTGCTGCTTGGATTTAAATTTTACCGCTTATCTTTTTAGCGACTATTTTTAAATTTACTCGCTAAAGCTTGCGCTACGAAAATGCCGACATATATTTCAATTTTACTGCCGCGTATTGTTTCTTAAGAATGAGATAAATATTTCTATGATAACATTTATCTATATCATTTACTACTGCGAAAAAACAGCCAAATATAAAAGCAAATAGATGCGAATGTAGCAGCACAAGGAGAGAATGCTAATGGATGAAAGTGTAAATAATTTACTACAAAAAAGCGATGAGCTGATAGTAAATATGGTAAAAGAAGCCGGCGAGCTGGTTAAAAATTTTATCGAGCTGTCGAAATGCGACCCAAATTTTAAGGATTATTACCGCGATTTTACCGACGTCGGAGTGCAAATTTTTAAAATCCACGAAAAACTGCACGTCGATTTTGCGGAACTAAAAGAGTGCGAAGGGATAAAGGCGCTAAAAGAGTATAAAGGATAAACTTCCGCCGAATTTAAATCTCTTAAATTCTTTCTTTGAGGACGAGCAAGGTTTTACTCGCAATAAGGCATAAAAACAAGATTTAACGTTTTTGCGGTGCTGGTCTCGGTGGGTAGAATTTGAAGCCGAAATTTACAAATTCGACTTCAAATTTGAACGCAAAACAATAAGGCGAAGTATCGTGAGATGATTTTTGGGGTTGTGCAGTAAAATTTTGGCGAAGATAGAACGCGTAGTTCATCGAGCCAAAATTTTACAAACTCCGCAAAAAGCGCTCACGAGACAAGCCGTCTCAAAAAGACAAGCCTCACTTGGCAGAATACTGCGCGTCAAGATACGGTATCAAATACCCATACCCCTGCTCCCCCATCTCCTCCTTTGGCACAAATCTCAGCGCAGCGCCGTTTATGCAGTATCTTAGCCCTCCTTTGTCGCTCGGACCGTCGTCAAATACGTGCCCCAAGTGCGAGTCCGACATCGCGGTTTTGACCTCGGTGCGCACCATGCCGTGCGATAGATCGGACTTTTCGGCGATTAGGCTTGCATCTATCGGCTTAGTAAAGCTCGGCCAACCGCAGCCCGCATCAAATTTATCGTACGAGCTAAAAAGCGGCTGACCGTTAGTGATATCGACGTAGATGCCGATACGCTCCTCGTCGTTTAGCTCGCTACTGTGCGGTCGCTCGGTCGCGGCGTGCTTTACGACGTCGTATGAGATGGCGCTTAGTTCATTTTTTAGCGTTGCGTCGTCTTTGTTTTTGTAGTTTTGCAAATTTTGCTTCATATCGCGCTTTTTGTCGCTCAAAATTTCGCCTTTTTTAGGTAGGCTCTCAAAGGTCACGTGGCAGTAGCCGTGCGGATTTTTGTCCAGATAGTCCTGGTGATACTCCTCGGCTTTGTAGATATTTTCTAGCGGCGCGACCTCCGTTACGATGGGTGCTTTGTAGTTTTTTTGTTGTTCGGTGATAAAGGCTCTGATCGCCGCCTCGTCCGCCGCATCGGTGTAGTAGATGCCCGTACGGTACTGCGTGCCGCGGTCGCCGCCTTGCTTGTTTAGGCTGGTGGGATCTATGGTGTTAAAGTAAAATTTGAGCAAATGCGGCAGGTCGATCACGTACTCGTCGTATTCGACCCAGACGGCTTCGGCGGCGTTCGTGTCGCCCGTGCAGACCTGCTCGTAGCTAGGGTTTGGCACCTTTGAGTTTGCGTAGCCCGTGTAGGTGCTAACTACGCCCGGAAGCTGCTTGAGATAGGCCTCCGTGCCCCAAAAGCACCCGCCCGCTAGCACGATCGTTTTGTTCGCGGCCGCAGGCTCTTTTGTTTTATGATTCATCTGTTCTCCTTGTAAATTTAAAAATATACCTAAAAATAGCGCCAAAGCGCCGACTATTCCAACTGTCTTTAACGTTTTGCCAAGCATTTTCGCTCCTTGTGGCTTAAATTTTTGATTAAATTTGATTCGCGCAAATTTGACTTCAAATTTGACGGTTTTAAATTTTACGCACCCAGACCCTCGCCTTTAAACTTCAAAATTTGTCATCAGGCAAATTCTTTTTTGGGAGGCGGAAGGGCTTTACTTTGCCTGCGGCTCGTAACTGCGAGCAGAACTACTTACTGTCTGCTTGCAGTTACGAGTGAAGCGACGCAAAAACCCCAACCATCCCCACTGCACGTGAGATGTTGCTGCACTTGGTGTAGGTTAATTTTAACGCTGTTGCGTAGCGACTTTAAATTTACATTTTCAAGGTGCGGGTCTTGGCAACTCAAAATTTGTAAATTTAGCTTCAAATTTAAACGTAAAGCGATAATGCAAAGTATCGCAAGGCGATAAACGTGCGGAAAATTAACCAAGGCTAGGCTGGAGCCTGCCCTGGATAAAATTTCCTCTGCTTGAAGCTACGAGTACGACAAAAATCTCTTTCAAAAGCGCTCGTCTGCAATTCGCAAACGCAGCAAAAACCCTTAAACCAAATTTGACAAAATTATAACGCCCCACTCTAAATTTAGTGTGAATTTAAATCATTCCTCCCGCGATTTACCGACGGATGTGTAAACTATCAATAACGCAAAAATGCATATTTCATCTGCACCTTTTGCTTAAATTTAGTGTAAATTTAAGCCGATTTTCCGTTAGGCTTGTCAAAAGAAATATTAAAATCTTTTAAATTTAGGCAAAATTAAGAATTTTGCGCCTCTTCCTCGGCTTTTGCTCGGCTTCTTTGTCTTTGGGCGGCTTGTTTTTGGATGTTAGCTTTATAAATTTTAAATACATGATCTTCTAAAACAACCACTTGAAACGTACCCTCAAAAACCTTAATATCGCGCGTTTTGCCGATCACTCTAACTTCGCGTTTAGCGCTATCGTTAAACTGAGCACTAGCAACAAATTCCACGTTTTCGCCGATCTTAGACGGAGCAAAAAAATGTATCTTAGCCCCTATCACGACGCTGAAGGTTTCGTTTACCGCAGCCATCGCCGCATAGCTAGCCGCTGAGAAAACAAAACCGCTGTGGATAAGCCCTTCGGCATCAGACGCCATCTCTTCGCTAGCAAAAAAATTCGTTTTTGCCTGGTTTGACCCCAGTTCGGTCACGGTGCCGCTTAAGCTGGTTTTTATATTCGGCGAGGTTTTTAGCTCGTTGCGAAAAGGGTTTTCATCCTCAGGCAGTATCGTATCCTCGCTACCGCCGTCTTTATATATATTTTCGTCCATTTTTTACCTTTATACGCTTAGTTTTAGATAGACCCGTTTTGGCGCGGGATAGCCCTCGACCGTACGAGTAGGATCTGCAGGATCGAGGAAATCGCCCAAGCTCTGCCCCAAGATCCACTCTGTTTTTCGCTGCTCGTGCGCGTCCGTCGGCTTTGTGGCTAAAATTTGCGCATCTTTAAAATTCGCCCTCTCACACCAGTTTAAAAGCGCGCTAACGGTCGGCACGAAGTAGATATTCGGTATCTTTGAGTATGTATTTTTAGGACTCAGGGCAAAATCGCCCTGCATATCAAGATACATCGTGTCCAAAAAGAGCTCGCCGCCCGCATTTAGCGCGCCTTTTAGCTCTTTTAGCGTACGCACCGGATCGCTTCTGTGATAGAGCACGCCAAGACAAAATAGCGCGTCAAATTTGACGCCGTAGTGCGGCAGATGCTCTACACCTAGCAGCTCATACTCTATACCCGATCGCGCGAACGCATCGATAAATTTAAACTGCAAAAAGCTCATTACGCCCGGATCAAAGCCGATCAGTTTTTTGGGGCGCTGGGGCAACATACAAAAGAGGTAGTAACCGTTGTTACAGCCGATATCGCCCACGACCTTATCCGCTAGATCCATGTGCGGCGCGAGCAGGTTAAATTTAACAAAACTCCTCCACTCGCTATCTATCAAGATATCGTCTATCTTAAACGGCCCCTTGCGCCACGAGCGTAAATTTAACGCCGTTTGCAGCGTCTCTTCGCGCTGGGCTGGGTTTAAATTTGCGTTTATCTCGACTATATCGTCAAATTTAAGCTCAAATTCGCGTCCCTTAAATTTAGCCGCTAGCTCCTCTACTTCCCGCATCAAAGGCGCGTAGGTTTTGCCCGCCAGCTCCCTAGACTTAGCCGCTCTAGCCGCTTCTAAGCTCATCACTCCGTCCAGTCGATGATGTTTTTAGGGCACTCTTTGTGATAGACGCCCGTCGCGTCGTAGTACTCTTTGCACTCGTTATAGTACTTCGTCGTCACGCCGCGGTCGTTTAAAAACACGCAACCGCCCAGCATCGCCGCCAGAGCCGAGAAAAATAAAATTTGCGCTAGAGTTTTCATTTGAAAAATTTAGCGTGCTTTTTTTTCATATATTCGACGACTTCTAGCACCTCGTCCACGCCCTCGGCGCCAGAGTTTTCCAGCGCGTCGTCGATGCACTCGATGTAGGTCTCTGCCGCGTCCTCGAGCCTATCTTTTTTCACGCCGGCATAATACAGCATAGCCTCTAGCATCATCGAAAGCTCGTAGCTTAGCTCGTCTACGGTAGGTTCTATTTCTTTCATTTTCTATCCTTGTAAAATCGTTTTTTTGGTTATTAGATCGGTTATCTGCGCTTTTACGTTCTCGTAGCTAAAGCTATCCTTAAAGCCCGCAAAAAGCCCGCCGCTAGCATTCACGTGTCCGCCGCCGCCGACTAAATTTTTAGCCATCAAGCTCACGTCCGCCTTGCCGTTAGCGCGAAAGCTCAGAGTCTTTTTGCTAGTAACGTCGATGAAAAAATCAATATCTGGGTTTGCGACTAAAAAATCGTTGCCGATAACCGAGGTGTTGCCGATATTGTAGGTCAAAATGCCGTTAAGATCGTTATATTTTATGCTAAATTTCTCTTTTTCCTCGCTTAGTTTTTTTACGACGAAGGCTGAGACCAGATTGCTTAGCGTATCGTTTTTATCCTCTTTGAAAAAATCCTTTTTAAACCCGAAAATCGCCTCGTCAAGCCCTACATAGTCGTCTCCCGCGTCAAAAAACTCCCGCGCTCGTTTGATTAGATAAAAAAGATAGCGCGAATTTTCAGCCTCAAACATCGTTTTATTTATCTCTTTTGCGTTTGCGACGAGTCCGAGTCCGACCTTGCCCATTTCAAAATTTACGTCGTCTTTTAGCCAGATATCGACCGCATTTACGACGTCGCTAAAGTGATTTAGGCTAGCATCGACCCCGTAAATTTTAGCGAAAAAATCATGCGTGATCTTAGTCGCGCACCTTGAGCTATCTAAAAAATACCAGCTAAATTTGCTCGCGCACTCGGCTCCGCTTTGGTGATGATCGAGGAGCAAAATTTTAGCGTTTTTATTTGCGATCGCCTTCTCGTAGGCTTCGCACTGCTCCACGGTCAAATTTAGATCCGTTATCAGAATAAGCGCTTTTTCGTCGCTTTTAGCAGCTTCGCCATCGCCGCGATTTTCGGGCACGTTTTGCGAGTTGCCATTTTGCCCGCCGCTTAAATTTGACTGCGTCTGGGCTACGCTTTTATCCAAAATTTGAGCCAAAATTTGATCAAATTTCTCGTCGATCTCCTTGCCGTAGTTTGAGTTATAAAATTTAACGTTTTTAAAATAGTGATTCGTTATTACCTGCGCGCCGTATCCGTCCAGATCGGTGTGCGAGAGGTGATGGATAGTCATTTTATTCCTTACAAATTTGATATTTCTATCGTGCCTAACGTCTCAAACGGCGTATTTGCAGCGACTTCGGCAAAGCTAAGCACCGTGATATCTATGGCGAAATTCGCGCAGATATCAGCGATAAATTTACGCAAACTAGGCTCCACGCAAAGTATCATCGAGCCGTACTCCGAGATCGGCCGCTTCGCCCTCGCTTCGCGCAGAGCCTGCACGATCGCCGACGTCTGTGAGACGTTTATCATCAGGTGATACGCGCCGTCTTTATACTGCACGGCGTCGATCAGCTTTTGCTGCGCGGCGGGCTCCATCACGTAAAAATTTAACCGCCCGCCCTCATCGACGTAAAGCGAAGTGATGGCGCGAGCAAGCGCGGTGCGGACGTGCTCGACGATCATATCGAGGTTCTTGCTAACCTCGGCGATGTCGCTTAGCGCCTCAAGGATACTTAGCATATCTTTTATCGGGATGTGGTCTTTTAGTAGCGCTTTTAGCACCTTTTGGATCACTCCGATAGGTGCGATGCGTAGCGTATCCTCGACGATTACGGGGTATTCAGATTTTAGCTTGTCGAGCAAATTTTGCGTCTCTTGACGAGTTAGGAGCTCGGCGGCGTTTTGTTTTATCAGCTCGCTCATGTGCGTGGAGATGACGCTCGCGGGATCTACGATCGTGTAGCCGCTTAGTATCGCGTCCTCCTTCACGCTCGCATCGATCCATAGCGCGTCTAGGCCAAACGCCGGCTCTTTAGTCGGGATGCCCTCGATGTTGTCGCTAACTAGTCCGCTATCCATCGCGAGGAATTTATCCGCGTAAATTTCCCCCTGCCCGATCACGACGCCTTTTAGCTTAAAGCGGTATTCGTTGGGCGGTAGTTGGAGATTGTCGCGGATGCGGATCTTTGGCATCAAAAAGCCAAGCTGTGCCGCGATATTTCGGCGCATCGCTCGTATGCGCTCGATGAGATCTGTTTCGGCGATCTTTAGCAGGCCGTAACCCAGATCAAGCTCTAAAATTTCAAGCTTTAAGATATCGTTTATCTTAGCTTCCTCTTCGCGGGCGATTTCTTCTTCGCTTTTTTTAGGGGGTTTTGGTGCAGTCTGCCCTTCTTCTTCGCCTTGAGCAGAGCTTGCGCTTTGGGCCTTGGCGGTCAAATTTATCTTGCCCTCTTTTACTTCTTTCATTATAAAACCCATACTTAAAAACAAAAGCGAGATAAAGCCTAAAGATAGCGTCGGAAGGCCGGGAACTAGAGCAAAGATAAATAGTATAAAGCCGACTATTAAAAGCGTTTTATATTCGCCTAGCAGCTGCGTTAGCGAGCCTTCGGCGAAATTTTCATCGTCCTTACTAGCTCGCGTGATGATGATCGCCGTAGCCGTCGACGTGATGAGCCCCGGGATCTGACTCACTAGGCCGTCGCCGATCGTTAGGATCGTGTAGTTTTGCGCCGAGGTAGCCATATCTAGGCCGTACTGAAACGAGCCGATGAGAAAGCCGCCGACGATGTTTATGATCGTGATGATGATGCCTGCGACAGCATCGCCTTTTATAAATTTAGACGAACCGTCCATCGCTCCATAGAAATTCGCCTCGCCGATGATGGCTTCGCGGCGCTGCCTAGCGGTCTTTTCGTCGATTAGGCCGGCGTTTAGGTCGGCGTCTATCGCCATTTGCTTACCCGGCATCGCATCGAGCGTAAATCTCGCCTGCACCTCGCTCACGCGCGTCGAGCCTTTGGTAACGACCATGAAATTTATAAGCACGAGGATCGTAAAGACGATCACGCCGATGACGTAGTTGCCGCCTACAACGAACTGCCCGAAGCTTGAGATTATCTCGCTCACAGCATCGGGACCGTTGTGTCCTTCGCTTAAAATCATACGCGTGGTGGCTATGTTTAGCGAGAGTCTAAAAAGCGTGATGATGAGAATAAGCGTCGGAAACGTACTAAGGTCGGTGGGCTTTGGCACGTAAACGGCGATCAGGATGATGAGCACCGAGATAGAGATGGAAAGCGCAAGAAAAAAGTCCAAAATCGCGCTAGGAAGCGGCACGATGATGATCGCCAGGATGGCGATTATGACGCCGACGATCGTGAGCCCTTTAAACCTTACGATAGGCTCTAAAAACGGTGCGACCAGGGTTAGGATATTGCGCTTTTGTTTTGCCAAAATTTACTTCTTGATTATATTTGCTAGCGTAATTGTATCTAAAAAATCGTCAATTTTAGACTGAAGCGCGCTAAACATCGGCCAAATTTGACACATTCCGCCCTTGCTGGAGGCACAGCTGTCAGCCGAGATCGAGCACTCAAATACCGCCATTTTACGCTTTTCGGCGCTTTCGATTATTCTTTTTATACTGATTTCTTCAGGCTTTTGCGCGAGCATAAATCCGCCGTTTGCGCCCTTAAACGAAACTAAAATACCCTCTCTAGCCAAATTTTGCAAAATTTTAGCCAAAAAGCTTTTTGATATATCAAGCTCGCCCGACATCGTATCGACGTCCGAGGGAGCGTCCTTTTGCGCTATGTAAATCAGCGAAAGCAGCGCGTATTCGCTTGCTTTTGTCAAAAGCATAAAATTCCTTTAAATTTTTTGCGGATATTTTATTAAATTTTATCTGCAAATTTGATTAAATCAATATTTTTTAAAGCAGGTGCCGCATTTTTTGATTTTTATGCTATAATCTCCTCTTTTAATCTCACCAATCAGGAGGTCATTATGGCTTTGGATTCGGCTAAAAAAGCAGAAATTGTTGCGAAATTCGCTAGAAAAGAGAAAGATACGGGTTCTCCGGAAGTTCAGATCGCATTGCTAACCGCAAGAGTCGAGGAACTAACCGAGCATCTAAAAATCTACAAAAAAGATCACTCGTCTCGCCTCGGACTACTTAAAATAGTCGGTCGCAGAAAACGCTTGATGAAATATCTAAAAGCTAAAGATTACGCAGCTTACACAAAAGTTATCACTGAGCTAAATCTCAGAGATAAATAATCCTAAGCCCCAAATCTGGGGCTTTTCTTCACAAAATTTTATTCACTCCAAATTTTCCGCACAGAATTTTACATTTTTTCATTTTTTAAAGATTTAGCAATAAAACCAAATTTACCATCCTCTTACATTAAATAGATTTAAATTTTCCCGCATACCGCTCATTTCACTCAAATTTTACCTTTCCAACATTGAGCTTACTACGCTAAATTTATCTAAATAATTTTTTTTAACTCTAGCCCTTGACAATTGTCCGCTCAATGTTGTATAATTCGCCTAGCAATTTAAAGGAGAGAGTGCTAATATGATAAAGGTGAGCAAGCGAGATCTGATACTTGATTCTATCATTCAAGCTTATCTTAGCGACAACGCTCCGATCGGCTCTAGCGAGCTTGGTTCTCGTATGGCGATGTCGATCCCGGCCTCTACGATCAGGGTTTATTTCAAAAAGCTCTCCGACGAGGGCGCGATTACGCAGTTTCACGTTAGCGGCGGCAGGATACCGACGGCTACGACGATGAGAGATTATTGGCGAGCTAGGTTAAATTTTGACGAGACGCTAGATATCGCAAATCCTAACCTGCTAAAGTTGCTAAGCGATAAATTTGAAATTTACGCGATGGTTTTTGAAAGCAAAGCTCAAACGCTAAACGAGGTATTAAATTTAAATAATAGATTTTTGATTTTGAGCTTTAGCGAGGACGAGATCGCGCTAAAATTTAACCCAAAAGTCGAGAAATTTTTGAGTAATCTCATCGGCACTGATCTGGGCAAACTCGAACTTACCTGTATGCAGGTGGGCCTAAACGAGTTAAGAAATAAAATAGCCGAGCTAAAGCGCACTAAAATTCGCTTTTTAGAAAACGAAAAGATAGCGCTTGAGATTTTCGGCAAGAGTTTTAAAAATGCGCTAAACCCTAACTTTGAGATGGTTTTTGACTCAAATTTGGTCTTTTTCGGCGAGAACTATCTAGGTATGAAACTAGACGTAAATTTTGAGGGCAAAGAGGCCAAAATGCTTTGCGCGGGCAGTATTTACAATGATTATGAAAGATTTTTAAACAACTTAAAGGAGGCGGCATGAATGAGAATGAAAAAGCGGAGTTTGAACAGCAAATCCCGTCAAATTTCGACGAGAGCATCAGCTTTGAGGGCCTAGATGCGAAGTACGTCGAGCTTCAAAAGCAGCTTGAGGAGCTGACGGATAAGTATTATAGAGCTAACGCAGACTTTGAAAACATCAAAAGGCGTTTTGAAAAGGAAAAAACAGACATCGCGACGTATGCGAACGAGAAATTCGCGCGAGATCTGCTTCCCGTGATAGACGCGCTTGAGATGGCGGTAAATTTTGAAACCGAAGGCGACGAATATGCGGCAAAAATCAAAGAAGGCATCTATATAACAATAGATCAGTTTAAAAAGTGTTTTGAGAAAAACGGTATCACGCCGATCGAAACCGAGAGCGAATTTGACCCGAATTTCCACAATGCCGTACTGCAAATCGATAGCGAGGACGTGGAAAAAGGAAAAATCGTGCAAGTGATACAAAAAGGCTATCTAATCAACGGCAGAGTTTTGCGACCTGCGATGGTATCGATAGCAAAGTAAAATTTAAAATAGAAATTTAATAAAAAGGAAAAACAATGGCAAAAGTAATAGGTATAGACCTAGGAACGACGAATTCATGCGTAAGCGTGTATGAGAGAGGCGAAAGCAAGGTAATCCCGAATAAAGAGGGCAAAAATACGACTCCTTCGGTCGTAGCGTTTACCGATAAGGGCGAAATTTTAGTAGGCGATAGCGCAAAACGCCAAGCCGTAACCAACCCTGAAAAAACCATCTACTCTATCAAAAGAATAATGGGTCTAATGAGCAACGAGAAAAACGCGCAGGAGGCTAAAGCTAGGCTGCCGTACCACGTCGTAGATAGAAACGGCGCGTGCGCTATAGAGATCGCGGGCAAGGTCTACACTCCGCAAGAAATCTCGGCAAAAGTGCTCATAAAACTAAAAGAAGACGCCGAAAGCTACCTGGGCGAAACGGTCGTAGATGCCGTCATCACGGTGCCTGCGTACTTTAACGACAGCCAAAGAAAAGCTACTAAAGAAGCAGGAACCATCGCGGGACTAAACGTGCTTCGTATCATAAACGAGCCTACTGCGGCGGCTCTTGCTTACGGTCTAGATAAAAAAGAGTCCGAAAAAATCATGGTTTACGACCTAGGTGGCGGTACATTTGACGTTACCGTACTAGAAACCGGCGATAATGTAGTCGAGGTTTTAGCTACCGGCGGTAATGCGTTTCTAGGCGGCGATGATTTCGATAACCGCCTAATCGACTGGCTAACGAGCGAATTTAAAAGCGACTCGGGCATCGATCTAAAAACCGACGTGATGGCTATGCAACGCCTAAAAGAGGCGGCCGAAACGGCTAAAAAAGAGCTAAGCTCGGCTCAAGAAACGACTATAAATTTACCGTTTATCACCGCTGATGCTACGGGTCCTAAACACCTCACAAAGACGCTAACTAGGGCTAAATTTGAAGGCATGATCGAGGATCTAGTCGCTCAAACGATTACTAAGATAAACGAGGTCGTAAA
>CAURKB010000014.1:0-24335 GCA_963525315.1 uncultured Campylobacter sp. | reverse complement strand
CTCTATTAAACAACGCTACGTAGAGCTGAGCTACTTGCGCTTGAGTTACTGCCATTTAGGGACTCCTTTAATTGTGATTAAATTTAAATATTTTTTATGGATTGGGTGCAATTATAGCATAAAAAATAAAATTTGTTTTAAGATAGAGTAAAATTTAGCGCAGAGGGTTAGATCGAGCTGTCAAAATCATACCGTAAAGCGGCAAAATTCGTGAATGAAATTTAAAATATAGCAAAAGTATCTCCCGAGATAAGTCGGGAGATAAGTATACAAAAACTAATATCAGTTGATATTAAACGTTCCTTGGGTGGTATCATATGTGGCGATGATATCATCTGCTCTAACGCCAGATAGCTTTACAAGGTGGTCGTTGGCAGTTATCGTAGTAGAGCCAGTAGCAGCATTATGAACTACATAGGTATCGTTGCCATAAGTGAAGTATGAAACTTTATTCGCATCATCAGCACCCGCAACCTCCAAGGCGGCATTAATAGCTTCTTTAAGAGTAGTTTTGTCTCTTACTACGCTATCGGCTATTTTCTGGATACCGCTAACTGCTCCAAATTTAATCTTATCGCCGCTAGAAGCATCGCTAATTACTACATATTTGCTAGCGTCAGCATCGGTCTTTGCATTAGTTACAACGAATTCGTCGCCGCCCGCTCCGCCTTTTACGGTAATGGTTTTACTCGCAGTTAGAGTACCGAATGTAATCTTATCATCGCCTGCGCCGAGATCTATATCTAGATTTCTAATAGTAGTCTCCGAAAGCATATTATCCCGTAAAGTAACGGTATCTTCGCCACCGGTAGCTTTAAGAGAGATCAAATTTTTCGCGTTAAGAGCATCTAAGGTTATAGTACCTTTTTCTACATTTCTAAGACCGCTTAAATCAATGGTTCTTAGGCTATCGCCGGTATTGCTAGTATTTAGAGTGTACTCGTCATATCCGGCTCCAAGATCGCCGCCAACTTTAATATTTTCGACACCGACTATACTATTTGTTTTTGTTATATTGATAGTATCATTTTTTACCGAACCTGCAATATCTGCTTTAAAATCTCTACCGCCAGCTATTCTTAGATCTATAGGAGCCTCGTTCGTTCCCGTTATATAAGAAATTTTCAGCTTTATATCATTTGCAGTTAACCAAGCTGGACCATTGTCAACAAACGATGTAACTCCAAGGGTTTGACCGAGATCTATATCTATTTTGTTTGCAGCTATATTTCCGATAGTTACCTTGTGCGCCGTACCGCCTTTTACGATCACGCTATCAGTCGCATCGGTATAGTCAAGAGTAGATGATAGTTTCAAGTGCTGGATATTTGCACTGTTGTTTTCGATGTTTAAAGTTCCTGCATTACTAGTATCTATCTCAACCTCACCGCGAGTATCGTTATTTAATGATACGTTGATAGTGCCTTGCGTATTTAGCGTAGCTTTTAAGGACTGATGATTATCACGGGTATCTTGCAAGTGATCGGCCGTTAAATTTATATCCTGAATAGACGTACTTCTGTGAGCATTATCTAAAGACTGAATACCTGCAACTACGGTAGCAGATGACTTTTCGTTAGTACCCTTTAAATTTATAGTTGAAAGAGTCGCAAAGTGATCTTCGGTAGCGGTATTGCTTAGAGTAAATTTACCCGCGGTAGTTACATCCAGCGTCTTAAGGGCTTTTAGCTTATTTGCTGTGGAATCAAATACGCTGTCTGCTTGTGTCGTAGTTACTTTCATAGTTGTAGCTAACGGCGCATCAAAGCTTAAATTTTTACCGCCGACGTCTTTTGAATCCATAGTAAGCGTAAGAGCAGTAGCTTTATCTGCTTTTATCGTACCCGTTCCAGAGATAATACCTTTTAAGCTTACGTCTAGTTTCGTAGCATTAGCTGCCGTAACGCTAACTAGCTTACTATCCGTATCAATTTCGTTAGTGTAGTTGACGGCGTTTAAATTTGCAGTGTCTATAGTAATTTTATTACCCGCTCCAGTACTTGTTAAAACATTAAGGGTTTTAAGATTAGCTGAATTTATGACATTCAAACTTTTATTGCTCATCGTATCTTTCAAGCCCACCGTTAAGCTTGTTACATCCGGAGATTTCTCAAGGTCTAAAACAGCAGGAACGCTAGTTGTTATCTCAGAATTTTTAAATATTAAATTCTCAATAGAAGTACTTTCTAGTTTTCTAGCAGTATTAAGTCCGCCGTCCAAATCGTTAAATTCGAGAGTATCGTTGCCGTCGCCGCCGTTTACTTTAAATATGCCTACGCTTGCGCTATTGATATTAGCCTTGAAGGTATCGTTGCCTTTACCGCCTTTTACATCCTCTAAAGTAGTATATCCGCCTACTAAATTAGCCGATAGGTTTGCGTTTAAGGCTGATGCGTCAAAATTTGTAGTAACACCGTTAGGTGCAGCTTTGGTACCTGCTAGAGCTATATCTAGAGCTGCATCGCCTTTTACGACTATATTTTTATTGCTAACGCCGCTTATATAGCTTGCAGAGCCTTTAGTAGTAATGTTTAGCTTTTCGATGCCGCTAAATGTTGTAACAATAGAATTTGACATCATACCCTCGGCGGTAGCTGCGCCTACGTTGTCTAAAGTAAGATTTTGCTCGTCGTTAGAGCCTGCGATTATAGCAGGGTTGTAGGTCAGAAGTATATCGCCTGATTTTACGTTTGCAGCGCTTAGATCAACGATGTTGGCTAAATTTATAACTCTAGTCGCGCTATCTCCGCCGATATTTACTTTTCTTAAGCCTTCTACGCCTTCAGCGTTAAATACCTTTCTAGTGCCGCTATTGTTAGTTAAATTCAGATTTTCTACGTTTCTCAAATATCCGCCGGAAAATCCGTTAAAATTTGTAGTCATATCCGCATTTAGCGTATCTTCGCCAGAACCGCCGTCAATCTTATCTTCAGGATTAAACGTATTTTGAGAAACTACGGAGCTTATAACGCCGTTTATGACATCTGCCTTCGTAGTGCCGTTTACGGTATCTTCACCGGTAGTTAGAGTATGATAAGCGGTGTTTGCCAGCTGATCTACTCTAGCTTTTTGCTCGGTTAAATTCGTAGAGTTCGTAGTTCTGATAATCTCTTGGAAAGGAGTGTAATCGTAATTGCCGCTATTGTCTTGAGCTATTTGAGAAATTTTTTGCGCCATGTAGGCTGAAATTTCGGTTTTATTTGCAAAAGTTGCCGCAGCAACCGGGTCGGCCGCTCTAGCCGCCGCCGAAGTAGCCACCTCAAACAATTTTACGATAGTGTCGCCTCTTGAGTTGCCGGCTTGGATGTGTCTGACCCATGCGTCGATACCGCTTGGATCTTGCGAGTAATCCTTGCCTAGGATATTTTTATAAAGCATTTCGACAAAATCTTTATCTTGATTGATTCTGCCGTTATAGTAGGATCTAGCCGCATCGGAATTTAGCATCTCTTGCGCTATTTGAGCTTGCGTTTTATTCGCTCCAGCTCTAACCCACGCGTTAAAGCCGTCTCCCTCGGGAGCGCGGTTAAATAACGCTACGTAAAGTTGCGCGACTTGCGCTTGTGTTACTGCCATTAAGGACTCCTTTTTAATGTTTTTCTTGAGTTTTTGGGTATCTTTACAGAATACTGTCGCTAATTATATCATAAAAACGGTTTAAAACGCAAAAATAAAAACAAATTTTACTTAAACGCTCTTTGAAGGTCTCTCATCATTTCTACTGAAATGTTTGAGTTTAGCCACTGTATCTCCAGATAAGAAAGCACGAGATTATAAGCCGCCGTTAGCGCTTCGTTTCTGGTTTTAAACACTCTAGCGCGCGCGTCGAATAAATTTACGGCGTCTTTTAGACCCTCTTCGTAGCCTCTTTCTATCGATTTTTCGTAAAGTTCGGCATTTTGTAGCGACCTATGCATTAGCTCGCACTCGTCGATATAGTTAAGATAGTTGTTAATCGCCTTTTTTTGGCTGATTTCTATCTCTTTTTTTATATCTTTTTGCTGCTCGATACTAGCTAAATTTAACAGCTTACCCTCCTCGACCCGCGAGCTGGTAGACCCGCCGGTATATAAAGGCAAAGTAAATCTAAGCATAGTATCTAGCTTCCTGCGCCTATCGCCCGAATAGTCATTGTCGTCGTAATATAAATTTGAGTAGCTGATACTAAAATCAAGCGTCGGTAGATGCTCGCTTTTTCGTTTTTTATACTCTTGCTCGGAAATTTCTACTGCAAGCACGCTGTCTTTGTATTTGAAATTTCTAGCCACGTCGCCGAACTGGGCTAAATTTATACTTTTAAAAAACTCGGTGTCGATATTTTTAAAGCTATCTTTAACCTCGACCTCTTGTCCGACTAGTTTCGTTAGCTCCAGTTTTGCCACCTCGATATTTAGCTTGGCTTTGTTTACGCCTAGCATCGCCTCGTCTAGTCTTACTTTAGATTCTAGCATATCCATTTTATTTACTAGACCGAATTCCAAAGACTTTTGCATCTGGTTAAATTTAGCGCGATTGGCCTCCTCGTAGCTTTGCGCTAGAGCTAGCGTCTCAGAGGCGAAAGTATAGTTAAAATACGCCTCTACGACCTTTTTGGCTAGCTCTTGCTTAGCGTTTTCATAGACGAGTTCGTTGCCTCTTACTCTGATTTCCTCTTGGTTTCTTTGATACCAGATAGCGGGTCTAAAAACGCTTTGGCTAAGGCTAACGCCTACTTTTTTATAGCTTTCGTTTATTTTAGATACTCTGCGTCTATCCATCCTGTCGTATTTTTCGCCGATATAAGACGCCTCAGCGTTAATGGTAGGCAAAAACATAGCCGTAGCCTGAGAAAGTCTCTCCTGGGAGGCTATGTTGTTATACATATTCATCTTTACTTCGTTATTATTTTCTAACGCCATCTCGTAGGCTTCAGAGAGGCTGACGCTTTGCGCGAAAGCAAAATTTGAAGCCAACAAGGCGGAAAGTAAAATTTTAGTCTTCATTAAACGCCCTTTTAAACATATCTATGAATGGTTTTAAGACATACTCCAGCATCGTTCTGTTGCCGGTCTTTATCATCACCTCTACAGGCATACCGGGCACGATAAAAAACTCGTTTCTATCAAATTCTTTCATGCCCTCCGGCGTAAGTTCGGCTTTTATATCGTAATAAGAGTGTCCGGCATTATCCTGAACGCTATCTGCCGATACATAAGTAACTTTACCTTCCATAACGAAGCTCGGTTTATGCTGAAACGCGCTAAATCTAATGTCGGCAAGCTGTCCTACATGCACGGTGTCGATATCTACTACGTTTAGCTTAGCCTCTACGACGTAGTCGGTATCGTCAGGCACTATGCTCATGATCCTCTCGCCCGGCCTTATAACTCCGCCGATAGTATGGAATGCTAACTCTACGACGCTACCTTCTACCGGAGATTTTACGATGGTGCGCTCGGATTGGTCTTTTAGCGCGTTATATCGCTGCTCTAAGTCTACGAGGCGAATTTTAGCGTCTTCTAGTTTTTTTAGGATATCTTCTTTAAAACTCCTATCTCTTAGAGCTATCTGCCCTTGCGTCTCGTTTATCTGAACACCTAGCCTTGCGATCTCGGCGGTACCGGCAGCTAGTTCGCCCTCAACCGCGGTTTTTTCTCTATTTAGGTCGCGAAGTCTGACTTTATCGGCTAATTGCTCTTTAAAAAGCCTTTCCCACTCTCTTATCTCTTCATTTAAAGAAGCGATACGGTCTTTTTTGGCGCTCATGATGGCTTTTGCGCCCTGGATTTGATTTTCCAGCTGCTTTATACGCTGTTTTAAGATAGTTTTTTCGTTATCAAGCAGCTTTTTTTGCTCGTTAAATATACTAATCTGGCCGTTAGCGACCTCTTCATAGCCGCTTATTTGCTTTATGTCGTCGCTAAATTTGATCTCGCTAGCATCGTCTTTTTGCGCTTCTAGCCTAGAAACTATGGCGCTAGTGCGTAGATAGTCTGCCCTAACGATACCTATCTCGCTTTGTAGCGCAGCGTTTTTTATCTCCACTAGCGGATCGCCTGCTTTGACTACGTCTCCGTCTTTGACGAAAATTTTATCTACGACGCCGCCTTCTAAGTGCTGGATGATCTTTTTGTTGCTTACGACGTTTATCTTACCTACGGCTACAGCAGCGCTATTTAGGGGCGCCATACCTAGCCATATCCCAAAAACTCCCACGAGCATAAATATAACGAAAATGCCGAAATTTACCGTGCCTTTTTCACTCTTAAGTATCATTTATTCCTCCGAATCGTCAAGGCTTATGCTTGGGCGGTTTTGTTTTTGCTGCACTTGGGCTTGCTGCGCGTTGGCTTTGTTAAGCTCGGCGAGTACGGCATCTCTGGCTCCGAAATACATCAACCTACCGCCGTTTAATACCGCGATTTTATCCACTAAATTTAAGATATTTAGCTTATGGGTTATTAGCACGATAGTAGCTTTGCCTTTCATACTGGAAAGCGCGGCAAAAAGCGCTCTCTCGCCCTCCTCGTCAAGGCTGGCGTTAGGCTCGTCTAGCACGATCATCTTAGGCTCTTTATAAAGCGCTCTAGCTAGAGCTACTCTTTGGCGTTGTCCGCCGCTTAGGCTCGCGCCGCCGATACCTATTTTGGTTTCGTAGCCGTCGGGTAAATTTAATATCATATCGTGGACGTTGGCTAGCTTTGCCGCGCGAACGATCGCTTCGCTGTCAAGTTCGCCGAATCTCGCGATATTTTCGGCGATATTCCCTTCAAAAAGCTCGACGTCTTGAGGCAAATATCCGACAAATCGCCCTAAATGATCGCTGTTATACTGCGTGATGTCGGCTCCGTCTATACGCACTACGCCGTGAAATACCGGCCAAACGCCTAGCATCGCTCTAGCAAGCGAGCTTTTGCCTGCCGCGCTTGGGCCGATGATAGCACACATATCGCCGCTTTTTAGTTCGAAATTTATCCCCATCAAGGTAGGCGCTTTGCCGTGAGGCGGCACTAGGCTTATGCTTTCTAAGAATATATCGCCCTGCGGATCCGGAAGCTTAAGCTTTTCGTTATCCGCCGGGAAATCCTCTAAAAACTGCGAAAGTCTAGCATAGCTTTCTTTCGTATTTTTATAGCTTTTCCAGCTTGAGATCAAGATATCAAGCGGAGCTAGCGCGCGGCCCATGATGATGGAGCCTGCGATCATCATTCCCGGATTTACTTCCTGCAAAACAACTAAATACGCGCCAAGACCCAGCATAAGCGACTGGGAAACCACGCGAAAAACCTTACTTATGTTTGCGTACATTCCGGCCTTTACGCTAGACTCGGAGTGGGCTTCTAAAAATTCGTTGTGCTTTTTATGCCAAATTTTCTTTAAATTTCCGTTCATTCCCATCGCTTGGATGACTTCGGAGTTGCGCAAATTTAAGTCCACGAAGCGAGTTTCAGCGTTAAAAGCGTCGTTTGACCTTTTTAGTCCGTCTTTGGTCGCACCCTCGTTTAAAAGCGCAAGCGCAAATAAAATAATCGCCGCTACGATACTAAAATATCCAAAATAAGGGTGAAAGAAAAATAGTATAAGGATATAAAAAGGTAGCCACGGAGCGTCTAAAAAGGCAAACACGCCGTTTGCGCTAAGGTACTGCTTTATCGTATTTAAATCTCTCATCGGCTGAGACGAGACTCTGCCCGGCTGCCTGGCCGAGAGCTTAAATATCGCATCATAAACGCGCTCTGATAGCCTAAGATCGAGTTGATTTGAAAATACTACGAGTATCCTCGAACGTAAAATTTCAAAAAGCGCCATACAAAGATACAAAAATATAACGATAAGGGTTAGGAAAAATAACGTATCAAGACTTCTTGAAGTTACGACCCTGCCGTAGAGCTGAAGCATGTATAAAGGCGAGGTCAGCATCAAGACGTTTATGAACATACTAAAAAGTCCCGCGTAAATAATTACGCGTTTGGACTTTTTAATGCTCTCTTTTAGTTCATTTATTTTCATTTGCCGTTTTGCTCTCGTTTTCTAAAATTTTAGCCGCCAAATTTTGTAAATTCGACAAGCTCCTTATGTGCGCGTCTATCAAGCTAATATAGCCTTTTCTCGCAAAATCGGCCAAGGTCGCGTCGTCAAGCTCGTTTAGCTTCTTTCTACTTACAACCGAAAATCCCTTTATTAGAGTTATTTTTTTGTCATTGTCCGATACCGTTAGCTCTTTGTTTATCAAAATTCCGGCCTTTTTGATTTCTTCAAGCGCTTTTTGAGTCGCGGCTAGCTCGGCATTATAGTTTTGGATAGCCGTGATGGTATTTTTTAGAAAATCGCTAGGCTCTTCGTTTTTCTTAAAGAGCTTCTCGCCCTTGCCTTTTAGCTGAGGCGCGTCCTCGTCGACGCAAAGGATAGTTTGGTCTTCTACCTTAGCTACCGTAAACGGATAGTTTTGCATTATTGCCGGTACGTATCCTTTGTAATCTTTATCTATGATTAAATTTTCGTTTCTGCCTAGCAGTACTAAAAGCTTAGGCACTACGTCGTTTGTAAAAACTATCGCTAAGTCCCTATCGCAAAAAAATGCCTCGCTGGCGACTATCTCCGCAAATGGAAAATTCGGTAACTCGTCTTGGTGATAAGACAACCCTTTATGTACTTCTGAATTTAAAGCAACCACTTTCATCTCTGTCCTTTTTTTAAAATTTTGGATTTCTATTCTTTTTGCTAAACTTAAATTTTTATCGATATTTTTAAAGGTATATCCGCCGCTTTTTTGTAAGAATGCCAAGACGTCTTCAAATTCGTTTATAAAAACGTTCCTTATCTCGTACCTTTTTATATCGCTTTCTTGAACGAAGCCTCTTTTTTTGTTTCTATTTCGTATAAAGGCGCTGTTTAGTTCCTGCATTATTTTAGGTATGTTTAGGGATTTTAAAAACAGCGATACGGAACCGGACTCCAAAACGTAGCCCAGTACCTCCATATCGTGCTTTTGAGCCAAAGAGTTCAAAATCTCAATGTAAAGCTCTTTTTCGCTTTCGTCGCTAAAAAAGCTTCCTTTTTGTTTTATCAAAACCATTTCCGATTTTATCTCTCTAATTGCTCTACCCAAAATTTACCTTAACCAGTAACTCAAACATCAAGAATGTGATTGTAGTCCTTTTGTACTTAAAAAAATATTAAAAAGTGCCAGAGTATTTAATTTTTTATTTTAAGATTTCAGCATTATTGGAATAGATATTGCTTATATTTATGCGACGAATAGTCTATCGCTATTATAATAGTTGCATTAACTTTGCGTAATAGTCGATACATTTATTCGTTAGACGTTAGCACTTAAGCTAAAATTCACTTTTAAGGAGCCGACATGGCAATTACGCAAGCACAAGTAGCCCAACTTTACGTGGCATTATTTAACAGAGCACCAGAAGGCGCGGGTCTTAGAGCATGGGTCGCCGCAGGCGCGAGCAAAACGCAGGCTCAGTTAGCAGACGATATGCTGCGCTCTCCGGCCGTTCAGTCGTATTTTAACGGCAGCATCGATACTAACAGAGGCTACGTAGAAAATATCTACAAAAATATCCTGGGCAAAGACTACTCCCAAGATCCAAGCGGCATAGACGCGTGGGTGCGCCATCTAGAGGCCGGACACTCAAGAGGCGAGACGCTGGCTAAACTCTTTGAGGTGGCCGCATCGGCAGAGGCAAGAGCCGCAGATCCTACGGCGGCTAGGATATTTGAAAACAAATCCGCGATCGCCGCATACATGGCGCAAAAGATCGGTAACATCGATAGCGACGGCAACGGCGGCTATAATTACGCTCCGTTTCAAGAAATCATCCGCACGACTAACGCTACGAATTTAGAAGAGCAAAAGGCTAGAGTAGACGCGCTAGCAAGCGCGGGCGTAAGCAAAACCCTAACCGAAGACGTCGATAATATAACCGGCACCGCGGGCGACGACACTTTCACGGCGAAGTATTATCAAGGCAGCGGCGATAGAAAATCAACGCTCTCTCCGCTAGATAAAGTAGAGGCCGGAGCCGGAAAAGACACGCTAAATTTAACCGTGCTTAGAAATACGAACTCCACCGAACTAACAGACTCAGAGCTCACCAACGCTCTAAAAGGCGTCAAGCAAATCGAAAATTTAAATATCGATTCGGAGGTTAAATTTAACGCAAGCGGCGTCAAATTTAACTACGGCCTTGAAAATTTAAGCATCTCTACTATCGACAAAGTTAAAATCACCGAGACTAACACCTCAAACAAAGTCAAGATAGACACCACTGGCGACGTAGAGCTAACCGCGGCTCAGGCGAAGGAAACGCAGATAATGTCGCAAGGAAACGTCGTACTAAACGCCGCCGAAGCTACTAAAGTAGACGTGTCGGCAAACGGCACCGCAAACGTAAACGTCGCTAAAGCCCAAACCCTAAAACTCCAAGCAGGCGGGGCTACGACCGTAACCACGGGCGAAGCGATCAAAAAGGTAAATATCGACCTAAAGCGCGACTCAAACGCCCTAACCTACGCTAATACGAACGCTGCCGAGCTAACGCTGGCAAATTTAGCCCTAGCCTCAGACATCGTCGCGGCAAAAGCTAAAAAGATCGACGTAACGGACGTAAATTTCGGCTCAAACTCCATAAAAACCGACGAACAAGACGTGGATCTAACGATGTCTTACGCCCAGGACTCCGCTCACGCCACGGCCAAACTCTCTTCAAGCGCGGCCGATAAGGTAAAAACGCTAAATTTACACGCCAAAGCAGGCAAAGAAGGCAGCCTAGACGTAGGCAACATCACGTCGCTAACCAAGGTCAAAGTAGATGGCGGCATGAGAAATTTAACCATGGATCTCTCCGCGCAAACGGCTCTTACGAATTTTGATTCAAGCGCTTTTGAAGGCGGATTTTCTAGCCTCAAGCTAAAAAACGTCGCAAACTCTACGGCTACTTTAGGCGGCGGAGACGATACGGTCGAGGTAGATAGCGTAGCAAACGTCCAGAGCATAAATGGCGGTGCGGGCAACGACACTATAGCCGTAACCTCAGCCGTAGCAAAAGCGACCGTAAATAAACTAACGCTTACGAATTTTGAAACTTTAAAGATAACTAACGCGCTAGACGGAGCGGTCGATATGACTAAATGGGCGAATCTAAACTCCGTCGTTCTAGGAGGCGGCGCTAGCGCGGGAGCCGAGATCAAAAATCTAGCTAACGGCTCTACCGTCGCGGTAGATACCGTAGCCGTTACCGCAGACGTAGCAGTTCTAATCAAAGACGCGCAAAGCGGCGAAAGCGACGTATTAAATTTAGCGTTTAATCCAAAAGCGACGACTGCCGGTCTAAACAATACGGGAAATTTCGTCCTAGACTACATAGAAACCGTAAATATAACCTCAAATCAAGATACCGCCAAAACCGCTAGCGCGATAAACGTTATAAATTTAAAGGCTAGCGCGGCGGATAAGGCCAAACTAACGACGATAAACGTCAAAGGCGACGGCAATACCGAGCTAAAGATAAACGACCATCTAAAACTAAAAACCGTAGACGCAAGCGCGCTAAAGGGCAAATTTACCTTTGACTCTACGGGTAAGATGGACGCCGCAGGCACGATAAAAGGCGGCCTAGCCGACGATAAGATCACATTTGACGCGTTAAGCGGCACTAGTGTAACGGGAGGTGCGGGCAACGATACGTTTAACGTAAACAAGCTAGGAACCGGCGCGGGAACGTTCGGCGCGGATCGTCTAAGCTCGGTTACGGATTTTTCTAGAGGCGACAAGCTACATCTAGGAAATACCGTAGCCAATAAAAACTCCATCCACAAATACGAGGCCGACGGCTCGCTAGATTTCGCCAACAACCTAGCAAGAGCGCTAGCGGCGGCTAAAGACCACGAGTCAAAGACCGCGTATTTCACGTATCAGTCAAATACGTATCTTGTCTCTTCAGACGCTAACGACGGCGTAACGGCGGACGACTACGTGACCAAGCTATCCGGAGTCCAAGACCTAAGCGCGGCTAAAACGGACGCAGACGGAAACGTAATACTATAATTTTATATATTACGCTCATTTTATTCTTTCTTTTCTTACGGCGGGCGGGCTATACGCTCTGCCCGCTGCGCTAAATTCGGGCTTTTTGCGCCCGTTATCCGATAATCAAAAATTTAATGTTATAATCGCTCCGGTATTAACCAAATTCAACTTACCTTAAAGGAGGCCTTTATGGCAGTAACAAAAGCACAAGTCGCCCAACTTTACGTGGCATTATTTAACAGAGCGCCCGAAGGCGCGGGTCTAAACGCGTGGTTTGCGGCAGGCGCGACCAAAACGCAGGCTCAACTAGCAGACGATATGCTCCGCTCTCCGGCGGTTCAGTCGTACTTTAACGGCAGGATAGACACCGACAGAGGCTTTGTGTCAAACATCTATAAAAATTTCCTCGGTAAAGACTATGCCGACGATCCTGCAGGCATCGAGTCATGGGTACGCCACCTAGAAGCCGGACACTCAAGAGGCGAAACCCTAGTTAAACTTTTTGAAGTAGCGCAAACTCCTGAAGCCATAGCGGCGGCTCCGGTTGCTGCGGCGATCTTTAGAAACAAAACCGCAGTTTCCGCATATATGGCCGAAAAGATAGCAGACATCGCTCAAAGAGACGACGGCACCTACGACTACGAGCCGTTTCAAGCTATAATCAGAGGCACGACTGATACAAATTTAGAAGAGCAAA
The DNA here is from genome assembly GCA_963525315.1 of uncultured Campylobacter sp. Classification (GTDB taxonomy): domain Bacteria; phylum Campylobacterota; class Campylobacteria; order Campylobacterales; family Campylobacteraceae; genus Campylobacter_A. The sequence continues at coordinate 11,613 of CAURKB010000014.1, read as the reverse complement.
AAGCAAAAGTCGACCAACTAGCTAGCGGACAAACTCCTAGCACCAATAAAAATTTAACCGCAGAAACGGATAATATCGTAGGCACCGACGGCGACGATACGTTTAACGGAGTTTACTACGTAGGCGACGGCGCAAAAACATCGACGTTATCGTCTCTTGATACCCTAGACGGCAAAGCGGGCAAAGACACGTTAAATTTAACCGTACAAAAAAACGGTGCTCTTCCTACCGGTACAACTGGTGTTTTAACGAGCGATATTGCAACTGCAATGAGAGGCGTGAGTAATATCGAAAATCTAAATATTAGGTCTGAGATTAAATTTCAAGGTAACGCCGATATAAGCATGGGTCTAGATAACCTAAGTATCCAAACTATCGGCGATGTAGCTACCACTACGGATACTAAAGAAAAAGTAACGATCGATACCACCGGAGTGGTTAATCTAACGGCAAACGACGCAACGAAAGAAATAACCGCCAAATCATCGTCTGCAGCGGTAACCGTAACGGCAAATAAACTAGAAGATAAAGTAAGCATAGATGCAGGCGCGGGCGCAACGCTAACTGCAGGAAAAGTAAAAGAAGTAATCATAAAAGCTAAAGGTGACGCAAACATAACCGCAGATAAAGCTACGAAAGTAAATATAAATCTAAACGATCAAGCTAACACGCTTACAATTGCGACATCGCATCCATTAGCCGAAGCTACAGAGGTAACTCTATCTAGCCTAAAGCTAGCTGCCGACTTAGCCGTAGCCAAAGCAGCTAAAATAAGTACAAAAGACGTTAAATTTGATGGAAAAGCTATCTCAACGGATATCGAAAACGTGGACTTTTCTATGGAATATACCGGAAATAACGTCGGCGACGCTAAACTAACCGCAAGCGCTGCAGATAAAGTAAAAACGCTAAGCATAAACGCAAAAGCGCAAAAATCTGCTACCCTTACCATAGATAGCACTAAAATCAACTCTCTTACCAAGGTTACGGTTAAAGGCGATGCTAAAGACTTAACTCTTGATCTAAGCGCTCAAACCGTTCTTAAAGATATCGACGCTAGCGCATTTACCGGAAATTTTGCGGAGATTAAAGTCGGTAACGTAGAAAACTCTACCGTAAAACTAGGTAGCGGTGACGACGTAGTCGCTCTAACGGCTACCGCCAGCAAACAAACTATCGACGGCGGAGCCGGAACAGACTTGGTATCGGTAACTTCAAATACAGCAGAAGACGGCGCAGGCGATAAAGTGACATTTAACAACTTTGAAGGATTGAAGATATCCAATACGTTAGCTCACAACATAGATATGTCTAAATGGAGCGGCTTTACCAACATCACTCTAGCAGACGGCTCAGAGTCTAAATCTATAACAAAACTAGCCAATAACTCTACCATAACTCTAGAGAAGGTGGCTCTAGCTGCAACCAAGAATCTAACTCTAGGCGTAAAAGATGCGGACACAGGCACAGACGATACGGTAAATTTGGTTCTAGACCCTAAAGACAATCCTACCGCCGGTATAGCAAACGCAGGAAATATTATCGTAGAAAACATAGAAACGGTAAATATTACCTCAAAAATAAATGAAGCTAAAACATCCGGACTAACAAATAAAATCATTCTAAAAACCGGTGCTGCGGCAGCAGATGCTCTAAAAACTATAACCGTAAAAGGTGATGCGGATACCGTACTAACCCTAGACGCTACGGCTACGAAAGTAAAAACCGTCGACGCAAGCGCACTAGAGGGTAAATTTACGTTTGACGGTACTGCTCATCTAGCAGATAAAGCCGTTATCAAAGGCGGAGCGAAAGACGATACTATAACCGTCGCGGGAAAATCAGGCGCTAGCATAACAGGCGGAGCAGGTAATGATAAATTTGTAATAGGAGTAATAGATAGTAGCGCTCCTGCAAATGATACTGCCGCAGCTTTCCCTGCGTCAAAAGTAGGAACCATCACGGACTTTACAAGAGGCGATAAAATCTCTATGGGTTCGTTAGCAACGCAAGATAGCATCGCAAGATACGAGTCTTCAAACTCGCTAGACTTTGCAAATAACCTATCTAGGGCTTCAGATGCGGCGAAAAATCATGCTAGCAAAACGGCTTATTTTACATACACCGATCCTGACAGCAACACGACTGATACCTACGTCATAACATCCGATGCTACTGCCGGCTTAACAAACGGCGACCACGTCGTAAAACTATCCGGCACGATAGACCTAAGCACGGCTAAAACAGACGCAAGCGGAGACTTGCACCTAGCTTAATCCCTACTAAACCCCGACCTTTCGGGGTTTATCTCTTTTATTTTCTAAATTCCGTTTTTAAACCACTCTTTCGCGCAAATTTTGCCTTGATCTAAATTTAACCCAAAGCTCAAATTTATCTGCTTCAAGATAAAGCCGCACGCAATAAAGATAAATCAGGAAGATTTTCGTATTTTTTAGTATAATTGCCCCGAGGTTAAGCCGAAGGGTCGCCGCCTCAGGCTTAAATTTGCCCCAAAGCGGAGGTAAATTGAACGCTTCATAAATCTCGGTTGCGGTTATACTACTTTGTATTTTTGCAGTCAAGGCACTAGCCAAGACCCGCCTAGAGCGATCGCGGCGGACTAAGATTTTGCCCTTCGGCGAGTAAATTTATACTTTTTTAGCAAATCTCAAATTTAAAAGGCAGATCGATGTTTTCGTCGTTTTTCGCGAGCAAAAAATGGGCTGCGTGGGCGCATCTGGGAGCGATTTTGATACTGGCTTGCACATACGCGCAAGTACAGCTAACGGTCGCGATAAATGAATGGTACAAGGACTTCTACGATATTTTGCAAGACGTCAAAAACCACACGGTAGACGACTTTTGGACGGCGATTAAGATTTTTGCCGCGCTAGCGTTTCCTTTCGTGCTACTGGGTACGGCCATATCATATTTTACGCGAGTTTGGACGTTTAGGTGGCGAGAGGCTATGACCTTTAGCTACATCGCCTACTGGAAAAAGACGCCGCGCGATGTCGAGGGCAGCTCGCAGCGTATCCAGGAGGACATCTACCGCTTCGCCAAAATAGTCGAGGACTTAGGCGTTACGGTAGTAGACGCGGTTATGACGCTAGCGGCTTTCGTGCCTATACTCTGGGTTCTTAGCGCGCAGGTAAAAGTGCCCTTTATGGAGGGCGTAGCGGGTTCGCTCGTGTGGATCGCGGTAGCTACCAGCGCCGGAGGCCTCGTCGTCTCGTGGTTTGTAGGCATCAAGCTACCGGGCCTTGAGTACAACAACCAAAAAGTCGAAGCCGCATTTAGAAAAGAGCTCGTCTACGCCGAGGACGACAAGCAAAACTACGGCGATACGCGCAAGCTAGAAGAGCTTTTTAAAAAGATAAAATTTAACTTCGGCAGGCTCTTTTTGCACTATGGATATTTCGACGTTTGGAAATACTTTTTCTCGCAAAGTATGATCATCGTCCCGCTCATAGCCCTGGGCCCTAGCGTACTAACGGGCGCGATAACGCTAGGCGTGATGATGCAAGTCGTAAACGCCTTTTCTCAGGTGCGCGAGAGTTTGTCGATATTTATAAGAAACTGGACGACTATCACCGAGCTACGCTCCATCCACAAGCGTTTGAAAGAATTTGAAACTAACATCGGCTACAAAGGCACGAAAAACGAGAACAACGAGGGGCTGGGGCTTGATATTTTCGCCTACTGGGCGATCACGGCGAGCGCGTTTGCGATATATTTAGCGCTAGTAGAGTTTAGCGCCTAGCAGCGGCGTTTTGCGATGCGTAAAACATAAATTTACGCGAGCAAATTTAACTACGCCGGGCTTGCTTAGCCGCGAGGTCATCTACGGCGGCGATTTTGGCGTAAATTTCGTTTTAACCAGATGCGAGGTTTAGATATCTCGGACGCTAAATTTACCCGCGGCGGTAAGGCCGAACATATAAATTTAGCGCGCTTGATTAATCCCACTTTTTGCCTTTCCCGCTTTTTGCAGACGGATTTTATCTAGCCTGCGCGCCTTTGTCTTAAATTTACGCGCAAAGACGGCGAGCTTGCCAAAACGCTTGCAAACTAAACGCCTAGGACGCTTAAAATTTGGACGCAAATTTATCGGCGCAGAAGTTTTATAAATTTAGCAGGCAAACCCGCCGTCCAATCCAACCTTTTCATCGTTACACCTATTTTAAGCTAAATTTAAACGCCTATTTACGAATTTATAGCAGTTTAAATATATAATTACCCCAAAATTTATAAAAGGAATAAAAATGATGAAAAAATTTATCCTCTCCGCACTATTTGCGGCCACTCTACTAACGGGCTGCTTTACTAGCTCCACTAGCGGCGGAGCGCTGGGCGAAAACAGACGCCAGATGTTTCTAGTCAGCGAACAAGAGATGAACGAAGCCGCAGCCAAAGCCTACGTGCAGACTCTTAGCGGAGCGCGTCAAAAAGGCGCGCTAAACATCGACCCCGTGATGACCAAAAGAGTGCAAGACGTCGCCAAACGCCTAATCGCGAAGGTCGGGGTCTTTAGAGAAGACGCGCTCAAGTGGAAATGGGAAGTAAACGTCATCGACGAAAATACGATAAACGCGTGGTGTATGCCGGGCGGCCGCATCGTCGTTTATAGCGGCATCGTCAAAAATCTCTCGCTAACAAACGGCGAGCTAGCGGCGGTTATGGGACACGAGATCGCGCACGCATTGCGCGAGCATAGCCGCGAGCAGGCTAGCTCCGATATGCTCACAAACGTCGGAATTTTCGCCGTTTCGCAAGCTGCAGGACTAGGCGATCTAGCTACCGGCGCCATAAATATGGCCGCTCAGTACACCATCTCGCTACCGTTTTCTCGCTCTCACGAGCGCGAGGCCGACCATATCGGCACGGAGCTGATGGCGCGCGCGGGCTACGATCCTAAAGAGGCGGTAAACGTCTGGGTAAAAATGTCCAAAAAAAGCGGCGGTAGCGTGCCGGAGATACTAAGCACACACCCCTCAAACGAGAGCCGTATAGCCGATCTGCGCGAGGTCGCGGCAAAGCTAGAGCCAGTATATCTGCAAGCCAAAAAGTAAAATTTAGCTAGCGTAACGGCTCTTTAAACGCTTGCGGCTAGCCGTTTGAGGCGGCCGTGCGGGCGTTTTATATCTTGCGAGGCGGATACGAGCCGTAAAATCCGCCAAATGCTAAATTTAAACGATTAGATTTTAAATTTACGCTTTAGCTTCGATTTTTGATTTGCTTTAAAAGCGGCAAATTTAATCTCTTTTGACGTTGTCGTAAATTTAAGGTAGCTTTTGACGCCGATTTACATCACCGCCCGAATCAAATTTGCGCGCAAACCTGCTTTTACCGCGCTTTTACTTACGCAAAACGGCACACGGCAGGTGCGGCGTTAGTTAATCTCCCGCATCGCGTCAAGCCGCTTTAAAAATATCCCTATCCGCTCAAGTTGCGCCGCATCTAGCGCCCTGCCCGAGTAAAAATACTCCACGCTGTTGCCGTTTGGATAGTAAATTTTGCCGCTTACGCCAGATACGTTTGCGGCGTCGCTATCTTGGCGCGAGCTTTTTGCGTCGTTTGTCGCTCGGTAAAAGTCGTTTGAATTTTTAGCGCCGTCAAGATTTGGGCTGTCTGAGCGCTGCGGGCGTAAAATTTGACCCTCTCGCAAAAACGGCAAATCTGCTTTGTCTGTGTTGTTTTCCAAGCCTTGCGAACTCAAATTTTGCCAGCAGTCACTGTTTTTACGGCAAATCTTGTCTGCGCCCTCAAAACTAAAAGAGCCGATTTGGCTGCCCGCGTTAAATTTAGCCGCCCGCGAGGGCAAATCCTCGCCGCGCGCAAGCCTTAGCCCTCCGCCCAGCTCGCTTGCAAGGCGGTTTAGCGTGCCGTCTATGCCGTCGATGATGCGCACATGCGGAGGCAAAATTTCGCGCAAAACGTCCTTAAAATAGTTAAAATGCGTGCAGCCAAGCACGAGCGAACCGAGGCGCTCAAGCTCAAATTTAGCTAGCTCCTCCCGCAGATACGCCCGAACCGCAGGCGAGTCAAACTCCAAATCCTGCGCAAACTCCACGAGGCGAGGCAGCGGCAGACTCCACGTCTCGCACTCCAGCCGCCCCACGAGGCGCGCTAGCTTCTCGCCCGCGATCGTTAGCGGCGTGGCGATGAGTAGCGTCGGGCGCGCGCCGAAGCTGTCCGCAGCGAGCTTGACGGCGGGTTCCATGCCGATAACCGGCACGCTAAATGCGCCGCGAAGCTCCGAGATGGCCGCGCTCGTGGCGGTGTTGCAAGCAACGACGATAGCCTCCGCGCCGCGCGAGACCAAAAACCCGACCGCATCGAGGCTCAGGCGTACGATCTCGGCTCTACTTTTCGTGCCGTAGGGGACATGATCCTCGTCGGCAAAATACAAGAACTCCGCCCCGCTAAACCGCCGCAAAGCCTCGGCTAGCACGCTTAGCCCGCCGATACCCGAGTCAAAAAACGCTATTTTCAAATCTTTAATCCAAAGTTAAATTTAAAAATAGATTATAACTCAAATTTGCGGTAATTTCGCCTTCGGACACAAATTTTGCCTTTTTGCGGCGGCTAGACCTGCATCTTTACGGCCCTAAAATTCGGACCTACTTTTAGTTCAAATTTGGCATCAGGGTGCTGTTTTTAATCAAATTTGGCGTAAAATCGGTTAAATTTAACAAAAGGCCTCAAGATGCAAGAAAATCCAGCCGACGCAAAATACGAAATCTCGCGCGCCGTCAAGGCCGATCTAGCCGCTATCACGCGCATTTATAACGCGAGCGTTTTGGAGCGAAACGCCACGGCCACGTTGCATCCAGTAGACATAGAGGAGCGCGAAGCGTGGTTTGACGCGCACGAGGCGGCAAATCGCCCGATATACGTGCTACGCGAGCTTTGCGAGGGAAATTTGACGGGCAAAGACGGTAAAGCTGATTGCGAGAGAAAATTTGGCTCAAACGGCAAAAATCTCGGCGCGCAAAAGATAGGCGCCGCAAACCAAAAAGGCGAAATCTTAGCCTGGGGCAGCCTCAGCGACTATCATCCGCGCGAGGGCTACCGCATCACGGCCGAGATCAGCGTCTACGCAGCACCCGAAGCTCGCGGCAAAGGACTGGGCAGACGGCTAGTAAATTTTATGCTTGAACGCGCGCCGGAATTTGGCATCAAAAACGTCGTCGCGCTGATATTTTCCAGCAACGCCGCTAGCCTAAATTTGTTTGCGAAATTCGGCTTTACGCGCTGGGGCGAACTGCCCGAAGTCTGCGATATGGGCGGCAAACCGGAAAGCCTAACGATACTGGGTAAGAAACTAGGGTAATTTTTAAAATTCGGCGCGAAAAATAGAGGCTGGATTTTGGGCGAATTTTAAGTTTTAGCAGCGCCGTGCGGCCAAATTTGAGCGCGATTTTTGCTCTGGCGGCATAAAGTTGACGTTTCCCTGCGGTACGCATATTTTTAAAGCCGCATTTGCTACAATAGCTGCAAATTTAACCCAAAAGGAGAAAAAATGAAAGAGTAAATCCTAAAACTACTGGCAAACTCGGAGCCGATAAAGGCCGGCGAGATCGCTCAGGCGCTAAACGCAGACAAAAAAGGGGTCGAAAAAGCGATAAAAGCCCTAAAAGACGAGGGCAAAATAAACTCGCCAAAGAGGTGCTATTACTCGGTATCGTAAATTCGGCGGACGTCAAATACGAGCGACGCGCCAATCTAGGACGCTTGAGTTAAAATGTTTTTCCGCAAAGCTAGAAGCTTGCGGAAATTCGGCTTTACGTGCTGGGGCGAACTGCCAGAAGTCTGCGATATGGGCGGCAAACCGGAAAGCCTAACTTTACAGGGTAAAATTTAAACTAATCCAAAAGCTCGGCCGCAAATTTATCTTCGTTAAATTTCCTTCCTAAAAAGGAGCAAACCTCGCGCGCGTCGCGAAGCGCGTTAGCCATGCAGCTAGTAGCTCCGGGGCTTGGCGTCATGTTAAAGCTAATGCCCTCGCCGGTGTTTATGCCCGCTTCTCCCAGCATCAAACGCCCACTTGTTTTATCCAGCACCTGCGGGCGCACTCCACCGAAATTTCGCGCGTATCTCACGTCTTCGTAGGCTAGCGAAGGTACTATTTTTCGCGCCGCTTTGACGAATAGACGGCGATTTATACAGGGGATCTCGTAGGCGAAATTTTTAAATAGATAATTTCTAATCTCGCTATCGCAAAGCAGCTCAAACATCGACCTAGCTACCCTGCCGTCAAACCTCAGCGTCTTTAAAAAGTCCCAAAACGTCGCGCTTCCGCGGTATCGCTCCAGCTTTGGCATCAGTAGCGCGGTGGGGCCAAACCTCGTGCGCCCGTCCGCTAGGATATCGGCGTCGCCGTGTAGCGCGGCAAAAGGCAGCTTTGGGTTTTGCACCATATAGACCTTGCCCTTTAGCAGGCGTTTATCGCTCATATAAAAGCTCCCCGCGACGGGCAAACAGCTGTAATCAAGCCCATAACCCATCTTGTGCGCCAAAAACAGCGAATGCGCGCCCGCATCGACTACGACGTAGTTCGCGCTAAATTCGCGCCCGTCTTTAGCCGTAAGGTAAAAGCCATCGCTAGCGCGGACGATCCGCTCTATCTCGCAGCCTAAAAACACGTCCGCTTCTCGGTTTTCCTTAGATGCGGCGTCGCAGGCGTTTTTTACGAAACTCTTAGCCGCGCGCCCAAAGTCGATCGTCGTGTATTCGCCGCTTTGCACGCCCATCGCCACGATCTCTTCGCTTCTGTCGCCGCTTTTATCGGCGTTTAAAACGACGTTTGGCTCAAGGCTTTTTAGCTCGTCTTTCTCAAAAAGCCGCAGATACGGATAAATTTCGCGAAATTTACTAAATCTCTCGCGCAAAGCCGCGCTCTCCTCCCCGCCTACGCCTAGGACCATCTTTTGGTGCGAGAACATAAACTCGCCCGCGTAGCCGTGCATCAGCGCGTATTTTACGACCATGCGCGCCGCGACGCTTACCTTTTTGGCTTTTTCAAAATCGTAGTTCGTTTCTATATCGCCGCAGTGGATCGTCTGCGAGTTGCACTCTCCGCGCGAATTTAGCGTCGCTAAGTCTTCGTATTTTTCAAAAAGCGCAAGGCTTTTTACGTCCGCGTAGCGCGCGAGCTGATAAAATAGCGCGCAGCCCGAAATTCCGCCTCCAACGACGGCTACTTCGTAATGTCTTTTCATAAAAGCTCCGTAAATTTTTGGCGTATTTTGCCTAAAAATGCTTAAATTTGATTGACTTTAGCGGATTTTGAAAAATGCGGCGGCATAGGCTCGCGGCGGCGAATTTAAAAGCTAAATTCGCCGCCTAAATTTACGCTATTTCGCGCCATTTTGCGCTTTAAACTCCGCCAAAAGCTCCTCGTCGCATTTCGGGCAGTATTCGTGCTCGCCGCTGATGTAGCCGTGTTTGGCGCAGACGCTAAAGACTGGCGTTATCGTGATATACGGCAGCTTGTAGTTGTTTATCACGCCGCGCACGAGGTCTTTGCAAGCCGCAGCCGAGCTGATGCGCTCCTTCATATACAGGTGCAGCACCGTGCCGCCTGTGTAGGAGCTTTGCAGTTCGTCTTGCAGATCGAGCGCCTCGAACGCGTCGTCGGTGAAATTTGCCGGCAGCTGCGTGGAGTTGGTGTAGTAGATATTTTCGCCAAAACCGGCCTGGATGATGTCCGGATATCGCTTTTTGTCCTCTTTGGCGAAGCGATACGTAGTGCCCTCGGCAGGCGTGGCTTCGAGGTTATAAAGGTTGCCCGTGCTTTCTTGAAACTCGCGAATTTTACCGCGTAAAAACTCTATCATCTCGATCGCAAATTCTCGCCCGAAATCGGTCGCGATATTTTCCTTGTCGTTCGTGAAATTACGCAAAAGCTCGTTCATGCCGTTGATGCCGATGGTGCTAAAGTGGTTGTTAAAGTGCTTTAGATAGCGCGCGGTGTATGGATACAGGCCGCGCTCGTACATCTCCTGGATAAAGGCGCGCTTTTTTTCGAGCGTGGATTTGGCTAAATTTAGCAGATACTCAAGGCGCGTGTAGAGCCCCTTTTTATCGCCTTTATATAGATAGCCCAGGCGAGCTAAATTTATCGTCACGACGCCGATACTGCCGGTCATCTCCGCACTGCCAAACAGCCCTCCGCCGCGCTTTAGCAGTTCGCGCAAATCAAGCTGCAAGCGGCAGCACATCGAGCGCACGTGCCCCGGCTTATAGGCTTTGTCGTTTGCGACGCGGTTGCCGTTTTCATCGGTCGTATACTGGCTGCCGACGAAATTTTGAAAATAACTCGAGCCCATTTTTGCCGTGTTTTCGAAAAGCACCTTCGCCACCTCGCTGTCCCAGTCGAAGTCCTCGGTGATATTTACGGTAGGGATCGGGAAAGTAAATGGCTGCGAGCACTTGTCGCCCTCGGTCATGATCTCGTAAAACGCCTTATCTATGCGGTTCATCTCGGGCTCAAAGGCGCGGTATGTCATATCGGTTAGCTTGTTAAAGCCGCGCTTGGCGGCCTCCTGCGCTAGCTCGGCGTCCTCTAGGTCGCTAAATATATGCCTATCCTCGCGCGTAGGTATCTGGTCGCGCAGGTCGGTAGGACACGTGATATCGATGGTTACGTTGGTAAACGGGCTTTGTCCCCAACGAGCCGGTACGTTTAGGTTAAAGATAAAGCTCGTTATCGCCTTTTTGATCTCTTTATCGCTTAGCTTGTCGCGGAAAACGTAAGGCGCAAGATAGGTGTCAAAGCTGCTAAACGCCTGCGCGCCAGCCCACTCGCTTTGTAAAATTCCTAGGAAATTGGCCATCTGATAAAGCGCTTCTCGGAAGTGCTTAGGCGCCTTGCTCTCGACCCTTCCGCGCACGCCGTTAAAGCCCTCGTTTAAAAGAGCTCTTAGGCTCCAGCCCGCGCAGTAGCCCGTGAGGCAGTCAAGATCGTGGATGTGATAGTCGCCGTTTCGGTGTGCGAGACCCTCTTCTTTGCTATACACCTTATCTAGCCAGTAGTTAGCGATGACCTTGCCTGCGGTGTTGTTGATGAGGCCGGCGTTTGAATAGCTGGTATTTGAGTTGGCGAGGATTCGCCAGTCGGTGCCGTTGATATACTCGCTGATGGTTTGGGTGGAGTTGATGTAGGTGGTGTCTTCGTTTAGTCCTAAAATTTGCTCGCGCTGAAGCTTATGCGTGTGGCGGTAGAGCATAAAGCTCTTCATCACGTCAAAGTGTCCCGCGTTAAAAAGCACCTTTTCGATGTAGTCTTGCACGTCCTCGACGCTCAAAACTTCGCTGTCAAACACGTGCCCCATCACGTCTAAAAAGACCTTGTCGTCGTACTCTTTGGACTCGCTTTCAAAGGCTTTTTTGATCGCGTCTTGGATTTTATACGGGAGGTATTCTTGCTTCGTGCCGTCGCGTTTCAGGATAAATTTCATTTCGTTCCTTACGTTAAATTTTGATGATAAATTTGACGAAAGTATAGGCAAAGTTGGCTTAAATTTAGTAACCAAAATTTGCTCTCGGGGCATTTTGAAAATGTCATTTTTTAGTTTTTTATTGTGTTTATAGAGCGTATTTTAGGGA
>CAURKB010000013.1:0-24702 GCA_963525315.1 uncultured Campylobacter sp. | reverse complement strand
AATTTAAAAAAATTAGAAAAAGATTTTTGGGTGGTATTAAAATTTGAATGAAAATAAAAACAAGAGCGCAGTTTTACGCCCTTGCCTTTGCTATGGTTTAATTTACCGCCAGGTTAATTATAAATTCTTTAAGCGAAATTTTATCGTTTATCAACAAGTCGTCGCTGCCGACGTCGTGCTTAAATTTCGCGCTCATATACTCACCATCTTTAGCAAAAAGCGAATTTATGCGCTCCTCAAAAGGCTTAATACCGTTAATCATTTCATTAAAATCCCTGTCCGGCATTATCCCTTTATATTCGCTTAAAAACTCCGTTATAGACGCGGCTTGCACTTTTAGCTCGCCGTCAAATTTAACCGCTTTTAGCTCCGTCTCCATGTCCGCGTCGTTTTCTAGCGTTTTGCTTTTGACGCCCAGTCCCGATGCGTCGGCTACGGCGTTAAATTTAATCTCCTTGCCGCCCGGGTTTTTAAAGCTAAAATTCTTAACCTCCAGCACGTAGTTTTCGCTCATTAAGATTTTATAAACCGCCGATTCTTTAGGATCGTTAAGATACATCGCCATGGCAAGCTTGTTTACGTTTTTTTCGTTCATGGCGGCGTTTAACTGAGTTAGGATTTTCTTGCTGTCTATTTCTAGCGCGCCTAGGTTAGCCTCCGTCATCGTATCGAGCAAATTTGCGTCCACATTTTGCTTAATCTGCGCTAAAAACGCCATATCGGTTATCCTAACGGCTTTTGGAAAATCATAGCTTCTAGCGTTGCTAAAGCTCATTTTGCCGACCTTTATTCCTACTTTAGATATATTTTCGTAGGCGGTTTGCAAATTTATAAATGAAACCAGATCGCTAAAGCTCTTAAAATCGCTAAGCTCGATGAGCATGGATGCGTTTTCCATCGCAAATTTGCCAGAGTCGTCCATATCGCCGCCGTCAATCTTGCCGACGCCGATTTCTAGTGATTTTATCTTGTTTTCTTTGATCTGAGCTTTTGCAAAAGGCTTTGAGACGATAAATTTAGAGAAACTCTCGTCTACTTTAATGTCGGCCAAATTTAGCGTAACGTCGCGGGTTTTATCTAAATTTATTAGCACGTCGGCGCTCAAAAACTCGTCCGTGCCGAATATCTTTTTAGCTTCGGCGGCGGCTTCGGGCGTTAGAGCCTTGATATCGCTGTGCGCCTTAAATCCGCTAAAAATCTCGGCAAATCCGTGTTTTAGCGTGGTTTTAGCCTCAAATTTTACCGGATCTTTGCCGTCGGTTAGCTCAAACGTAAGCGTCGCGCGCGAACTAAACAGCCCCTTGTCGTACTCGTTTTGCGTCACGTTTGCCTTTAGGTCGACAAACGGCAAGCTCAAAGTTTCTCCCGTTAGCCTAGCCACGCCCCTATCGTAGGACTCTTTGGCCTTAGACGAGCCGTAAAACGCGACGCCAAAAACCGCGATCAAAATGACCGCGAGCGCAAATATAACCTTTTTCATTTTTTTCCTTTATTTTAAATTTTACTTCGTCGCCGCGATAAGCTCGATCTCGACCAAACCGCCTTTTGGCAGCGTTTTTACCGCAACCGTGCTGCGAGCCGGATAGGGCTCGTTAAAAAATTCGGCGTAAATTTCGTTTACCGCCGCAAAGTCTGCGATATCTGCTAGAAAAATCGTCGTTTTTACCGCGTTTTCAAAGCCAAGCCCCGCTTCGCTCAAAATCGCTTGCAAATTTTGAAGCGATCTTTGCGCCTGCGATTTTACGTCCGCGCCCGCAAATTCACCGCTAGGAGTCACGCCTAACTGCCCCGAAATAAACAAAAATCCGTTAGCCGCGATCGCTTGCGAATACGGTCCGATCGCTTGCGGGGCGTCTTTTGTAGAGATAACCTTTTTCATTTTCGTCCTTTGTAAAAAATTTCGCGAATATTAGCAGTTTAGCGCCGAATTTGCAAATTTAGCTATAATTTCCCGTAAAAAGGCGCTAAAAATATGAAAATCACCCTTGCTCCAAACGAGTTTTTAGACGATTACGTTCTTGGCTGCGAATTTGCAAAAAACGCCGAAATCTCGGGCAACGCGTATCTGTTTTGGAGCGGCGCGATCTGCGCTAAATTTGAAAACTCGCGCACCGTTTTTCTGCATAAAAAAAGCATCCCCGCGCGATTTTGCGAGGCGGCCGCGCGCTGCAGCGACCTAGCAGGTCTAACGCTCACGTCGGCGTTTTGCTCGTTTACGACGCTAGCGCCCTCGCATCTAGTCGCCAAAAACGGCTCCAAACTCTATCCGCTTTTTGATCTACGCGAAATTTGCGGGATAAAATTTATAAATTTAAAGAAATTTTACGACGATTTCGGACTTGACTACGGCTATAGAATTTACATCGAAAAGTGCTCGTTTTTCTCGCCCGAACCGCTTGAAAAGCGCATAAAGCTAACCGAAACGATGTGCCTGGGGTATTATTAAACCGCGAAATTTAGGCTTTTTGGCTTGCAAATTTAGCCAAATTCGGCCGTAAATCCAGACTCAAATTTAATCCGCGCCGAATAAACCGAGTTTTAGTCAAATTTTGCTGCGCCGCGCGGAGCGAAGCGATAAATTTAAAGCTAAATTTACGCGCTAAATTTAACGAGCTTCCTACCTTGCCGCATTTTGCTTATCTTGCTGGGTTACGGACGTGAGTTTAGAGAGGCGCTTACCGAGAAATTTTTTCGCATCGTCTACGATAGAGTAAACAGTCGGCACGAAAACGAGGCTAAGCAGCGTAGAAACGGCTAGTCCGCAAATCACGGCTACCGACATCGTCGCGCGAAACTCCGCGCCCGAGCCGCTAGCAAACACCGCAGGCGCCATGCCGGCGATCATAGCTATCGTAGTCATCACGATAGGCCGCGCCCTCTCCGCGCCCGAGCTTAGCAAAGCCTGCCTGACGCCGCTTCCGCGCAAACGCTTTTCGATGACGAAATCAACGAGCAAGATAGAGTTTTTACCCACGATAGCCATGAGCATCAAGATGCCGATGACGGCAGATAGATCAAGCGCCCCGCCGTAAAGCAGCAACCCGCCCGCCGCGCCGCCGATAGAAAGCGGAAGCGCGATAAATATCGTAGCGGGCTGCAAAAAATCGCGAAATAGCACGACCAAAACCAGTAAAAACATCGTCACGCCAAAGCCCAGCGCGATACCAAACTGCTCAAACATCTCGCTCATATACTCGCTATCGCCGTACTCGGGCGACGAGATGCCTGAGGGCAAGTTTTTCATCGCGGGCAGCGCGTAAATTTGCTCCAAAACCTCGCCTACGGTAAATCCGGGCTGCAAATCGGCCTCGAGCGCGATCTTGCGGCGTTTATCAAACCTCTCTATGCTAGCAGCGCCTTGCAAATACGAAACTTCTGCCACGCTAGAGAGCGGCACGGCCGTCCCCGCCGCGCTTTGGACGTAAATTTTACGCAGGACTTCAAGGTCGTTTCTAGCGTCCCCATCTAGGCTAACGCGGATAGGCACTTGGCGGTCAGGCAGGTCAAATTTCGCCGACGCCGCGTCCGTGTCGCCCACGGTAGCGATACGCAGAGCCTCGGCTACGGCTTGGTGGCTCACGCCTAGCCTCGCGGCCTCTTTTTTGATTAAATTTATGCGGATTTCGGGCTTTTGCAAAGGCTCGTTTACTTGAGCGTTTTTCGCGCCGGCAACCCCGCTCATTTGGGATTTTATCAGCGCGGCGGTTTTAGAGAGCGCGTCCGCATCCTCGCCCGTTAGGATTACCGAGATATCGCGCGCGGCCATATCGTTAGCGAAGGCAAATCTCATATCGCTAAATTTAGCCAGCTCCGCCCGCAGATCGTCTTCAAACCGCTTTTGCGTAACGTCGCGCTGCTTGTGCGGTTTTAGCGTTATTAGCAGCTCGCCCTTGTGCGTTTCGCCGCCGCCTCCGGCTATAGCAAAAACAGACAGAACGGCCGGGTTTTCTTTGACGACGCGGGTTAAATTTAGCAGCCTCTCGTCGGTCTGCTCTAGCGTAGAGCCCGGAGCTAGCGTGATATTTACGCTACTTCTGCCCGAGTCGCTTTGAGGCAAAAACCCCGTCGGCAAAAGCGGAATTAACGCAAAAGATCCCAGCAGCAGCAAAAAGCCGATAAAAAGCGTAAATTTACGGTGATCTAGCGTGAAATTTAGCAAATTTAGATAGCCCGCCTTTAGCTTGCCCGCTTCGCGCTCCTCTTTGGCCTCGGGTTTTAGGACGTAGGCCGCTAACAGCGGAGTAGCTAGGCGCGCTACTAAAAGCGAGGCCAAAACCGCCGCCGCGACGGTTATGCCAAACTGCCTAAAATACTGCCCGATGCCCCCGCCGATAAAGCTAACGGGCAAAAATATCGCCACTATCGTTAGCGTAATGGCAACCACCGCAAAGCCGATACCGTCAGCCGCGTCGATGGCGGCTTGATACGGGCGCTTGCCTAGAGCTAGGTGCTTTTTGATATTTTCTATCTCCACGATTGCGTCGTCTACGAGTATGCCGATAACTAGCATTAAAGCTAGCAGCGTTATGCCGTTTAGCGTGTAGTCTAGCAGATAAAGCGCCGCAAACGTCGGCAGGATCGAAAGAGGCAGCGACACGGCCGACACCAGCGTCGCTCTCGCGTCTCGCAAGAAAATAAACACAACCAAAACCGTCAGTATCGCGCCCTCGACTAGCATCCAGATCGTTTGATCGTAGCTTTGCTTAGTCTCGTTCGCCGAGGTATATATCTCGTCTATCTTTACTTCCGCATGCTCTGCGGTAAATTTAGTCAGCCCCTCCTCGATCTTTTGCATCACGACCGTGTCGCTGGCGCCTTTTGAGCGCGAGACGCTAAATCCCGCCGTCTCCAGCCCGTCCATCCTAGAGCGCGACCTAACCTCGGCGTGCGAGTCCTCTACGCGAGCAATGTCGCCCAGACGGACGCTACCGCCGCCCTCTAGTCGGATGGGGGTATCTGCTAGCTCCTCGATACTCTTTGCGCCGCCCGTTACGCGCATGCTGTTTTCAGCACCGTCTAAAACGGTCCTGCCCGCCGGCAAATCGGCGTTATTTTGCGCGAGCTGCTTGTTAATATAAGCCGCGTCTATCTTTAGCGAGCTAAGCGCGGCGGGGTCTAAAAGCACCCTAATCTCGCGCGTAACGCCGCCCAGACGCTTTACTTGTTGCACGCCCGGGATCGCTAGCAGCCGACTTTTTATCTCGTTATCTATCAGGTGCGATATCTCGATTTGGTCTAAATTTACGCTTCCTACCGAATAAAACGCGAGCGCCCCGCCCTCGACGTCCACGCGCTCTACTAGCGGCGTATCGATGCCGGCGGGTAGTTCGTCTCTGATCTGCGAGATAGCGTTTCGCACGTCGTTTACGGCTCGATCGACGTCCGTCTCGATGGCAAACTCCACTGTCGTAGTCGAGCTGCCCTCGGAGATCGTAGAGCTAACGTGCCTCACGTCCGCCAGCCCGCTCACGGCGTCTTCTATGCGCCTAGTAGTCGAGCTTTCTAGCTGAGTAGGCGACGCGCCGGTCTGCGTGACCGTGACGCTAACGATAGGAAAATTTACGTTTGGATTTGCGTTTATCGGTAGGCGCAAAAACGACGCTACGCCGCCTAAGCTAAGCGCGGTAAAAAGCACGATAATAGGGATAGGATGACGGATCGCCCAAGACGAAATTTTCACTCCGCGCCCCTTTGCGCCGCTTCGCCGTCATTTACCAGCGCGGCGGCTTTTAGCGCGACCTCATCGTCCTCGCTAACGCCTGTGATTACCTGTACTAGCCCGTTTGCTCTAAGTCCGGTTTGGATTTTTCGCTTCTGCGCCTTGCCGTCTTTTATTATCGTCGCAAACGCGCCCGCCTCCGTAAACGAAACCGCCTGCGCTGGCAGCGCTAACGCGCTAAATTCGGGCAGGTCGATGACAATCTTGGCGTACGAACCGATAAATTTAGCCCCGCCGTCTAGCGAAATTTTGACCTTGCCTAGGCGCGAGCTCGTATCCACGCTAACGGGCACCAGCCGCACCTTGCCGTTTACGGCCTCTTTTACGCCGTAAATTTGAGCCTGCGCGCTCATGCCGACTTTTATCTGCGCAAGCTCCTTAGCGTCCGCGTCCACAGATAGCTCGATGACGCCGTCTTTTGCGATGTTAAACAAAGCCTCGCCGCTAGTTAGCGCGCCGATTTGGGCTTTTTTGGCCGTTATTACGCCGCTAACGGGCGCTATCACGCTAGCTTTGCCGAGCTGATCTTTAGCCTCCGCAATCTGCGCTTTTATCTGCGAAATTTGGGCTTTTGCGGAGTTTAGATTCGCTCTGGCGCTTGCTTCTTTTGCGTTTGCTTGTTCGAGTTCTTGCGAGCTGATCGCCTTTTTTGCCGCCAGGTCTTTAGCTCGCTTGAGCGCGGAGCTAGCCTCGCTAAAAGCTGCCTTGGCGGAGTTTAAATTTTGCTTTGCAGCCTCAAGCGCGGCGATTTGCTGGTCAAATTTCGCTTTTACGCCGGCGCCGTCTAGCAGGGCTAAAATTTGCCCCTTTTGCACGTTTTCGCCGACTTCGACTAAGATTTGGGCGATTTGTTGGCCTTGCAGCGCCGAGCCCACGGCAACGTCGTCTTTAGCGACTAGCTCGCCGTGCAAATTTAGCTTTGGGCTAAATTTTGCGACCTTAGGCGAGACGACCGTGAGCTTTATGGCTTCGTCGTTTTGATTTTGCCTAGCGTCCGAATTTCCGCCGTCTTGTCCGACGATTGATTTGCTAGCATCGCCGTCTTTTACGCCTGCTTGAGCCGTTTTATACTCGGACGCGTTTTGCTTATTTCGCGGCGGCGTTTCTTGCACCGATTTATTTTCCTGCGCCGATTTATTTTCCTGCGCCGCCGCCGTTTGTTGCGCGGTCAAAACCAGCGCAAACGATAAAAGATACGCCTTTAAAATTTTGCCGAATTTCATAAAATTTCCCTTGAGATTAGTCTTAAAATTTATCATATTAGCAAAATTTAAGACTAAAAGTCAATCCTAAAACCTTGAAAATATTTTGGGATTTTACTAAAATTCGCCCAAAAAATAAAAAAGGAAAACGATGTATAACTTTGACGACCTAGGCAAAAAAATCAGCGAGATTGACGAGCGCATAGACGCGCTGATCGCTAAAACAGGGCTTAGCTATAGCGAATTTGCAGTGCTTTATACGCTAGCAAAAGGCGGCAGTTCGACGCAAAAAAAGATCGGACAAGAATGGCTCATACCAAAACAAACGGTCTTTAACGTTTGCAAGGATTTTCGCCAAAAAGGGCTAGTGCAGCCAAGCGAGCAAAGCGCTGATAAAAGGGAGCGCGCGATGAGCCTAACGCAAAAAGGGCGCGACACGGCAGATGCTATCGTGCGCGCTAGCGATGAGCTGGGCGAGCGGGTGTTTGCTAGGCTCGGCGAGAAAAATACCGAAAAACTCTTTTCGCTGCTGACGCGCTTTTGCGAGATTTGCGACAAAGAGATCGAAAATACGCCAGGTATCCAAACGAAAATTTAAGCTTGCTTGGATTAATCAAGTCGTTTTTGTCGTATATTTTTGCCAAAATGCCAGCAAACGCCTACAAGACCGGAGCTAGCGACAAGCCGCGCGCAAAATACTCTAGCCAAATACGCCATACGCTAACGACGTTCCCGGCTCTTCTTAAATTTACCTACTCGCTTGCCTTTTTTCGTACTCGGCGGCTTAAATTTTACAAATTTATCTAGTAAATTTAATGGAAAAGTCGTCTTGCCAAATTTGCCGCTTAAATTTAATCGGTAACGGCAAAAATACGGCTCAAAATGTACAGACGATTTAGCAAAGCGCACAGCGAATTTGCCTGCTGATTTATCTTTGCAAACGCAAGCGGCGCTACTTTGATTTAGCATTTACGGCATACAAAATCGTCAAAATTAGGCTTAAGGGCGCGCCAGCGTATATTTTTACTGCGGGTTTGTCTTGTTTTATACAAAAAGGCGGGGGTAAATTTAAACCGCCGATTTTGATTCGTCGCGTCTGGCAGCCTGCTGATCTTAAGCCTTGTTCGCAGGCCGATTTGCCGACGGCTTAGATAAAATTTGTCAAGCCCCAGCTAGACATCGCCGTTTTAACGGCGGCGACCGTTAAATTTATCCGCAAGTAGCGAAATTTAATTTTCGTAACATTTTAGAAAATTATTTACGTTTTTACTCACTTTGTATAGATTTTTGTAACTTAAATTTCAAAATTAATTAGAAAATATAATACGAAACTCTATAATCGGTAAATTTAAAACCAAAAGGAGAAAAAATGAAACTATTTTTAGCGCTCGCTCTGTGCGTAGCGATGGCGTTTAGCGCGCAGGCTGCGGAAAAATACAAGATCAAACTCGCCTCCACCTACGAGAGCAACGTACCCGTACTAGGCGACGCTCCAAAGAAATTTAAAGAGCTCGTAGAAAAGATGAGCGACGGCCGTATCGAGGTTCGCGTCGACTATCCGTCCAAGCACAAGGCGGCGTTCGCACTGCTTGATATGGTCAAAAGCGCCCAGTACGACGCGGCTTTCACCGCGAGCTACTTTTATAAGGGCAAGGACGCCAAGCTCATGCTCTTTACGACCGTGCCTTTTGGTATGAACAAGGCCGAGCAAGACGCTTGGTACGCATACGGCGGAGGCAAGGAGCTCGCACAAAAGGTCTTTGGCGAGCAGGGCATCGTGACATTTCACGGCGGAAATTTCGGCATGCAAATGGGCGGCTGGTTTAAAAAAGAGATCAAGAGCACGGACGATCTAAAGGGACTAAAACTGCGCATGGCGGGGCTTGGCGGCGAGATAATGGCAAAACTGGGAGCTAGCATCAACACGATCCCGATCGGCGAGCTATACATGGCGCTGGAGATGAACACGATCGACGCCGTCGAGTGGGTCTGCCCTGCGATCGATATAAATTTCGGCTTTCAAAAGGTGGCTAAATTTTACTACACCGGCTGGCAGGAGCCTGCTAGCGAAAATGAATTTTATATAAATAAAAAATTCTGGGACAAGCTGCCCGCCGACTTGCAAGCTATCGTAGAAACCGCGACCAAGGCTGTAGCGGCCGATGTCTACGAGTCGGCGGTCTATCAAAACTCGCTGGTCCTCGATAAAATCAAAAGCGAGCACCCGGACGTTAAAATTGCCTCATTTCCGCCCGAGGTCATAGCCGCGCTGCGCAAAGCCACGGACGAGATCCTAGACGAGCTCTCAGCCAAAGACGCGACGTTTAAGGAAATTTTGGACTCGCAAAAAGCATTTATGAAAAAGGCTAGGGTCTGGACGCAGATCTCCGAAAACAGCTACATAAACAGTACTACGGAGTGATCCAGCTAAATTTAGCGAGCCGTCTGGGTAAAATTTGACGACTCGAAGGCTAGTGTAAATTTGAGATTAACGCCGGTTCGCTCAAATTTGACTCGCGGCTTATTACGCCAAACCTAGTCTCGAAAAGACGAGTAAATTTTAACCCCAATAACGCCAAAATCACGCAACCGTCAAATTAAAAGGAAAGGTCATAAAAGTACCTAAATTTTGCCATTTGTCGGTGATTTTTTGCCTACTCGGCGGCGTAAATCTAAGCGCTCAAACGACGAAGGCAGGGCTAATGGAAAAAACGGGTAATCGAGTCTTACCAAACAAACTACGGCAACGGCGAAGTGCAACCTATAACCTCGGAGTGGCTAACGCCCGAGCTTGACGGGCTGATTTATGATCAGTTCGGCTCTGCGCTGGGACGCCTGAGCGGCGTAGAGCACGTATCGTTCGCTATATCTCGACCTTTTTATAGACGCGCAAGATATTGACGAGCTCAAAAATTTTAGCGCAAAAGCGGTCTCGGAGAACAAAGTGCGAGTAAGATTTGAGCTATTCGGCGAAAAACGGGATGTGACTTTGCGCCTAATCTGCGATAAAGATTGCCTATTTGGCGACGTAAAGCTTAGCGACGCAGGCTCGCTAAAGGCCAAGATCAAAAAATCTTTGAAAAAAGCATATCCGAGTAATTACGGCAAAATTTTTAAAGGCTAAGCATAAAATTTGAGAATTTTCGCGCCGTTTGGTTTCAAATTTGCCTGCTTTTCAAACGGCACGCAAACCAAGAGCTGCGGGGAGATCGAGGCGCGAGCTAGCGATAACCCGCGCCGATAAATTTATATTTTTCTATACGGAGCTTGTCCGACTTCGTAGAAGTTATTGCCCTCGCTATCTATCGCTACGATAGCTGGGAAATCCTCGACCGTAAGCCTCGCGACCGCCTCTGGGCCAAGCTCCGGGTAGGCTAGCACTTCATACTTTTTGATGCTTTGGCTGATTAACGCGCCCGCACCCCCGATAGCGACCATATAGACGCAGCCTGATTTTTTCATCGCTTCGACGACGGCTTCGCTACGATATCCTTTGCCGATCATGCCGTTGATGCCTACTTCGTTTATCATCGTCGGAGTGTATTTGTCCATGCGTCCGCTAGTAGTCGGTCCCGCAGCGCCTATGACGTCGCCGGGTTTTGCGGGGCTGGGTCCTAGGTAGTAGATCGTCTCGCCGGCTAAATTTACAGGCAATGCCTCGCCGCGAGCCAAAGTCTCGGTTAGCGCCTTATGCGCGGCGTCGCGAGCTGCGATGATGGTGCCGCTTATTAGCACGTTGTCGCCCGCTTTTAGGCTTTTTACGACATCTTTGTCAAACGGCGCAGTTATCTTTTTTACTTCTGACATCTTTTCTCCTTAAATTTCAGCTTCGGCGTGGCGAGCGGCGTGGCAGTTGATGTTGATAGCGACCGGTAGGCCAGCGATGTGGGTCGGATACCACTCGATGTTTACTTTTACCGCGGTCGTGTCGCCGCCTAGACCTTGCGGTCCGACGCCCGTTTTACAGGCGAGCTCTAGCAGCTCCTCTTCTAGTTTGGCGTACCTAGGGTCTGGGTTTTTGCTGTCTGCGTCGCGAGCGGCTGCGTATTTTGCCATTAGCGCGGCCTTATCCATCGTGCCACCTATGCCTACGCCAATCACCATCGGAGGACAAGCGTTTGGACCCGCTAGCTTAACGGCATCTAGAAATACCTTTTTCACGCCCTCTAGGCCGTCTGCGGGTACTAGCATCTTTAGAGCAGATTTGTTCTCGCTACCAAAGCCTTTTGGAGCCACTTTTATATGGATTTTATCGCCCCTTACTATCCTTACGTTTATGACGGCGGGGGTGTTATTGGTCGTGTTTTTACGCTCAAAGATCGGGTCGTTTACGACTGATTTGCGCAGGTAGCCGCCCACGTAGCCGTCTTTTACGCCCTCGTTTATCGCGTCTTCTAAAAATCCGCCCTCGATATGTACGTCTTGTCCGAGATCGACGAACACGACCGCCATGCCCGTGTCTTGGCAGATCGGCGCGATGCCCTTTTGGGCTAGATCGGCATTTTGGAGCACCTTGCCTAGGATGTCTTTGCCTATAGGCGAGCTCTCGTTTTCTCTAGCTTTTTCAAAAGCCGCTCTCATATCGGGCGTTACGACGTAACAGGCCTGCTTGCAAAGCTCGCTTACGGTTTTGGAGATCGTTTCTGCTTGAACTACTCTCATCTGTCCTCCTGTGTTAAATTTGTTTTATAAATTTCAAAATATAGAATTTAAATTTTATATTTTATTAAATTTTGGGAAGTTTATCAAAATAAGCTGAAAAGTTAGATTAAATTTGTTGATTTTGAGAGAGTCTAAGAGAAAAATCGGCTGAAATTTAGCAAGGCAAATTTAAATTTATGCTTTCCGCAAAAATTAACGGCAACCACGCAAGACTCGCTCAAACGGCGATAAATTTAGCGCAAATACCGCAAACTCCAATTTGACGAAACAGCTTAAATTTGTGCCGGTTTCAAATACGGCAACATTTTTAAATTTTAGACCGACTTAAATTTGAAAATCCATTTCCGCACCTTAAATTTAAAACAAAATTTACGCTCCGTCCGCAAAGGCAAGGCGCAAATTTACTCAGTCCTCGTCCTCTTTTTGCTCAAATTTTCTGCGCACTTTGACGCTAGAGATGCTAGCGCCGTCCATCTTGCGCACCTCGTAGTAGCAGTTTTCGTCCTCGATCTTGTCGCCCACGACCGGCAAGCGACCGATGAGATTAAAGACGTATCCGCCGATCGTTAGCTCCTCGGTCTCGTCGGCAAAGCTTATCCCCATCAGCTCCTCGACGCTCTCTAAATCAAAGCGCCCCTGAAACTCGTAGATATTTTCGTTGATTTTTTTGTAATGCGGGTCGGCGTCGTCGTGCTCGTCGTTAAAGTCGCCTAGGATCTCTTCCATTATGTCTTCCATCGTGAGCAGCCCCGCCGTGCCGCCGTATTCGTCTACAACGAGAGCGGCGGAGATTTGCTGCTTGTTCATCATGACTAAGATTTTAGATATTGATAGGTTTTCGGGCACGATGACAAATTTACGCACGATGCTGTCAAATTCGCGCTTTTTGTTGCCTAGGTCGATTTGCAAGATATCTCTGATATGAATCATACCGAGGATTGCGTCCTTGCTGCCGTCGATGTAGGGGTAGCGCGTGTATTTGGACTCAAAGATAACTTTGATGTTTTCTTCGTAGCTCTTTTGCTTGTTTATGCAGACCATATCGCGGCGCGGAGTCATGATCTCTTTAGCGACCGTGTCGGAGAAATCGACCGCATTTTTGATGATCTCGGTCTCAAAGCTATCTAAAACGCCGCCTTTTAGGCTCTCACCGACGATGATTTTTATCTCTTCTTCGGAGTGGGCTAGCTCGCTCTCTTTGGCTGGTTTGATGCCCAAAATTTTAAGCGAAACGCCGGCTAAGAAATCAAAAGTCTTGATAAGCGGCGAGAAAACCACCCAAAATACATGTAGCGGACGCGCGATGGCTAGGACTGCTTTTTCTGATTTTGCGATGGCTACGGACTTTGGCACCAGCTCGCCTAGCACCACGTGCATGAGCGTGATCAGCGTAAATGCGATCGCAAACGCGACGGTATGGACCAAGATATCGTTTAGATTAAAGTATGTTTTTAGCGGCTCCTCGATCAGCCTAGCGACCGCAGGCTCGCCGATCCAACCAAGAGCTAGCGAGCTTAGCGTGATGCCTAGCTGCGTGGCGGAGAGGTAGGTGTCTAGGTTGTTTGACATATCAAGCGCGATTTTAGCGTTTGGTACTTTGTCCTTAACAAGCTCTTCTAGGCGGGTCTTGCGGACTTTGACGATGGAAAATTCTGATAAGACAAAAAAAGCGTTTAAAAATACGAAGAAAAACGCGAGAGCGATCATAAAAAGCGAGTCGGCGCTACTGGGGTGCAATTAAAATCCTTAAAAAATTAAAATGAAACGTGGCGATTATAGCAAAAAATCGGGAATTTTAAACTGAAAGCGCATTTTTGCCGCCACCGGAGCGAGCGAGAGCCGCGGAGGCTATTTTGCCGCGTTTTGGCGCTTTTGGCCTCATTCGCGCCCTGCTCGCCGTTTAAATTTGAGCGCAAATTTGACCTCTGCGCTAAACTTGTAATACAAATATTGCTTATTTTATGCGGCTTTCGGTCTAAATTTGCACGCCGATCCCCGACTAGACCCGCACCGCAAAAATGCGAGCCAAATTTGAAAGAGTTTAAATTTGCGTCGCCTGCGTCATTGGGGCTTAAATTCTTAAATTTGATAAAGGAGTTAAATTTGGATTAGTTTTAAGACTTTGCCAGCAGTGCCGAATTTAAACCCTAAAAGCAAATCGACTCGCCGCGAATTTTAAAATTTTAGCCAAAATCGGGCGGCTTAGATACGGCGATTTTTAGAGCTTGAAACGTCAAATTTGACCGCAAATTTAATCTACGGCAAATTTAAATTTGGAACCAAATCTGAGCTCAAATTTGACTTGCGGGCTAGCCTTTTTGCCAGTGCGAGTCCGAACCGCCGCGGCAAATTTGAACGTAAAATCCGCCCGCAAAACCGCTAAAACTGCTCTTTGACGCCATTTGCCTTCGCGCCATTTACGAAGTCGGTCGCGATTTTTTAGCAGGCCTTTTTATCCTTTTTTCAAGACGCAAAGCCTCAAGCCCCTCGTAGTCGGCGTTTTCGTCACCTCGATCATGTAAGGCTGCGCCGCAAGCCCAACATAAATATCATAAATACCGCTCGCGCCGCGCCCGCTCCCTTGTAAATTTAGCTTTAATATACAGCGGCAAGGGGGTTTAAATTTAGCTTGATTTTGCGGGGATTTGCGGCGTTTTTAGAAAAAGAGCCTCGCGAACCGATATCGC
The DNA here is from genome assembly GCA_963525315.1 of uncultured Campylobacter sp. Taxonomy (GTDB): domain Bacteria; phylum Campylobacterota; class Campylobacteria; order Campylobacterales; family Campylobacteraceae; genus Campylobacter_A. The sequence continues at coordinate 10,432 of CAURKB010000013.1, read as the reverse complement.
GGCAAAAACCGACAACCAAATAGCAAGCGTCCTATCGCCTCAAACAGCGCCTGCGGCCGGATCGCGACCCGTAAATTTCAGCTCAAAAACGTTCAAGCCGAAATCGTGATCCAAGAAAAAGCAAATCGGTCGCCGTTTTGTATCTTTTTTTTCTTTCATCTGAGCTAAATTTGGCGAGCGGATTAAATTTAACAAAACTATACCGATTTAACGACCGTTTTCAATCTTTGCGGCGCTCGCGGCAAGTCGCGCTAAGAAAAAAATTTACGCGGGTCGCGGGCGTCCGAGTCGCCAAATTTGACGCCGTAAAAAATAACGTAAATTTTATAAATTCGGCGCCGTAAATACGCTCGTTTCATGATAAAAATTTAAAGCGAACGGGCAAAACGCGCGAGCGCGTCAAAAGCCGCTCGTAAAAAGTAAAAAAGGCAAATTTTAGCAATCTCCCGCAAGGATAAAACCGAGTAAAATCGGTGCCGTAAGATTGACGCCGCGAGTAAAATTTATGCGGAAAAAACTCGGCGCAAATGCGTAAAAATAGGCCAAATTTACGCCGATTTCGCTACATTATTTTACCTTCTTGCCGTTTTTGTAGCTGGCAAAAATTTCGGTCGTGCCGTCCTTTTTAAACGCGATCACGTCATAGTCTTCGACGATGCCGCCCTGCTCCATACCCGGACTTCCCAGCGGCATGCCGGGCACCGAGATACCCACGACGTCAGAGGGTTTAGCGGCTAAAAGCGCCTTTATCTCCTGCGCCGGTACGTGCCCCTCGATAGCGTAGCCGCCGACTATGCCGGTATGACAGCTGTATAGCTCCGCCGGCACTCCGTATTTATTTTTCGTTTCGATTATCTCGTTTGTTTTATACTCGGTTACCTCAAAGCCGTTTTGCTTCATTACCTCGCCCCATTTGCCGCAGCAACCGCACTCGGGACTTTTATAAACCTCGATCGTCTCGCCTAGCGCGGCAGCCGCGATCGCGGAAAATAGCGCAAAGCCCAAAAAGATCTTTTTCATCTTTTATCCTTTTATAAAATTTTCGGCGCATTTTAGCGTAATGTATATAAACGGTAAATCAAGTTTTAAAAACTAAATCTAAATATTTTCTCTCTAAATTTTAGCTCGGCTTTGAAAATTAGTCTAAAGCGACCCTTATCGCGTCGGCGGATAAAATCGCCTAAGACGGCAAGCTCGGCGTATCGCTAGCGCAAAGTATATAATCATTTTAGGCACTGCACACCGTGCCGCTAAGCGTAAGAACGACAGGCGCCGGTCTAACCGCGACATAAGGCTACATGCGATTTTATGCAGATATTATTTAAAAACCGCCGCTTGGCTTGGATTTTACGCAAAATCAAGCTAAATTTAACCGTCACCGTTGTATCATTAAAAATAAATTTGTAAAGGAGAAAAAATGGCGCGGCTAGTTTTTATTTTGTTAATTCTAGGTTTAATCACGTGGTTTTATATGGGCGGAACGAATAAAACCGTGGCCGACTACAAGGGCATGAGTAGCGAGCAGCTAGAAACGCTGTGCCTAGAGAAAAAGGACAAAACCGCGTGCCAAAAATACGCGATAGACTTCGTAAATGGTGCCAAAGCAAACGGCGGTAAGCCGCAGTTTTAGGCATTCTTAGCACGGATTTGCTTGGTAAATTTGCCTAATTAAAGCTCAGGTTTTAAATTAAATCCACAAGCCGATTTAGCGTCAAATGCGGCCCTAAATTTAAACGATTGACGCGAATTTAGGCGCATATCGGCGGTATATTTTAACCGCTTAGATAACAAAGCCTGATCGCAAAATCAGGCTTTACTCTTTTTAAGAATTTACTTCGTCGTACAAGCCACTTCATTTCCTAAATCGCAAGCCTTAGTATAAAATTTCTTAGCATTAGCCATATCGCCTTTTTTTCATAGCTAAACCCGACCAACATGCAACCGTCGGCATTTTTTAAATTACAAGCTTTTTCATGAAATTCGGATCTTTTAGGGTGATTCTCATTCATTGAAAAATAAGCGTCAAATACTTTCAAACAAGCCTGCGTATCGCCGCCGTCACATTTTTTGATATTATCCTCCAGTTCCCCGGCGCTCAAATTTAAAGAGCATAGCCCGGCAACGACCATAGCTAAAACGAGTTTTTTCATTGTTTTTCCTTTTAGTTTAGATTGGTTAGCTGTTATATCTTTATCTGTACTGTTTTACAAGCCTCGTTTTGATAATAAATGCAAGATTTTGGGCAAATTTGCGCCAAACCTAAAAGCAACGGTTTTAGAGCCCAAAATGCGGACAAAGGCGCTAATCATACCGTAAAATCAAAACTAAAAGCGTAAAAATTTTGCGCCGCCGATAAAGATTTAGGCGGCGATTTTTGATTTAAAAGCGTAGAAAAGCAAAGCTCGTTTCGCTAAAATTTAGCAAGCAAAACAGCAAAAATCGGAATAAATTTAAGATACTATCTTTATTTACGGCACGCCGACGACGAGTTTTGCGCGTTTTTGCCGCTGCAGGCGTTTGGATAAAAATGCGGCGCGATTAAATTTACGTCCGCTTGCGCCGCTAGCACCGAAATTTTAGAAACGCTTTAGCCAAAAATCGTCTGCGCCCTTTAAAATCCTGTTTTAGGTACCGTCAAATTTTGCGCAAATTAGTCCAAAAATAGCGGCAAAAAGCCCGCGGCGCGAGTAAATTTAAGAGCGTTAGTTTAATGCGTCAAATCCAAAGCGATAACAGATCTGCGGCGCCAAACCACTTTACCTACCCGCAAAAACCGCCGTATAAAACCGCGCATTGGGGACTAAAACAAAGCCTTTTGGCGCAAAACGGCAAGCTCTCTAAAAGCTCATCGCATTATTTAAGACTGGATAAAGCTAACTGCGATATCCAAATTTGGCGTAGCTTTCTAAAAAGCTCATCGCCGCAGTCGTTCTCAAAACCCGGCAAAAACGAGCTAGCAGGCGCAGGCGGCGATATTAAATTTAACGAGCTAAACCGCGCAAAAGCAAGCGCGCTAGGCTAGTAGATAAAAAGCCCCTCTTTATTTGCCTCGCCGACCTTATCCGTTTTGACCCACGCTACGACGTAGATAATAAACGACGCCACGATAAAAAGAAAACTAAATATAAACAAATACCCGCTTGCTTGCATCAGCTCCCCGATAAAAAACACGAAAATATACACCTTAAAAAGCCCGTTTCTAGTTAGCCTAGCAAGCTCGAAAAAGACCTTCGCCCAAACTACCGCCACGTAAACTAGCAAAAGCGCCGCGATAACGGCGACGAGCCTAGCTAGCGGATGCCCCGTTTGCGCCAAATAAAACGCCAACGTCTGCGTGACCTGGGCGACGAACATCGCTATCATCGCCTTGCCGTAGTTTATGTGTAGATCATCGCTACCCGCAAGCCGCGCGATACCGCCTAGCGCCGCATAGGTTAGCAGCGCGCCTACGAGGACTGCTAGAGCGACGGCGATTTGTAGCTTTAGCCCCACATAGTCCGCGATAAAAAATGCGTAAAGTTTGATAACGGCAGGTGCGACTCCGGAAGCTATGCCTGCTATCCTAGCCCGCCCAAACGCCGCGCTTTCTTTTAGCGCCGCCTTCGTTTCCTCGCTTCTGGCGTCTTTCGTGGCGCGCCTCTCGCCCTCGTCCGTCACTACAAATACGTCGCGGGCAAACTCCCCGTCGGCTCGAAACGCCACGCGCTCTCCTCCGCCCGGCCGCCCCGCGCGCACCTCTTCAAAGCTAAATTTATAGTATTTCCCGTCGTCGCCGACTATCGTCGTTTCGCTTATCGCTACGCCCTTCATCCGCTCTCCTTTTTTGTTTTACCGCCGCGCTCGGTGACTTTCGTCTCGCGCGCTCGTTTGGGTTTTTAGGGTGCGGGTTAGGCCGCCCGTCAAATTTAGCGCCGCACCACCTAATCCAGCCAAATTTTACGGTTTAGCTGTAGCTCCTCGACGATACGTAAAAATCCGCCGATCTCGTCTTTATAAAATCTATTCGCTCCCTTGCCCACGAGCGGGCTGCGTAGATCGGGCTCGAAGTTATCGCGTCCCGTGCGGATCGCCATACAGATTTTATCCCCGGTTAGCACGATGTTTATGGGGCGGTGAAATCTCATTTTTAGCAGCTTTAAATTTTCCATCAAGCCAGGCGTGAGCGCGTATCTAGCCTCGATCTGATCGGTTGCGTAGACTCTAAAATACCGCTCAAACTCCGCGTCGTCCATCCTCGCGCGCTTGCCGCCGTAGTCCTTAAACTCATCCGTCCCGCTACAAATTTGAGTGACGGCCTTTAAGCGTTTAGGAAAATCGGCCACGAACAAAAGCCCCGCAAAAAGCACTCTATGCGTCTTGTTCCCCTGCCAGTCCTCTTTGATGCTTATCGCCTCTACGTCGCTAAATTTGACCCGCACGCCCTCTATCTGCCCGAAAATCAGGTCGTTGCCCGAGTATTTATCGATGTCAAAATCATAAATCATATATAAATAATCATTTTCCACGAAGCCGCCCGGGTGGTAGGTTAGGCCGCAGCTTTCGACGATGCTGCGTATAACTTTTCGTTTAAATTTAAACGTAAAGCTATCAGTAAAAATGCTCTCGAAAAAATAATACGCCCCGACCGCACAAACTAAAAACGCGACTGCACCGAGTATCGCGTCGCGCGAGAAATAGTAAAACAGCCAGCTTACTCCCGCTGCGAGAGCAAAACAAACGAGCTTTAGGCGAAAAAGCGAGCGTAAAACCCTTTGCCGCTCAAGCTCTAGCAAGACAAGATCGTCCATTTTTACTCCATTTTTGATTTAACGCCGCTTTTACGAATTTAGCTATTTTAAGCCCGCGCTTGGGCTTTTACATTTAAATTTGCTTTAATCTGCATTGATTTAAGCTTATCGTTTATGAGCCGCGGCATTTTAATTCAAACCGAATTTGCTGCCCAAATTTACCGCCCGCGCCGCTTTTGCGCTCAAATTTAACGAGCCGACAAAGCCCGCTTGTGTTTTCAAGGGCGCAGTTAAAGCGCTCGAATTTAACGTCAAATTTGACGAAGCAAGCGTAAATTTAGCGGTTAAAGAGCTCGTGCACGTCGTGCGGATCGTCTTGCCCCTTAGGCACCTCGAAAAATGCCGCCTTGCTAAACCTAGCCCAGCTAGCGACGATGTTTGAGGGAAACATCTCCACGGCGTTGTTATAGTCGGTCACGGCGGCGTTGTAGGCGCGGCGCGCGGCTGAGATCTGCTCCTCGATATCATTTATCGTTTTTTGTAGGTGCATTACATTTTTGTTTGCTTTTAGTTCAGGATAGTTCTCCACGACGACGTTTAACTTTGAGATTAGATTTGACAGCTCGCCGTTTAGCGCAAATCTCTGCTCGTCTCCCGCAGCCTTTTGGATGCCGCTTCTAAGCGCGGAGATGTTTTCTAGCAGCTCGCGCTCGTGTGTGAGATACTGCTTGACAGTGGCGACTAAATTCGGGATGAGGTCAAAACGCTTTTTTAGCTGCGTATCGACGCCTGATTTGATATTTAGGACTTGGTTTCGCTTGCCGATGAGCGAGTTATAAGTCGAAATAACGATGAGCGCGAGAACGGCGAGGACGCCTAGGACGATATACATTTTACTCCTTTGATTTAACTTTTGTTTTGATTATATCAAAAAACCGCTGAAACCGGAAATTTATACGCGTTTTTGCCGCATTAGATGCTAGGTAGCTCGGAGTTTTGCGACCAAAATGCTAAATTTCACTTGCCTTTGCAAAAACCGCTTTGCGAGCAAATCTCGGATACAAGGGCCAGTTGCCGTAAAATAAAGACTTGCGGCCGATTTTTTCGCTTAAATTTAGGCTTAAAAACGCAAAATACGCTTTTAGCTTTACGTTACGGGCGGTTAAGCGCATTTTTAAACAAAAACCAAAGTAGGTACGCGCAGGCAAAACGGCTCGGCGCAAGCCTTTGCCGAGCGGCGAGCGGCGGGTAAAATCTAGCCTATAAATTTGGCGACACGGCCTTTTGCCGCGATAAATTCGTATCTTTTGAGGTCGATTTTACGCGGCCTAACGGCTAAATCATCGCAAATTTAGCGCCGTTTAAGCAGCGATAAAAAATAGCGTTTCTAAACACGCCAAAAGGAGCACGAACCCCATTTTCTCGCGGTTTCAGAGTTTTAAGCAGCAAGAGCAAAACTGGCTTTAAACGGCAAAATCGCCGAGCCGTAAAATCCGTCCCGCGCGTTTTGCGTTTAGGCGAGGAAATTACCGCTCGCGCCCTACGCGAAATTTAGCTGTTTCGCCGATTTTGCAGGCCGCAAGTAGGCAAATTTACGCCAGCTAGCAAACCTAGAGGGCAAAACGCTAAATTTGCGATTTTGCGCTGTAAGGCAAAAACCAAAACTAGCCAAAAGGCGCAAATTTAAGGCGCGTATAAAAACCAAACCAAAGCACTTTAGCCTTTTAAAGCTCGCAAATTTTGCCGCAGACCCGCTTTTACCGCGTCTTGTGCGATAAATTGCGGGATAAATCCTAGCAAATCACCACTTCATACCCGCTTCCAACCAAAAGTTGCGGCCAAGGCCGTATTCGTAGTAGTTGCCCTCGTTTGAGGCGATAAATTTTTTGTTTAAAAGATTATTTATATCAAGATTTACAAACGCTCGAAAATCGCCGGCCAGCCGCCTTTCATAACCTATGCGCATATCCCAAGTCGCGTATGCGGGCAGCTTTTGGCGCTCGTAGACGTACATCCCGCGCGTCCTATTCCAGCCGCCTAGTAGCGCGTCCGTTTTGCTCGTATAGTTTATGAAATTTGAAACGCTAAAGCCGCTAAATTTAGCCGAGTGGCGAAATTTGGCGGTAAAAGGCACATGGTAATCAACGACGGGCAGTTCGCTTTTTTTGATGATTTTGCCGTTATACGAGACGTCGTCGTTCATCTCGTCGTCTTCATAATCCGTAAAGCTCCTGCTTTGCTTCGTAAAGCTTAGCGAGCCTTCAAAATCGTTTTTTACGCCCCAAATTTCGATCGGAGCGATGTTTGCCGCGCTTAAGGTTACGATGTCGCGCTTGCTTTGCCCTTCGTTGGTAAATATAGAATATCCGTTTCCGTAGCCAGGTAGCGGCTCTCTTACGTATTTCATCGCTACTTCGTCGCGGCCTTGGCGTCTGACGTATTTTAGATTTAGCCTCGCGTTGCCGACGTCGCCGCGATAATACGCGCTAAATTCATCGTCGTAAGGCGTCTTTAGCTCCCTGATAGGACGGCGGTTATTAGCCAGTCCGCCGCACGTATACGCCCCGCCGTACGAGCTTCTCTCACAAGTCTCATACATCCTGTACACGCCGTTATATATCTTGTACGCGAAAAAATTTCGTCCGTAGTAGCGGTTTAACCCAAGACCTATGAAATTTTTATCCGCGAATTCATACTCGGCTAGCAGCCTCGGGGCTAAATTTACGTCGTTGTTGTCGCCGTTTCGCTCGATGCGAAGTCCGGGACGAAATTTAAACGCGCCAAACCTCATCTCGTCTTCGAGATAAAGGGCGAGATTGGTTTGCGTAGCCTTGGTTTTTACGGCGTAGTAGTAGGTTTTTTTCGATAGATATTGGCCGACCGCGCCCTGGGAGGCGAAGCTATCGTCTATGACGCAAGTTTTATCGCCGGCGACGCACGTTCCGCTCATCAAAGGCTTTGGCGTGCCGTAGGATACGCGGGTGCGCGGTATCTCGTAACTGCCGCTTTGTCTAGCTATCTCAAAGCCAGGTTTTACCAGATGCGATGCGCCCAGCGCTTCAAATTCCTTCACGCTTGCGTCGAATTTATACGCTAGCTTGTTTTGGCGTTGCTCAAAATCGTTTAGACCCCCTATGCCCGAGCCGAAATTCGGGCTAGGATTGGTTCCCCAGTTTTTGACGTTTGATGGTTTGTAGCCGTAGTACTCGGTATCATGCTCATAGTCGCGGCTGTTTTGCGAGGCGGAGTAGCTAAGCGTCTGCTCCAAAAACACCCCCTCAAGATCGGCCTGCGCCTCGAGAGTCGCGACGTAACCGCCGTATTTTAGCGTGAGCTGGGAGTCTAGGTAGCGCTTGGCGGAGGTGTAGTTATCTAGCCTAGAGTACAAAAAGCTCGGCTTTAGCGTAAATTTATCGCTCACGCCCCAAACGCCTTTTACGAAAAGATTATCATTAGTCTGCCTGTCGTCCGGAAACGAGTATAAATTTTGATTTATCTGTTTTTTGTTGTAGTGGTTTTCTATGACGGAGCGGTGCCTCGAGTAGTCTAGCAAAAGGCCGAAATTGCGCGTCAAATACCCCTCGGCGCCGACTCTATATCTGCGCTTTTTAAAGTCGCTCATATCGGCTAGATCGCCGTCATCGTATCTTTGCTCGGCGGAGGCGTCTTTATAAATTTTGCTCCAATCCCCGCCCGTATAAGAGTAGCTAAGCACGCCGTGAAAGCCGCTTTTGGGGTCTCTGGTTTTAGCGTTTACGGCGCCCCCTTGAAAGCCGCCGTATCTAGCCGAGACCGCGCTATCTAGCACCTCGACGCTACCCAGCAAGTCCGTATCTACGCTCATAGCCTGCGAGCCTATCGTGCTGTCGCTCCAGATATTGTTGTGGTTATTCCACGTGCGTTTTTTAGGGTCTAGATCGTTATTTATGCTTGCGCCGTCTAGGGTAAAGTTATTTTGATAGTAACTCGCGCCGTTTATGCTGATATCTTGCGGAGCCAGCTCGCCCGCGCGCACGCTTTTGGCGTTTTTCGCGCTAAAGGCGACGTTTGGATTGCCTTTTAAAAGATCGGTTATGCCGTGATTTTTAGACGTTATCAGATCCATATCCGCTCGCGTTAGTTTTCCGGGTTCTTTCGTAACGTTGGCGTCGGCGCTAACCTCGACTTTATCTAGCACGACCTCCGCTGCGTTTAGCGTACTAAAATTTAACGCCTTTAAAGCGGTTAAATTTAAAAAGCCCTGATGAGCGTCGCGACTCGCGGTCCAATGCGAAAGCGGCAAATTTAACGCCGCGGTCGCTACCAAAAGGCTAGCCGTTTTTTTCATAATTATCCTTAGTTAAATTTATTCGTCGGTTTCGGGCATTTGCTTCAAAACCGCGTATTTTAGGCGGCGATAAATTTTACTCGTCTTATGTTTTAGCTTTGAGGGTTGCTAAATTCGGCTAAATTTACGCCGCAAATTTGTAAAAAGGTGGCTATTTGCGATTTGCCTCCGCAGCGATTAAGCTTTGTTTTTTAAACGCGCGTTTAAACCGCAAATTTAAACAAAAAACGCCTAAATTTAGTCGCCGCTTAAGAAAACTACGCAAAGCCGCTTTTGCTAAAATCCAAAAAGCGCGCTAAGAGCTAAATTTACCCCGCGCGGGCGTTATTTTTCAGACTTTAAAACCGCTTGATAGCCTTGTTTTTTGAGCGCATCGACGACGGCATTTTGGGGCAAATCGTCTTTAGCTATGATTTGAGCGGTTTTGGCTTCTAAATTTACCTCAAAATTTTTTACGCCTTTTAGCTCGCCCAGAGTCTGCACGATGACCTCGTAGCAGCTTACGCAGGACATATTGGGTATCTCGTAAACTAGCGTCTTATCCGCAAACGCTGCTGCGCTAAGAGCGAAAACTAGAGCCAGCTTTTTCATTCTTTGATACCGACTTTGTATTTTTTGGCTTGGATCGCGTGCACGATGTCCATCACGTTTGCGCCGCTATCTGCGGTGATATTTACGTCTTTGCTTTTTAGATCAAAGCTCACTCCGGTGACGCCCTTGACGCCCTTTGCGGCATCTTCGATTTTCTTAGCGCAGCCGCCGCAGTTCATATTCGGCACGTTTAGTTCGTAGGTTTGCTCCGCAAAAACAGCGCCGCAAATCGCCGCTAAAAGTAAAATTTTCTTCATCATCGCTCCTTGAAAATAATATTTGATATGAAATTGTATCAGTATATTTCTTATATATTTATTATTTTGATTTATTTTAAATGTAATGTAACCTACGTTTCTATTATATTTAAGGCAAAATTCGCGGCAAATTTAAAATCGCCGCGGGAGACGACGTTTATTTTTAGTTCTAAATTTTAGCCCTCCCGCGCCGTTTGCTTTTTGATATTTTAGCGGTTTAAGATTTTTTATTTGCTAGTCGCTTAGTCTACGGACTCTGCTACTTCACCCTGCATCCCGTAGCCTCCGCCGCCTCGCAGACGAGGTCGTAGAGCGCTTGGGCAAGTTCTGCTTTTTCCGGATATAAAAAATCTTTGGGATGTATTACTTCATAGGGGGTTGCAGCATGTGGAGCAAAGTCTAATTTTGCCTCTTTTATCAACTCCTCTTTTAAGGGACTATCGCTATTTTTGATAATGGAAAGCAAACAGCTATAAAATTCATCGGTTACCTTGAATACACAATTGTTTTTTGAGGGTTTCACTTTATCC
>CAURKB010000012.1:0-24881 GCA_963525315.1 uncultured Campylobacter sp. | reverse complement strand
CGATGATGATGGTATAGTCTTTATTCATCATATTTTCGTATTCGCTAAGGGCGCGATTTGCCGACAAGATAAACTCTATACCCGCAAGCAAGGCTACGAGCGGGATGATAACGCTAAGGTGATTTTTAAAGGATTTCATATATGCGTCCGTTTTCTATAACCAGATGCCTATAAGGCACTCTTAGCGAGACCGGTATGTGGTGCGTGACTACGACGATACAAGTGCCAAGATACTCTTTTGCCGAGCGCAAAAGTCCCCAAATAACGTCGCTTGAGTATTCATCTAGGCTACCCGTCGGCTCGTCACAAAGCAGTAAATTGGGATTATGCGCCAAAGCCCTAGCCATCGCTGCTCGCTGCTGTTCTCCGCCGCTTAGCTCGTTTGGAAATTTATCGGCTCTATGGAGCAAATTTACGTGCTTTAAAAGCTTGGTCGCCTGATTTTTACAGACGCTTGCGCTTAGCCCTTTTATCATCAGCGGCAACATCACGTTTTTTTCGATATTCCACTCGCTTATCAAGCGATAATTTTGAAAAACCACGCCGATTCGTTGCCTTAGTTTATCTAAATTTTGCTGAGTTATATCCGTCATATCCGTCAAACAAACGCTCAAAGAACCCGCGCTTGGCTTCATCTGGCCGTAAAACGACTTTAAAAGCGTGGATTTACCGCTACCGCTTTGCCCCGTGATAAAAACGAAATCATCGGAATAAATGTCGAATTTAGCGTCCGTTATTAGATTTTGCCCGTTCTCGTACCCTAGGCACAGTCCGCTTGCGCTAATTATTTTTTGCATCCGCTAAATACTCCTTAAACGCAAGATGCGCCTTTAAATTTTCAGCAGTAACGAGCGGCTTTTTTATAAAATATTCCGCGCCCTTTTTACTGAGCAAGACGTAGCAATGCTCGGGCGCGTTAAATGCGCCAAACGCCGCGCGAACTAAAATTTCACCGCCCTCTTTTTCGTATTTTTCCTCCAAATGCAAGAAAAAATCATCCTCTTTTATCGTTTGGTTGCTAAATTTAGCCGCGATCTTACTCGTGTCGTAGCCGTTTTCAAATTTTAGCTCGCCCTGGCTGGCTCTTGGTTCGCTTTGTTTTTCGCAGGTAAAGATAACGTCGTAAATATCCTTTTGATGCCTTTTCCAGCGGTCTTCATATTTGCTGCTTACTTTTAGGTCGCGATTTTTGTAAATTTGCACGTCGGCGTCGCTTAGATCTAAAATTTGCGCCAAAGTAAAGTCCGCATACTCGCGGCTATCGGTTCTTAGCTCAAATTTGCCGCCAGCTTTTAGCGTTCGCTCGCACTCCAGAGCAAATTTCGCCGAGGCTACGCGCCTATGAGGAGCGTCGTCCCAAGGTACGGGAAAATGCAAAAAAATCTTATCTATAAAATTTGACTCTACAAGCGACAAAAGCAGTCTCGCGTCGCAGTTTACAAGCATGACGTTGTTTAGATTTTTAGCTTTAGCCAGCTTTGCGACCTGCTCGAGCGAGGGCTTGTAGACCTCGATACCGACGACTAGCGTATTTGGATTATTTTCCGCCTGAAATAGCAAGTGCCTGCCCGAACCAAATCCGATCTCGATAAATTTGCTCTCAAATTCGCTCTGATTTAAATTTTCAAGCAATTCGCCCACGCTAAAGATCGCCGAGTCTTTTTGCGTAAGGCGCGTGTTTTTTACCGCGATGGCTTCGCTTAAAATTTGATCGCAATAAAGCTCTTTAAATTTAACCAAAGCATTTTGCAAAAGCCCTATTTTAGCAGGCTTCGTTAGCTTTTCGCCCTTTACGACCCAGCCCCCTTCGCGCTTTTTTAGCGTGATAAAAAACTCCTCGCTAGAGCTTTTGGTATAAATAAGGCTAACGCCCTGCCTGCCGCGAGCCTCCCACACAAAGCTTATCTCGCCGCAATCCTTTGGCGTAAAATTTACGTTTTTAGCTATAAAATTGGGCATTATTCGACGGCTATCTCGGCTTTCGCAGAAGCGTCGGAGCTTATGCCGTATTCATCTACGGCGATCACTTTATAGCTGTATTTTAGCCCGTATGTTACGCTATTATCGACAAATTCGTTGCTCGTTATATTTGTAAATTTCTGCTCGCTTCCGCCGCCGTCTCTTATAACGGTAAAGCTTCTAGCCTTATCAGAGGCATTCCACGTGAGCTTAACCGCCGTGCTGTCGGCCACGATAGATGATACGACCGGCGCGTCGATAGCTCCTAGCGTCATGCCGATGATAGGCTCGCTAGGTTTTTTAGACTCTAGGCCGTCTTTATCGACGATGGTGATTTTATAGTATCTGGTCGCGCCGTTTTCGTTTATGAGATCCTCATAGCTATTTGACGTGGTTTTAACAAGATAAGTGTAGGGCATAAATTTGCTTGACGCGCTGTAAATTTTATAGTAAGCAAAGTCGTCGCTAGCCACGCTATCCCACGTCAAAATAATCTTTTTAGGCGCGTTTTGGGTTGCCTGAGCGTTTACGACCTCGTTTGGTAGCTGCTTCGTCGTGGAGTCTACGATCTCGCTCGGTTTTGAGATCGTGCCGCTAGTGGTTTTTACGAAAACTCTATACTTGTAGCTTTTGCCCGACTTTACGTCGTCATCGATATACTCGGCGTTTAGTCTGCCTTTTACCTCGGCGATTTGCCTCCAGTTTTCTTTATTTATATCCGCTTTTTCGATGACGTAAGACGCCGTGCGAAGATCAGGATGCGGTCTCCAGATGAGCTTCACGCGCTCGGGTAAATTCGTAAGTGCTCTAACGAAAGGCACGGAGTCCATAAGAGGCTTGGTCGTCGCGCTAACGATGATGCCTTGACCTGAGACTTGCTTGCTTTCGTTATACGTCCTCATCTCGTACGAGTATGTCGTCTCTGGAGCTAAATTTGCGTCCACGTAGTGGCTGGCAAAGCGGTCTTTTATGTCGGCTACGACCTTCATTTTGCCGTTATTTTCGTTTGGATTTGAGCGGTATAGATAGTAGCCAGCGACGTTTGCGGTCGGAGTCGGCGTCCATTCAAAGCCCACTTCGGTCATATCGCTGATGGTTTTTAAGCTCTGGACGGTCGGCAAATTCGGATTTACTTGCGCGGGACCGCTAGATGATACGCATCCACTCATCACAACGGCCAAAGAGCTCGCTAAGCCCCATAAAATCAATCTTTTCATCTATATTCTCCTTGCTAAATTTGCTAAGTAAAATTTCACTAAAATCATCCCAGACGGGTGCTACAAAGCTCATTTGCCCGCCCGTGCGCGGATGCGTGAAATATAGCCCGTAGGCGTGAAGCATCACTCGGCCGATTTTATCCTTTTCGCTCTTAAAACCGTATAAAGCATCGCCCAAAATATGGCGGTTTAGGCTAGCTAGATGCACCCTTATCTGATGAGTTCTGCCTGTAAAAAGCTTTGCCACGATCAAATTTACGCCCGCGTTTTTGCTCTGCGCGGAGCCGTCAAATTCGCTAAAAAGCAAATTCGCAAAGGCACTTTTTGCCGCGCGGCCGTCCGAGACGATCGCCTTTTTTAGGCGGTTAGCGGGATTTCGTCCGATAGCTCGCTCGACGATGCAGTTTTGCTTGAGTGGCAGATCTGTTAGAGCTAGATAGATGCGCCCCATACTTTTGTCGCTTAGCTGGCTTGAAAGCGCGGCGTGAGCGCCATTGTTTTTAGCCACGACGATAGCTCCGCTAGTGCCTTTATCTAGCCTGTGAACGATACCGGCTCTACTTTGTCCGCTTAAATTTGACAGCAAAAACCCCTTCGCTCCGAGCCAGTCCACAAGCGTGGGCTCCTTGACGCTAGGAGCGGGATGAACGACCAAATTTGCCGGTTTATTTAGCACGAGCAAATCCTCATCCTCGTAAATGATCGGCACTTCGAATTCTGCTTCAAATTTAGCCGTATCAGGGTCGCTTTGCTCAAATTTTATCTTCAAAACGTCGCCCAAATTTAGCTTTGCGGAGGGCTTAGTTAGCGGCTTGCCGTTTAGGCTAACTAGTCCGCTTTTTATCAAATTTAGCGCTTGGTTTCTAGCGACGTTTAGCTCGGCCGCCAAAAACGCGTCAGCCCTCGCCTGCGCATCCTCTAAAATTTTGATCTCTTTTTCCGTCATTTTTAGATTTGTTTCCTTTAAAATGCTATAATCGCTCAAAAAAGGCAAATTTTTGATAAGACTTGATAGGCGAATTTTAACCCACTTTGACTTCGTTCAGCCGTTTTTGATACTTCCTATTATTATTTTATCATACATTTTGGTTTCTGAGGCAAATTCTATCCTAGCCGGCAAGCAGCTTGTATATTTTGGAGTAGGGCTGGCGGCGTTTTTATTTTTCTTTTTGCTCCCCATTCGCAAGATCGCCTGGCTCATACCGCTATTTTACTGGATTTGCGTCGTGCTGCTTATTTGCGTCGATCTTTTTGGCGCAAGTAAACTGGGCGCGAAAAGATGGCTTGAGTTTCCTTTTATCCACTTTACGCTTCAGCCATCAGAGATCATGAAACCGGCGCTTCTTTTGATGCTAGGCTACCTCATAAAACAGCGCCCACCAGGCGAAGAGGGGTACGGACTTAAAGACTTTGGACGGCTTAGCCTTTATATCCTTTTGCCTTTCGTGCTGATTTTAAAAGAGCCTGATCTTGGCACCGCTTTGATACTGCTCATCGTGGGCTACGCCGTGCTTTTTATCATCGGTGTAAATAAAAAAATCTGGTTTGCGATATTTGCGGGGGTTTTGCTCGCCGCCCCTTTGATTTACGAAAATTTGCACGATTATCAAAAAAAGCGTATTACGGATTTTTTAAGCGAGGAGTCCAACTACCATGTGCGTCAAAGCATCATCGCTATCGGCAGCGGCGGCCTAAAGGGTAAACCAAAAGACGAAGCGACGCAGACGCATTTTAAATTTTTACCCATTTCCACTAGCGATTTTATTTTCGCGTATACGATCGAGCGATACGGATTTTACGGCGGGCTTGCGCTACTTAGCTTTTACGGCGCGCTGATAGCTCATCTGCTCAGCCTAAACTACGGGCTAAAGGATGATTATTTCACCCAGACGATGACGTCTGGGATCGGGATACTCTTGTTTATCTACGTAAGCGTAAATATCATGATGACGATAGGATTTGCGCCGGTGGTGGGCATCCCGCTACCGTTTTACAGCTACGGCGGCAGTAGCTTCGTTACTTTTATGTGCCTTTTTGGGATTTTGCAAAATTTGCTCGCGTTTCGCTTCGATCCGACCTATAGGCTGGTTAAATTTAAAATTTAATCGCGCAATTTATTTTTGCGGCGCGGTATCATTAGACGCCGCGCAAACGCTCTAAGAGCCGTTTTTATCCTATGTTTTTGAGATTAGGGACGAGATTTTAAAGCGCAAACGCTCTGGGGCGCAGTTTTATTAGGCGAATTAGACCCGCGAGCGCTTGCTTACGAGGGCATAGCCCCAACCTTGACGCTCTAATAAATTTTACTAGCCTCGGTTTTAGTCAAATTTAGCATTTTTATCGCTTGCGGTTTTAGCTGACGCTAACGCCGAATTTCGCTCGCGCCCTTTGCAGATCCTCCTCGCAGTCGATACCGATGCTGTCACTTTGCACTTCGAGCATGAGGATTTTCTCGCCGTTTGATAGAGCGCGCAGTTGCTCGAGCTTTTCGGTATTTTCGAGAGTCGACGGTGCAAACGAGCAAAATCTTTTTAAATTTGCCGCGCCATAGCCGTAGATTCCCAGATGCGCCTTGTATGCGTCAAACGGTGCGCGGTCAAACGGGATACGCGAGCGCGAAAAATAAAGCGCGTAGCCCGCGTCGTCGGTCACGACCTTGACTAGGTTTTTATCGTCCGCTAGTTCGCTACCGACAAATTTAAAGCACGAAAACATAAATGCTCTCTCCGCGTTTTTCTCGCAAAATTCTCTAAATTTGACGATATTTTCAGGCTCGATAAAGGGCTCATCGGCCTGCACGTTTATGATGATTTCGCTATCTTTGACGCCGAGTATTCCCGCTGCTTCGTTGATGCGGTCGGTTCCGCTTTGATGCGCCTGGCTCGTCATCACGGCTTTAAAGCCGAATTTTTGCGCGATTTGCGCTACACCCTCGTCGTCTGCGGCGATCACGACTTCGTCCGCCGCACTCACCTTGCGCGCCGTAGCGACAAACATCGGCACGCCGTTTATCTCGCATAAAATTTTATTAGGCATTCGCGTCGAAGCAAGCCTTGCAGGGATGATAATCATTGCTCGATCCACGCTAAAATTTTAGCTTCTATGTCGCTTTTTGCAGCGATTTCATTATGCACGGCAGCTTTTGCAAATAGCGATTTTATCGCGCTTGGTACTTCGTCGTTAAACTCCGCTGCCAAGGTCTCAAGCCCGCTTTTTTCGTCTTTTAGCGTTTCACTTTTTAGCGCCTTAAACATACTCGGAGCAAATTTGACCCAGTGCGCGGTCGACGTTATCACGGACGGGCGCATTAAATTTACCGCTACTTTAAAGCACGTGGCCGTATGCGGATCGACTGCGACGCCTTTTGCCGCCCACTCTTTTATAAATTTCTCGCACTCCTCGTCGCTACAAAAATTAGCGTCAAAGTCCTCTTTTAGCGTGTCTAGTTCGCTGCTTGAAAGCTCGTAAAAACCATCGCTCGCGAGACTATCCATCAGCTCTTTGGTTCTCACGGCGCCAAATTTATCAAAAAGCAACCTCTCGACATTTGAAGAAACGAGGATATCCATCGCGGGACTGATCGTCTTAACTAGGCTTTTGCCGCGCAGATCGTATCGCCCCTGCGTAAAAAACTCGGTCAGGATGTTATTTGCGTTTGAGACGATTTTGATTTTGCCGATTTTTGCGCCCATCTTTTTGGCGTAGTATGCGCCCAGAGCATTGCCGAAGTTGCCGCTAGGCACGACGATGTCAAACTCGCCCTTTAGCTCGCCCGTTTTTAGCAGATAAACGTAGGCGTAAACGTGATAGATGATCTGAAATAAAATTCGGCCGAAATTTACCGAATTTGCCGCCGACAGCGAGAGTCCGGCTGCACTTAGACGCTCTTTAAATTTATCGCTAGCAAGCAAGCTTTTTAGCGCGCGCTGCGCATCGTCAAAGTTGCCCTCGATGCCGATTACTTTGAGGTTTGCAGCATCTGCGTTGATCATTTGTAGGCGCTGCACCTCGCTCGTGCCGTCTTTTGGGTAGAGGCAGACGACTTTGACGCCCGGCGCGTCCGCGAAGGTCTCTAGCGTCGCAGGTCCCGTGTCTCCGCTAGTCGCGCACATTATGAGGTATTTTTCGCCTCTTTTTGCGGCTAGCTCGCTAAGTAGCGCGCCAAACGGCTGTAGCGCCATATCCTTAAACGCACGCGTAGGCCCGTGATAAAGCTCGTTTACGTAGAGGTTTTCGCTGATTTTTCGCACCTGTACGGGATTTTGCGGATCGTCGAATCTCTCATACCTCTTCACCGCCCTCTCAAACATCGCCGCATCAGCGTCAAATCCAAATTTCTCTACGATTTTTAGAGCGATTTGCGCGTAGGTTAAATTTACCGCCTCAGCAAAAAATTTATCGTCTAGCTTAGGTAGCTCCGTCGGCGCGTATAGCCCGCCGTGAGCGGAGCTGGGGCTCAGTAGCGCTTGGCTAAATTCTACGCTTTTTAGGCTCTCGCCCGCATTCGCTCTAGTTTGAAATAACTTCATTTACTTTCCTTTTTTATCCATTTTTTGTATTTTTTGCTAGCTTTGTCCGCCTTAAAAGCGACTATCTCAGGCAGCTCGTAGTTGTGATGTTTTGCGATAAATTTAGCGACTTTTTTAAATTTAACCGCGGTTTTTACGAGCAAGACCCGCTCCTTTTCGTCCTTGATCTCGCCATCCCAAAAATAAACGCTATTTGCCTTAAAAACGCTGACGCAAGCGGCAAATTTTGCTTTTACGAGCTTTTTGGCTAGAGTTCTAGCCGCGGCCTTGTCGGCGCAAGAAGTTAGTACGAATTTCATTTAAAGCGTCCCTAAATTTTTAGCAGATTATAGAATTTTCTCTTTGATAATTCGTTTAAATTTATCCGCCAGCGTCGTTTTTAGCGCGATGACGGAGAGCGGCAGGCCAAACTCCTCCATCTTTACGGCATCTTTTCGCGTAACCAAAAGTGAGGTCGCTCCGTAGCGCTCTAGGATACTCGCTAGCTCGTCCCGCGAAAACGCGTAGTGATCGGGGTAAATCTCGTGCCCGATACAAAGGCTAAAATAAGGCTCCAAGCGCTGAGGATTTGCGATAGCGGTGACCAAAACCATCTTTGGCGTCGGGTTTAAAATTTCGCTCTCGCGAGTAAAATCCTCGCCCTCTTTTACGACGTAGTCGGCTTTGGCGTAAAATTTGCTCGGGTAGCGATACGCGCCGCTAGGTAGGACGAAATCAAAATACGGCTTTGCGGACGGACAGATCAGGACATTAAATTTTTTGATGTGAAATTTACCGAAGCCGTCGTCTAACAGCACGTATTTTGCGCCTAAATTTAGGGCTTCTTTTATCGCGATATCGCGGTTTTCGCTCACGATGACGTTTGCGTTTTTCACACTTTTTGCGTACTCTATCGCCTCGTCGCCGCTAGCCGCGACGCCCACCAAAATTTCTCCCGAGATCGCGACCTTGACGAGTCCGCTTGAAGCTCTGCCGTAGCCTCGCAAAATGACGCAACCGCCCTCAAATTCGTTTAAGATAGCGATACCAAGCGGCGTCTTTCCGCTGCCGCCTAGAGTTAAATTTCCGATGCTGATAATTGGTATGCCAAAATCTAAAGCTTTGCTAAATTTGGCCTTTAAAATCACGCCCGCGCAGTAAAGCACGCTTAATGGCAAAAGCGCTACAGCTAGGCACTTTTGCCATAAATTCGGAGCGTAAAAATACTCCTGCGCGAAGGCGTAAATTTGGCGCTTAAGCACGAGTTCTGGCTATCTCTAGCATAGTCTCGCACACGCGGTGCGCCTCCTCGTCGCTAAGCGCGTTATAAACCGGAAGCGAAAGTACCTGCTGATACGTCCTTAGCGCGTTAGGAAAAGAATTTACCTTAAGCGAATATTTACTTTTATAGTAGCTTAAAAGATGCATAGGCTTATAGTGAAGCGCCGTATGGATACCGCGCTCTAGTAGCTCTTTGGCAAACCCGTCGCGATTTTTGTCGATTTTGATGATGTATTGGATATATATGTGATCGCGTTTTTTGATAGGAAGCGATACGTGCGGGCAGTCTGCTAGCGCCTCGTCGTATAGCGCGGCGATAGCGCGGCGACGCTGGATAAATTTATCGTTTTTTTCAAACTGAGCCATCGAGTATGCGGCGCAAAGCCCGGTTAGATCGTATTTTACTCCGATATCCACGACGTCATAGATATAGCCTAGGTTGCCGTCTTTATCTATGCCGCCTTTTACGATGGCGTAGTTGCGTAGCAGCCTAGCGCGCTCGGCGATGGCGTCGTCGTTAGTGAGCATAAATCCCGCCGTCGCGATTGGATTAGTCATTTGCGAATGCATATTAAAGCAAGAGACAAGCGAGCGCTTATCAGAGCCGATTTTGATGCCGTTATACGTTAGTCCTATCGACTTTCCGGCATCGCTTAGCACTTTTATTTCGTATTCGTTAGCGATGTCGTATATCTCATCCATATCGGCAGCCTGCCCGCCTATATGATTTACGAAGATTCCTTTTAGCTTTTTGTGATTGTGGATTTTTAGCGTATTTCTTAGCGACTCGGCGTTCATATTAAAGTCGTCTTCGTTTATATCGACAAATATCGGCTCGGCGTCAAAATGCCTAATCGCCTGAGCGACGCTAGGAGTAGAATTTACCGAGCAGATGATCTTATCGCCGCGTTTTAGATCCATCGAACAAAGCGCCAGATGATGCGCCGCGCTGTTATTATTCGTCGTTATGGCGTGTTTGACGCCAAAATACTCCTGCAGCTCGCTCTCAAATCTTGCTACGATCGCCGAGCCGTGGTCTTTTAGCGCCTCTTTGATGAGATTTATCTCCGTATCGTCGATAGACGGTCTAAAAAACGCTATTTCTTCCATTCTGACCTCCTTATTTTTATTTTTTTACCTTTTCTTATTTTTAATATCGACCGACTTTAGCGCGAGCTTTTATGATTTTACGCTCGTTTAAATCAGCCTTTTCTCGTTTTGCGGCTCGCATCAAACGACGCGTCCAAACCGCCAAACTAGCACTTGCCGCCGCGAGATTAATTCAAACTCGCGAGCAAATTTAATCTGCGCGCTCTTGCCGCCGCGAGCCAGTATTTTCTCGTTTTACGGCGATTTACCGTTTATATAGCAAAAAGTCTCAGCTAAATTTACGCGCCAAAACCGGTAAATTTAGCTCAAATTTCACTCGTCCTCTAGGCTCGCGATAGGCGGCAACAAGAGCTTAAATTTATTCGCTCTCATTCTTGAAAATACCGTAGAGACGAGCTTTGGATCAAATTCTCGCGCCAGTTCGTCCTCGCTTTTACTCTGCGCCAAACGCAAGACGTCATCCAGCCGCTCGTAGCTATATCCTATATCGGCCTCGTCGCTTTGCCCTTCCCAAAGGTCGGCGGACGGGGCTTTTGCGATAATTTTTTCATCTATGCCAAGCTCGCGCGCTAGCTCGTAAATCTCGGTTTTAAACAGCTCGCCGATCGGATTTAGCGCGCACGCCGTATCGCCGTAGATCGTGCCGTATCCAAGAAGGCGCTCGCTTTTGTTGCTAGTACCCACGACTAGCGCGTTTATCTTTGCCGAATAATCATATAGCAGGCACATCCTCGCTCTTGCGCTTAAATTTCCCATACGCAAATTTGACGGCGACTCGCCGATTTGCGCGGTAAAGCTATCTAAAATCGGCTGAATTTCGATGACTTTATGCGTTATTTTTAGATCTTTGCAAAGCTTTAGCGCGTCGCTTAAATTTTGCTCGTTTGAGTACTTCGTCGGCATCAAAAGCGCATGTGTTTCAATGCCCGTACGCGCGCAAAGAACGGCTACGACGGCAGAGTCTATGCCGCCGCTAACGCCCAGGACAAATCCTTTTGCGCCGCTTTTTTTAAGGTAGCTCGTCAAAAATTCTACGATTTTCTCGGTAATCTTCGCCCAATCTCTCATCGTCTCCGCCGTCAAATTTAACTTTTTTCTTAATTATACATTTATAATTATAAATTTAACTTTTAAGCTTAAAAAATATACAATCTATTTTAATTAAAATTGACAAAAGGACTAGCTTGAAAATTTTATCAAAACCATGCGGCGATTATCAAACTAATTGCTACGTAATATCCAAAAATGGGCGCGAAATCATCATTGACGCGGGACAAAATTCGTTTAATTACGTTTGCGAAATTTCACACGCTCCACTCACGATACTAAACACGCACGGACACTTTGACCATATTTTTGACTGCGCCCGCTTAAAAAATTTTTTTAATATTTCTGTGCATATTCATAATAACGACGCCTTTATGCTAAAAAACGACGTTTGGGGCGCGGGATACGAGACGACCGACGAGGCTATCTGCGTAGGCGGAGCGAAATTTGAGGACGTTAAATTTAACATAGAAGACTTTGAGATCGAGTTTATGCATTTTCCGGGACATACGCCGGGATGCTGTATGGTGCGCGTGGACGACGTTATTTTTAGCGGAGATTTTTTGTTTAATGGCTCGATCGGGCGCTATGATTTTTTGTTTTCAAACGCCGAAGATATGCGCCAAAGCCTGCTAAAATGCAAAAAAATGCAGAGGGATTTTACGCTTTATCCCGGACACGGCGAAAAAACGACGCTAAAAGCCGAGCAGGCAAATTTGGACTTTTGGTTAAAGCGGCTAGACGGACGGTTTTAGATTTTTATTAAAATGCTCGCCGCGCTAAGGCGGCTTTTGCGGCTCGGTTAAATCAACCAAAATGCGCTAAGAGTAAAATTTGGCGACGCGGCAAAAGGGCTTAAATTTTTAAGATACAACTTGGCGCCATCACTTAAGCTTAGCTTTAGCTTTTTGCCCTCGCCCGGCTTATGCACCTTAAATTTGGCGCACTTAAATTTATCGCGGACGGGGCGCGAAATATCCAAGACTCTAGGCAAATTTACCCTGCTTCGCAGCCAAAATTTAATATCTCATCTCAAAAAATATCCGATAAAATCTAAAATTTCGCCGTCAAGAAATAAAACTCAAAGACGGCGCATTTAAAATCCGGACTCCGGCACTTTTAAAACGGCCTAGGCGGCGTTTGCAGCGCCTTTTGGTTTGCGTAGCCCGCACAGGCGCCAACCGCCTACCCGCAAGCTAACGTTTTGCCAAGCATTTTTGCTTCTTGCAGCTTAAATTTTTGATTAAATTTGATTCTGGCAAATTTGAACGTAAAGCGATAAGGCGAAGTATTTTATAGAAACATTTTACTTCGCAAAAACGCTACGCTTGTTTTGAGATGGATTTGAATGTTGTGAAGCAAAAATGAGCAAGGCTAACCAAATAGGTTGCCGCAGCGATATTTTTGCAAACTCATTCAAAGACGCTCAAAAGACGAGCCGTTATCCCCAAAATCATAAAGGTAAGGCGTAGAAGCTAAACCCCTCCTGCTCAAACCCGCTCGCAAATACTTGAAATTCCTCAAATTCGGCGCTATTAAACTCCGCTCGCCAGATCGCGCCCTCCTCGTTAAATTCTCGCTCAAAGCTTAGATTTCGCTTTTCAAAATAGTGCTCAAAGCGCGAGCCAAGCGCGTACGGCGTAAAAAACAGGCAAAGCAATTTTATCTCAAATTTAACTAATGCGCCGCAGCCAGCAGCCTCCTCTATCGCCGCATTTACCGCTGCGCCATAAGCTCTCACGAGTCCGCCCGTGCCTAGCTTTATCCCGCCAAAATACCGAACGATGAGCGCGCCCGCGTTTACAAGCTGGGCGCCTCTAAGCGCGTTTAGCGAGGGCTGCCCGCTAGTACCCTTTGGCTCGCCGTCGTCGCTTTGATTTTCTACTATTTGCCCGTAGCCGTTTCGCTCGCGCAGCGCCCACACGACGTGCGCGGCCTTTGGATGCTCGGCCTTTAGGCTCTCGTGCAAGGCCTTAAACTCCGAAATAGGACACAAAAAACACAAAAACGTCGATTTTTTGGCTTCAGTTTTGGTCGATACGACCCGCAAAACCGTTTGCAAATTTCTCCTTTAAATAAAGCCCGATTTTAGCGAAATTTTAAAAATATTCTTATAAAATGGCGGCTAAAATGAAATAAGCTCTCAAAAAAAGAATGAAAATGTTTAAAAAAATCTCAAAAAAAACGCTTTGGCAAATCATCGCTATGATTGTTTCTAGCGCCGTTTTTAGCGGCTCTGGGATACTAATACTAGCCTTTATCAACAAATACCTCTTAAATTTAAAAGAACAAGACGCCCAAATTTTGCTCGCGTTTTTCGCGCTTTTGATTTTGTTTTTGGGCTTTTCAGTGCTCTCGCGCATCGCTCTTAGCGTGATCGGCAACGATTTTGTCTACGAGCTGCGAGCCAAAACTATAAAAAGGATCCTAGATACCGCAAATCAAAAAATCGTAGCCGCGGGCAAGCCAAATTTGATCGCCTCGCTCTCAAGCGACGTGCGAAGCCTAACCGACGGCTTTATGCAGGTGCCAAGCATCATCCAAGGCGTGCTCATCATCGGCGCGACTGGCGTTTACGTGCTTTATATCTCGGCCGAGATTTTTGCGTTTTTGGCGCTTTGGATGGGCGCTGCGACGTGGGTTTGCCGATACTTCATAAAAAATATCCACAAATACTTCGAGCGATACCGCAAGCGCGAGGACGAGCTGTACCGCGACTATGAGACCTGTATCGAGGGGCATAGGGAGCTTAGCTTAAATTTAGCTCGCGCAAAGCGGCTTTTTTGGGACCGTTTTATCCCAAACGCAAAAAGCCTGCGCGAAAATATCGTAAAAGCAGAGATCCACCAGTCCTTTATGAGCAACTGGCTAAACGCGGTGACGCTGGGCGCCGTGGGTATTGAGATATATTTTTGCCTAGCCTATGACGCTGCAAGCCTGCAAGACGCGATCACGGTTGCGCTAGCGATACTTTTTTTGCGAGCGCCTCTCATGATGCTGCTTTACTCGGTGCCTAGCGTATTTCGCGCGCGTATCGCTTACGAGCGGCTAAAAAAGCTAGACCTAGCGCCCTTTGAGCCTGAATTTACGCTAGGCGAGACGGCTCCGCAAATTTGGCAAAAACTGCGCCTAAAAGATATAAATTTCGCCTACGACGAGGGGAGCGAATTTGCGCTAAAGGATATAAATTTAGAGATTAGGCGCGGCGAGACGGTGTTTTTGATCGGCAAAAACGGCAGCGGCAAAAGCACGCTATTTATGATCCTAGCCGGGCTTTTAGCGCCAAAAAGCGGCGAGATGTTCGCAGATGACGTCAAAATCTCAGAGTCGAATTTAAAAAGCTACGCAAATACGATTAGTGCGGTGTTTAGCGACTTTTATCTCTTTGACGAAGTAATGAGCGAGGATGAAGCGCTGATAGAGGAGCTGCTAAAAAAGATGTCGATAGAAAATAAAGTAAGCGTCAAGGACGGGATTTTTAGCACGCTAAATCTCTCCCAAGGCCAGAAAAAACGCCTCGCTATGGTCGCGGCGCTGCTTGAAAAGCGCAAATTTTTGATCCTTGACGAATGGGCGGCCGATCAAGACCCCGAGTTTAGGCGGCATTTTTATGCGGAGTTTTTGCCCGAACTAAAGGCGCAAGGCTACACGATCTTTGCGATCAGCCACGACGATGCGTATTTTGACGCGGCGGATAAAATTTACGAGATACGAAACGGGCAGATCGCACTCGTTAAGGGCTAAAATTCAGCTAAAGATAGTTAAAATAACGGATATCATTTTAAACAAGGAGACATAATGCAGCTGAGCGAGGAAGCAAGAGAAGCCAAAGAGATGGCGCTAGGTATGATGAATGATAACTTCATCGGCCTTACAGAGGATATGTGCGCGAAATTTGGCGGCTTTACGAACCCGCAAAACGTCAAAATGACCGATATCACCGAGGACGGCATGCACATCGCGTGCGATGAGGGCGAAGTCTTCGTGCCGTTTGAGAAAAAAGCCGAGCTAACGGTCGAGAGCCTACGCGACGAGGTCATAAATATAGTAAATAGTATGGAAAACTAGCGGCGGTGCGAAATGTTTGAAACCAGACAAAAGGGGCACGCCGGACCGACGCGTCCTAAAAAGATAAAGATGGCGACTAACGCCGAGGTCGAGAAATTTTTAACCGAGGAGCTGCCGACGCAAAAGGACGGCGTGATCTATATCCACGTGCCATTTTGCGATAATATCTGCTCGTTTTGCTCGATGAACCGCACGAAGCTAGAAGACGAGCTAGATAGCTACGCGCAGTATCTGCTGGGCGAGATCGAGAAATACGGCAAATTCCCGTATCTGCAGGCTAAAGATATCCGCAGCGTCTATTTTGGCGGCGGAACTCCTACGATACTAAAAGAAAAGCACCTTGAGCCTATTATCGCGGCTCTGCGCTCGAACTTTAATATCGCCGAGGACTGCGAATTTAGTCTAGAAACCACGCTGCATAATCTAAATTTAAGCAAAGTGCGCCTACTAGAAAGCCTAGGCGTAAACCGCTTTAGCATAGGCGTGCAGACCTTTTCGGACAAAGGCCGCAAACTGCTAAACCGCGTCCACGACAAAAAAGGCGCGATAGAGCACCTAAAAATGATCAGGCAAAATTTTAGCGGCATGGTTTGCACGGACGTTATCTTTAACTATCCTGAGCAAACGATAGACGAGGTGCTAGAAGACGCGCGCCTAGTCGATGAGTTAGAGATCGACAGCACGAGCTTTTATTCGCTTCAGCTTTTTGAAAAATCAGAGCTTGCAAAGACCGTATCGCAGGACTACTACGACGTGAACTACGAGCACGAGCTACACAACGCTTTCTTTGAAAAGCTACTGGGCACGGGCAACTACGAGGTGCTAGAGCATACTAAATTTAACCGCATCGGCCGCGACCGCTATCAGTATATCCGCCTAAGCCACGAGGGCGCCGATATACTGCCGCTAGGAAGAGGCTCTGGCGGAAGGCTAGGCTACTACGACATCTATAACGCTAAAGAAAAAATGCGTATGATAAACAAAGTAGACGATAAACAGCGTGCCGAAGCGCGGCTAAAAAGCCTCTTTATGTACCCAAAAATCGACCTCGCGCAGGTAAAAAGCCTCGTTAGCGACGAGACCTTTAGCGCGCTAATGGAGTTTTTCAAAAAATGCGAAAGCAAAGGCTATATGCACATAGAAAACGGCTTTTTAAACTACACGACGGACGGCGTATTTTGGGGTATGTCGATCGGCACCGAAGTATCAAATATCTCACAAAAGGACTTTGAATGAAAAAAATAGTTATCTACACGAGCGCGACGGGAAATACCGAGAAAGTCGGTCTTGCTATCGCAAACAAGCTTGGCTGCGAGGCGGTCAAATTTAGCGAGGATCTGCATATGGATTTAGATCGCTACGACTTTATCGCGCTTGGATTTTACGTCGATAAGGGCGATGCCGAGCCTAAATTTAAACGCTTTTTGCGCGAGATAAAGGGCAAAAAAGTGGGCCTGTTTATGACGCTTGGCATGGATCCCGAGCACGAGCACGCAATGAACTGCCTAGAAAAGGCAAAAGTCGTGCTACGCGAGGGCAAAAATGAAATTTTACGCGAGTTTTACTGTCAGGGTGCGATCGATCCAAAGGTCATCGAGCAACTACGCAAAATGGGCGAAGCAGCTCCTAACGACCCGCGCTACGCCGTAACTCCCGAGCGCGAAGCCAGATGGGCTAGAGCCGCGACTCACCCCGACGCAAACGACCTAGAAAACGCAAAGGCGGCGTTTAGAGGGATATAAATTTGCCGCCGCCCGGCGGTCAAATTTGCTAGATAAATTCGGCGCATTTTAACCTCATAAATTTGCGCCCTATTTTTAGCTTTATTTTAAATTTTACTCACCCAGACTCGTATCTTGAAAGAGCAAATTTGGTTTTTAAATTTGATACCAAACCCTTAACTTGCCTTAATGCGTTAAGAAAGAGTGCAAGTACAAAGCGAGCCCCGCAAAGTAAAAGCTCTCTCTTCTGTCAAGCTTTTTATTTTTTGGGCGACGGAA
Organism: uncultured Campylobacter sp.; assembly: GCA_963525315.1. Lineage (GTDB taxonomy): Bacteria > Campylobacterota > Campylobacteria > Campylobacterales > Campylobacteraceae > Campylobacter_A. The sequence goes on along the minus strand of CAURKB010000012.1, from coordinate 7,691 downwards.
GGGGCTTTACTTCATGCTTTCGCGCTCGTAACTGTTAGATACGGACTCACTCCCCCGTCTGCTTGCAGCCGCTAGCGTAGCGACGCAGACCATCCCCCACCTTCCCCACTGCACGTTAGTGAGGCGCGCTAGCGCTGTCGCGCCGCACGTTTTTAAATTTGATGGAATTAAATTTTACGTTTTCAAGACTCGGGTCTCGGCCGGCAAAATTAAATTTAGCCAAATTTGACCGCTCAAAACCGCCCTTGATACTCCAAATAAGCCAAAACTCGCTATAATCTCCTAAAAAATCAAAAGGAAAATCATGATACAGACTTGTTTATTTCCGGCTGCGGGCTACGGTACGAGATTTTTGCCTGCGACCAAATCTCTACCAAAAGAGATGCTGCCGATCCTCACAAAACCGCTGATCCACTACGGCGTGGACGAGGCGCTAGAAGCCGGCATGAAAAACATGGCGTTTATCACGGGCCGCGGCAAACGCGCGCTGGAGGATTATTTTGATATCAGCTACGAGCTAGAGCATCAAATCTCTGGCACGAACAAGGAGCACCTGCTCGTCGATATCCGCGAACTGATGGCGCGCTGCACGTTTTCATTCACGCGCCAAGAGAGTATGAGGGGCCTAGGCAACGCCATTCACACGGGCAAAGTCCTCGTGCGGGACGAGCCTTTTGGCGTGGTGCTGGCCGATGACCTCTGCATCAACGAAGATGGCGAAGGCGTGCTATCTCAAATGGTTAAAATTTACGAAAAATACCGCTGCAGCATCGTCGCCGTGATGGAAGTGCCGATCGAGCAAAGCAAAAACTACGGCATCGTCACGGGCCGCGCGATCGAGGACGATCTGCTGATGGTTAGCGACATGGTCGAAAAACCAGACCCCAAAGAAGCTCCGAGCAACCTAGCAGTCATCGGCCGCTACATCCTTACGCCTGACATTTTCACGATCCTAGAGCGCACCAAGCCCGGCAAGAACGGCGAAGTACAAATCACCGACGCGCTAAAAGAGCAAGCCAAAGACGGCATGGTGTTAGCATATAAATTTAAAGGCAAGCGCTTTGACTGCGGTAGCGTCGAAGGCTTCGTGCAGGCGACCAATTTCTTCTACGAGCTAGGCAAAAATGCTAAAAAATGAGCTATTTTTCGAGCGTACGCCGCTAAGCGCGATCGGCTCCTACGCCAAACGCATGAACGACGAGCTAAAAGGCGGCGAGATCGGCTACTATCACCTGCCCGAAATCGGCGCAAATTTACTAAGCCAAATCGCCGAGTTTGAAACGACGCTCGCACACGTAAAAAGCGTCGTGCTAGTAGGTATCGGCGGTAGCAGCCTGGGTGTCAAGGCGCTAAAAACGATACTTTCAGGCGCAAAAAGGAGCCGCGAGCGAGAGCTTTATTTCCTAGATAACGTGGACGCCTTTAGCTTTGAGAGCGTTTGCCAAAGCGTCAAATTTGACGAAACGCTTTTTGTCATCTCGTCAAAATCAGGCACCACGATCGAGACGATTACTCTTTTTAAGTGCATTTTGGAGCGCTTTAAACCCTCAAATTTGAGCGCAAATTTTATCGTCATCACTGACCCCACCTCGCCGCTAGAGGCCTACGCCAAGCAAAACGGCATCAAATTTTTTAATATACCTAAAAACGTCGGCGGCAGATTTAGCGTGCTTAGCGCGATCGGTCTGGTGCCGCTGATGCTGTGCGGATACGATGCGGCGGCGCTGCTAGAGGGCGCGCGGGCGTGTAAAAAGCGTTTTTTAGAGGACGGCGACGATACGCTACTACAAAAAGCCTACCACTACGCGACGCACAAAAACGCCAAGATCAACGTGATATTTAGCTACGGCGATAGATTTTTGGAGTTTAACGACTGGTACGTGCAGCTGTGGGCGGAGAGCCTGGGCAAGAAAAAAGGCTACAAACGCTACGGGCTCACGCCCGTCGGGCTCATCGGCTCGCGTGATCAGCACAGCTTTTTGCAGCTCATCATGGACGGCGTGAAGGATAAAACGGTAAGCTTCATCAAGGTAGCGGCCGCAGGAGCAAACACGGCGATACCCGGCATTAGCCTAAACGGCCTTGAGGGCTGCGACTTCGTAAACGGGCTAAATTTGGGTGAGCTAATCAACGCCCAGTGTAGCGCCACCATGCACGCGCTCGTGCAAGAAGGCATCAGCGTAGACGTCATCGAGCTTGAGCGGCTAGATGAAGCGAGCGCGGGATTTTTGATTTATTATTTCGAGCTTCTCACATCGGCTACGGGCATAATGCTAGGCATAAACACCTACGATCAGCCGGGAGTCGAGGTCGGCAAACGTATACTAAAGACGATGCTAACGGCCGGCAAATAGCTCTCTAATCTCGGCCAAACGGCTTTTGGCCGGGATTATAATTTTATCCGGGTCAGTTCTTGCGTTTAGATACCGAATTTACGGTAAATTTAAAAAGTAAACCCAAAAACCGATCCTTAAAAAGCCGAATTTACTAAACGACGAATACGAATCATCCGTACCTTTCGCACGCTTCAAACGATACGTACCGCACGGCAAAATAAAATAAAAATCAAAGCAGCGCAAGCTAAAAGCGTATGTTTGTTAAGTCGCTAATCCGTCGCCGTAAGCACCAAATCCCTATCCCGCCAGTGTTTACGCGTACTACCGGCGCTAGAGTGCACGCGACTTTAGCTCTCGTCGCACCCAAGCTAAATTTATCGTAAAATGCTAGCCATAAACTAAACTACGGCAAAATCGGTCGGCCTGCGGTAGATATCAAGTTTTTGAGTTAAATTTAAGCAGGCATCAATCCTACGGCTTAGATTTACGCGTAGCGGCGCAAGTCAAAATAAATCAGGGCCATATAAACGTAGCTTGCAAGCACGGCTTATAACTCTCTAAAATTTTAAGCGAGTTAGCTTTAAATTTAGCGCACGAACGACGCGCGTACCATTTAAGGGCGCTTGCCTAAATTTAGCCTTCGCAAAAACCGCTTAAGAAAAGTGAATTTAGTTTTTTTAGTTTTTAAATTTTAGCCCAAAAATCGCGTACGGACGGCGCTGGCTAAATTTATCCAAGAGGGCCGGGCTAAATTTACCGGCCTATTTTGCCGCGTCGGCCGCCTTTTAAAACGCGCAAAACCACAAAAGTAAAGCTAGCGGCCGATTTTCCAAGCTCCGCTTACGCAAAAAACTAACGAAAACTAAACCTCCTCAAGCCCCATCAAAAGCCTGATGGCAAGGTTTGCCTCGTGATTTGCGCAGATCGCCACGCGTGCGGCCATGAGCCCCTGCCCTACGCCCGCAGCATTTTGCAGATCGCCGCACAGATAGACGTTTCGCGCGAATTTGACCGTTTTTATGAGGTTTGAGCTAAAGTACCCCGCCATGCCCGACGCGCCGACGATCTTTTTATCCCGCAGGCTAGCTCCGGCTTCGTTTACCATCATCGCCTTGCCTGCGACGTTGTCAAAGGCCTCGCAGATGACGCTGCACGGCGCGAAAATCTCGGCTACGTTGGCAGCAGTTAGCGTTACGTCGTGCGTCACGACCTCGACGAATGGATTTACCTCGGCGATGAGCTCTTTTAGCGCGTCCGTCTTTTTCATGCCGATGTGGCGGACGAAGTACTGCTGGCGGTTTAGGTTGCTAGGCTCCACGACGTCAAAGTCGGCCAGCACGAGCTTGGCGACTCCCGTGCGGGCTAGGCTTAGCGCGATATTTGAGCCAAGACCGCCAAGTCCCGCCACGCCCACGCAGCCGCTAGCTAGCGCCGCGTTTAGTTCGGGGCTGTTTCTGGAGGCGATCATGGCTTTTAGCACTTCTCGCCCCGGCATCGCGCCGCGCCTGATAAATACGACGTTTGAACCGTCCTTTAGCTCTAAATTTTCCTTCGTCGCAAAGCCGTCTAGGATAAAGATATCAGGCTCGCTCGCGTTAAATTCGGCTAGAAATTTATACATCTCGCCGTTTTTATCGCCCAGAGCCTCGTTTTTTAGCTCATCCATCGTGTTTGCCGCGACTTTAAATTTCGCTCCGTTTAGCGTTATCTCTTTCATTTTTCTCCTTTAAATTTACAAAATCATAGCGCAAATTTATAAAATGTTTCGTTAAAAAGTCGGCGTAGTCGCATTTTTAAATATTTGCGTAATCTACCGTACGCAAAATACGGGCGTTAGCTTTATCTTAAATTTTAGGTTTTGCCGTTTGCTTTTTATATAAGATAAACGTAGCTACTAGCGGCATAAAAAACAAGACAAACACCGCAATAAACTCGAGCAAGCTTGCACGGTTTGACGCAAGCGCCATCGCACCGGCAAAAGCCAAAAATCCGCCAATCCCAAAAGCAATGCCGAAAATTATTTTTTTTAAACGGCGACATAACGGCTTTATTGCACTCGCTTTTGATATCCTCATAGCTTTTTTGACGTTTTTGAGCTATGGTCTGCAAGATGGCTTCATTAGGATTCGTTTCGGCGCAGGCCTTGCTTAAGATATCGCTAATTTCAAACGCCAAATCAGTCAGCCGTTCGCGCCTTTTAGCAGATAGCGCTCCTGAAAAATTTATCTTTTGGATTTCGGTGCCTATTTCTTTTTGTATCTCTACGAGCCTATCAAACGACGCGCTATTTTCGCTTATTTTGAAAAAATCGGAACTTGAGACGTATGTTACCGTTTTTACGTCGTATCCGCACCTTTGCAAAAATCGCCTAGGCAAAATTGGGAGACTTGAGCTACGTTTTTTAAAAATTGCTCCTTTTTGGCTGCGGCAATTTGCGCCTGCGTCATCTTTTTTGCCCCAAAGCTTTGACTTGAATAAATCCTAAATCCCCCGCCAAGACTTTTACTAAAACTCAATCGCATATAAATCTCCTCGTTTTATAAAATGCCGCGCGTAACCAAATTTTGAAACGAATTTATAAACTCCGCTCAATCCTATACCACCCGTAAACATCGCCGTCAAGCTCGCCGTGAAATAGCGGTTTGAGTTTTAAATTTAGCCTTACCGCGGGCGCGTCCAAAAGTTCGCTCGAGCGGTAGAGTAGCAGCCATTTTACGCGTTCGTCTAGGGCTTTTAGCGCGTTTTCGCCGCCTTCAAACATCGTTAAACGCGGTGCGAAAGCTTCATTTATGTCGCTTGACACTCGCACGCTCCTGCCCGCCACGCCAAAAAGCGGTATAGACGCGTCAAACTCCCGCGCGCGCGAGTAGATCATCACGTTTGGGTTTTTGCCGCCCTCTATCAGCCTGGCGTCAAGCCTCGGGCGGTCGGCGCGGACGGTGGCGCCTCCGATAACCAGCAGCTCGGCCGCGCTGCGAAGGCGGTGAGAGTGGGTGCGGCTGGCTAGATTTGAGATGATTTTGCTCTGCGCGGTGCCCGCTGCGACGCCGTTTGCGCTAAGGGCGAGCTTAAAAAAGCTAAAATTCCCCTTCTGCCACGCTAGAAACGGCTCTATTAGCTCGTCCGCCCGCTGCCTTAGTACGTCAAATTTGACCGCTACGCCGCCGCTTTGCAAGATATGCGCGCCACCGCTAGCCACGGCGTTTTCGTCACCTCTAGCGATAACGACTTCGGCAAATTTTAGCCGCTTTAAAAGCTCGGCGCAGGGCGGAGTTTTGCCGCGGTGAGCGCAGGGCTCGAGCGTCACGTAGGCCTTGGCGCCTTTTAGCAGACCGCCGTGATTTTGCAGGATGTATTCATAGGTGAAATTTGGCTCCAAGTCCGCATTTTCAAGCTCTGCGGCGCTTTCAAATTTTACGCCCAAAGCCGCATTGTAGTCTCGTAGAAAATTACTCAAAAACGCCTCACTTTTTTCACATAGAGCCAATAAAATCGCGCTTGGCTCGGCGTGTAAAAAGCCTGCCTTTTTATGCGCGGCTACCGAGAGCAGTTTGCCGCCGGCATCTAAAACCGCACAACCGACGGCAGGGTTTGGGTAGGTTAAAATTTGAAACTCCCAAGCCTTTTTTATAGCTAGAGACATGTAAAATTCGTCGTTTATCATCGCTTCCGCCTAGTTAAATTTGGGGTATTATACTAAAATTTGGCCCGTAGCTTACGGGCGAGTTTGATTAAATTTATAGAGGTGTTTTATTCGCTTTGCTTGAAGTTAAGGGTCTTTGGCGCATGAATGCCGTGCAGACTAAAATAAATGGTGGAAGCGAGGTTGTTCGATACTTATCTTTAAATACCGTATTTATCGCATTTCTTTAGAAAATAGAGTCAATTTTTACACACTTAAAAACACATTCGCAGCACTTTGCGAGGCTACTAAAAAGTTTAAGCTAATCGGCGGTAAAAAATCGGTAATGAAAAGTTTAGTTTTCAATACAAAAACGTAGATATGCCCTAAAATAGGCACTTCGTGATTTAAGTATTTGCCGTTTTTAAGTTTCAAATGCTTAAACGGCTAAATTTTCTTAAGAATAGGGTATGTTTCACGGCTTTTTTGGCTCGAAACTTAATTAAGGTTAAAATGTGAAACAAAAGCCGTTTTTATTAGTTTCACGCTTGCCACTCGTTCGAGCCGTAAATCCCCAAAACATAAATAACATCATCCTCTATCGCATAAGGTATCACGTAGCTTTTTAAAAATAAGGTCTCTGACGCGCTCATCGTCAAAGCTCACGGATTTGCGATACATAAGAGGGCTGTCGCTTATCGTTTGTAGCTTTGCGATTAGCTTGTCTCTAAAATCTCGCGCTCTACTCGGGCTATCTTTTGCGATAAAGTCAAATACTGCCCTTAACTCGCGGTTAAAGCGAGCCGTGCGCTTAATTACCATTTTTCCATCTCGGCTTTTAACGTCTCTAGCGGATAGGTTTCAAGCTCGCCGCGCCTGATAGCTTCTATGTCGGCTTTGTAATCGGCTATCCTTTGCTCCATCGTCTTGCCGTCGTCGTAAATCGGGTAATCCTCGCCTCGCTCCAGCGTCTCAAAGCTTTTATTCGCGCTACTAGCCAAAATCTTACCTATCGCGACAAGCTGGTTTATTATGGTTTCATCCGCTCGTATGGTTAGAGTTTGCATATCCTAGCCTTTGTTTTAAAATCCAGTCTTATTTTAACCGCTCGGGGCTTAGGGTTTGTTAAAGCGTTCATTATCGCGTTCGTTTCCGTAGCCGTTAAGCTGTTTTGTGCCGATGATAGCGATATTTACTTATCGGCTAGGCGTTCATTTTTTGCGCTCAAAAACGCGCTCAATTTCCCCGCCTAGTTTGGGGCTACTTCGATAAAATCGGGTTTTATTCGTCCGCCCTGCGCTCATTTCTCGCCGTTAAATTTTAGGTTTCATTATCGCGGGTTAATCTCGCCATTAACGGTGCTTGGGTTTCACTTATCACTTATCCAATCTATCGTTTAACATATCTTTTTTATCAAAAATACGGCGCGCAAAAAATGAAATGCACCCGTCCGATATTTCGCCGTCTCGGTCGTAGAGATTTGACCTGCCCCTACGGCTTGACTACTTTACAGACTTAGAGTAAAATTGCGACTAGTCGCAAAGCATTCCAAAGCCTGCAAAAATATTTAAAACCTGACAGTAAAATGAAAAACGCGGCTACGCCGACCCCCACATCCTAACCTTATTACAAAGAACCTAAAAAAATCCGCTTCAATAATAAATTGGAGGCGAAATATTTTCACTGTGACAAGTCGTTACGGTGCGTTCTGGCGGTATGATACACTACGGACA
>CAURKB010000011.1:0-24913 GCA_963525315.1 uncultured Campylobacter sp. | reverse complement strand
AAAACGAGCCTGGGTACAAACCCCCGAGCGTTATGATACAATACGAGTTCAAAGAGCTTTTTAGGCTAAATTAGGACGGTTTTTGCGCGCATAGGCCACACCCGGTCCGCGCTAGAGAGCTGCACGCTTTTATCAGTGAAAATTATACGAAGGAGTTTAAACGATGAACGAACTAATAGAAGAGATAAAAGAGCTCATCATAAAGAGCTTAAATTTAGAGGATATGAAACCGAGCGATATCGACGAAAACGCGCCGCTTTTTAACGAAGGGCTAGGGCTTGATAGCGTCGATGCGCTCGAGCTCGGTCTTGCGGTGCAAAAAAGCTACGGCCTAGTTTTGGACTCTAAAACCGCAAATTTAAAAGAGATTTTTTACAGCGTAAAAAGCCTCGCGCAATACATCTTTGAAAACAGGAAATAACGATGAAAAAAGAAGAAATTTTTGAGATTTTAAAGTCCGCACTCATGCAGCTTTTTGAGATCGACGAGGCTAAAATCACGCCGCAGACGCGCATTTACGAGGATTTGCAGATAGATAGCATCGACGCGATCGATCTAATAGACCACATCAAGCGCAAAACGGGACACCGATTGATGCCAGAAGACTTTAAAAACGTAAAAACGCTCGAAGACATCGTAAACGCGGTGGCTAAAAAATTTGACGAGCAAGCTTAAAATCGCCCTAAGCGTAGTTAGCGTCCTTTATCCGTTCGCGCTATTTTTCGCGGGTGATTTTGCCTTTTGGGTCGTTTGGGCGCTTGCCGCGCTGTGGATAGCGCGCGGGGCGTATTCAAGCGGTTTTGAGAGGAAGCTTAGTATCGCGGCGGCCGTTTTTTTCATAGTTTGTATGATTTTTAAAAGCGGATTTTTAGCGTATCTTTATCCCGTTTTGGTGAGTTTGGCGTTTTTAGCGTTTTTTGCTTTTAGCCTAAAAAACGAAGCCGTCATCACCAAAATCGCAAGGCTAAAAGAGCCTGATTTAGACGAAAAAGGCGTGATATATACGCGAAATTTGACCAAAATTTGGTGCGCGTTTTTTGTTTTTAACGCCGCCATATCGCTTGCGCTAGCCTTGATGGAGGATAAGTTTTACTGGAGCGTTTATAGCGGCGCGGTATCTTACGCGCTGATGGGAGCGCTATTTTTCGGGGAAATTTTATTTAGAAAGAGATTTACAAAGAGCGATGAGCTTTGAAGAAAATTTAAAAAATTTTAGATTTGCGGATGACTCGCGCGACGTCTTTGACGCGTGTCTTAGAGTTGCCGCGTTTTTAGAAAAAAACGGCATAAAAGAGCTGCAAATTTATCTAGAAGGCGCGTTTAAATTTTACGCCGCGTTTTTCGGCTCGCTTTTAGCGGACACTACGCCTTACGTGCTGGCAAAGCCGGTTTATGAGCCGAATTTAACTGCCGCAAACGACGAAAATTTTTCAAATTTTCTCTCAAGCAAGCCCGCAAACGGGCTCAAATTTGACCTGCAGGGTAAATTTTACCTACAAACTTCAGGCTCGAGCGGCAAAAGCAAGATGATAGAAAAGTCGCTCGTGCAGATGATAAAAGAGAGCGAGTATCTAGCCCGCGAGCTAAATTTTAGCGCGCGAAATACCTTTTTTTCAAGCGTTTCGCACAGACACATGTTCGGGCTTACGTTTAAGGTCTTTTTGCCGCTAGTTCTCGGCGCTTGCGTCATTGCTGACGAGCTAAACTACCCCGAGGCGATTTTGGGATTAGAGCTTGCAAGTCACGTATTTATCGCTAGTCCCGTACTGCTAGGCGCGCTAGTTCAAAGCCCTGCCGCAAGCGCGCTAAAAGGCCTAAGCGGAATCGTAAGCGCGGGTTCGCCGCTAAAAAAAGAGCTAAGAGGCAAGCTAGGCAAAATCTGCGACGCGCGGATCATCGAAATCTACGGCAGCACGGAAACGGGCATAGTGGCTAGAGACGAGGGGCGCGGACTTAGGCTGTTTGGCGCGGTGAACGCCGGGCTAGACGGCAGAGGCGCGCTAAACGTGAGTTCGCCTTGGTGCGACTTTTTTCAGACTAACGACGCGGCTAGCATCGATGAGGGCTGCCTCGCGCTACAAGGCAGGATAGACCGCATCGTCAAGCTAAACGACAAGCGCGTTAGCCTGGAGAGCATCGAAGCAAAGCTGCTAGAAAGCGGCCTGCTCGTGGACTGCTACTGCGCGCCGCATCCCAAATTTAAACGCATCGCCGCGCTTTTGCAGCTTAACGGCGAGGGGCTTAAAAAATTTAGAAAAATCGGCAAAAAAGGCGTTGCAGACGAGCTAAAAGAGCTTTTGAAGCTTGAGTTTAAGAACAGCGTGCGATACTTTAAAATCGTGGAAAAAATGCCGCGAAATCAGCAGGGCAAATTTGAAAAAAGCGAATTTGAAAACGCGCTATTTGCTAGTCCTAAGCCCGTCTGGAGCGGCGGGCGCGTAAATGAGGCGGGCGAAATTTGCGGCGATCAAATTTATAAAAACGGCCAAAATTTAGCGAGCGGCCCAAACTGCGGCGCGGTTAATGCAAGCGATGTCTGCGCTAAATTTGAGGGGAGCGGCGAGCGGCTAGAAAACCCCGCGCAAAAATACGAATTTAGCGCCGTCATGCACGCCGGGCTTGAGATTTTCGAGAGCCATTTTCCAAATTTACCGCTGCTGCCGGGATTTATGCAGCTTGACTACGTCTTTGAGCTAGCTTACGGCGCGGGTATCGACGTTAGCGGCGCAAGAGCTGTGGAAAATCTAAAATTTATGAAGTTTGTTAGACCGGGCGATTTGCTCCTAGTTTGTTTTGAAAAACGCGGCGGCAAGCTTTACTTTGAGCTATTTTGCAACGGCGAAAAGTGCTCGGTCGGCAGGGCGGCGCTTTGAATAAATTTGCGTTTTTAGTGCCCTTTTACAATCACCCGCAAAATATCAAAGCCCTGATCGCCGCGCTAAAAATATACGAGCTGCCCGTTATCGTCGTGGACGACGGCTCGGACGAGGCGAGCAAGCTAATCCTAGCGGAGCTTGAGCGCACGCAGGACATCTTGCTGCTCACGCGCGCGCAAAACGGCGGCAAGGGTATCGCGATGAAGGATGGGTTTAAATTTGCTCTAAATCGCGGCTTTAGCCACGTTTTGCAAATCGACGCCGATTTTCAGCACGACGCTGCGCTCATCGGCGAGTTTTTGAGGCAGAGCGAGGCATACCCGCAAAGTATCGTCTGCGCAAATCCCATCTACGGCGAGGACGCGCCAAAATCACGCGTTTACGGCAGGAAGATCACGAATTTTTGGGTCGCGATAAATACGCTAAGTCTTGGCGTCAAAGACGCTATGTGCGGCTTTCGCGTTTATCCTTTAGAGCAGCTTAAAAAAGCGGTGGCAAAAAGCAAAACAAATAGGATGGAATTTGACATCGAGATCCTCGTAAATGCCGTAAGGCAGGGCATCGACGTGCGCTGGATCGATACGTACGTGCGCTACGAAAAGGGCGGCGTTTCGCACTTTAAGATGCTGCGCGATAACGCGCTAATCAGCCTTATGCACGCAAAATGCTTCTTTTCTCTGCCTAAATTTGCGCTGGGTAAAATTTGGCGAGCGTGCGGGTTAAATTTGAGCGAAAAAAACGGGGCAAGCACCCAAATCTCCGTAGAGCCTCAAGCAAACGCCGAGCAAAATCTCTGGTGGAAAAAGCAGGAAAGAGGAGGAGTATTTTTTCTAAGGCTTAGCCTATTTTTGTCGCAAATTTTGCCTGAGTTCGCGCTAAAGCTTATCGTTAAAATCGTGGTTTGGTTTTATTATATATTTTCAAAAAACGAGCGCGAAAATATCGCCGAGTTTAGGCAAAATTTAAGCGAATTTGCAGGCGGGCAGACGCTAAAAAAAACGAGCGTTTTTAGCCATTTTGAGGCGTTTGGCGGCGCTATTTGCGATAAATTTAGAGTCTGGAAAGGCAAGATCAAGGATGACGAGCTAGAGATCATAGATCTAGAGCGCATAAAAAGCGAACTAATCGGCGCGCAAAAGGGGCAAATTTTGCTCACGGCGCACCTTGGAAACGTCGAAATTTGTAAGGCTTTGGCTGCGCGGGTCGATGGCTTTAGGATGGTGATTTTGACCTATGACGAGAACTCGCGCAAATTTAACGAAGTGCTGCGCGAAATCAGCAAAAACGACGGCAGTGTGCGCATGATGGCGGTAAATAAGCTAGACGTTGCCGCGATGCTGGAGCTAAAAAATATCGTCGAAAGCGGCGAGCATATCGGCATAATGGGCGATAGAACGCCTCTTGGCGGCGATAAGGCCGCGCGCGTAAAATTTTTAGGCAAGGAGGCCGGCTTTAACTACGGTCCGTACCTCATCGCGGGGATTTTGGGCGTAAAGATAAGCTCGCTGTGGTGCCAAAAGATCGGTGGCAAATTTAGGATCGAGCTAGTGCCGTTAGCAAGCGCCGTAAAGCTAGGGCGAGACAAAGCCGCCTCAGCGCGCCAGTATCTGCAAATTTACGTCCGCGAGCTGGAAAATCGCTGCAAGCAAACGCCCGCGCAGTGGTTTAATTTTTTTGATTTTTGGAGATGAGATGATATCAAAATCAGTCGCGCTAAAGGCGCAGTTTTACGACGTAGATAGCATGAACGTCGTGTGGCACGGCAACTACGTGAAGTATTTCGAGACGGCTAGGTGCGCGCTGCTAGAGGAGATAGGCTACGACTACGAGGCGATGAGGGCGGACGGCTACGCCTACCCGATCGTAAAAATCGAAGCAAAATATATTAAGCCCGTGTTTTTTGGCGACGAGATCGAGGTGGAAGCGACGCTAAAGGAGTGCGAGTGCTTTCTAAAGATCGGCTACATCGTAAAAAGCGCCAAAACAGGTGAGACGCTGTGCACGGGCGCGAGCTCGCAGGCGGCTGTTGATATGCGCGCGATGCAGACGTGCTTTGAGATCCCGCAAGAGCTACAAAATGCAGTAAAAAGGTATATAAATGAAAAAAATAGCGATAATTTTTAGTTTGGCTGCGAGCCTGATGGGGCTTGATTTTAACGAGATAAAATCTCAAATAAAAACGCAAAATATCAGCGGCGAGTTTGCTCAGACGAAGTTTTTGAGCGGATTTAACGTGGAGTTTAAAAGCTACGGCAAATTTGAACTCAGTCAAAGCGAACTGCTCTACGACACGCTAAGCCCGATCGCGGTGAGCATCGTCATAAACGAGCGCGGGATCTTCCAAAAAAGTGGCAATCAGCTCATAAAAATCGATCAAAATTTTGATAAAAAGCTCTTTTTATCTATCATCAAGCTCGATAAAGCCGAGCTTGAGAAGGAATTTATCTTTAAAATCTCTGGCGATAAAAGCAACTGGAATATCGAGCTAACGCCAAAAAATCTGCTGTTAAAGCAAATCTTTACGCGCATCTTAGTCGGAGGCGATAAATTCGTCCGCAAGATCGTGCTAAACGAGGTTAGCGGCGATAAAACGGTAAATGATTTTTACAACGTAAAATGAAAAAATCCGCGTGTTTTTTTATCTTTTTAGCGGCGTTTTTAGCCGCGCTCGCCGTTTGTTTTGCAAACGCGAAAAAGATAAACGCGGATATTTTTTTTCTCGTAAATTTTGAAAACTCTACCGAGCAAACCGCATTAAAAGCGATGCTTGATAGCGCTTCTAGCGAGTTTTTGCTGGCTTCAGATTGGCCCGAGTTTTTAGAAAAGAGCGAAAATTTAGCCGTACAAAGCGGGATTTTTGAGGAGTACCGCGCAAAGCAGGACGTGAATTTAACCTCGTATCTAACTCAGCTAAACGCCCTAAAAATTGCGCTTTTAAACGAGCAAACCTACAAGCTTTTAGTAAAAGACAAAAACGAGTTTTTTAAACAAAGCGCGCAAAATTTATTTAATCAATTCGCTTTTAAGCCGCTTAACGCGAAGGACGATTTTTTCGCTCTAAGCTCGCATATGAGCCTGGATGGCTCTAAAATCAGCCTAAATTTGTCAAATTTGATGCTAGAAGCCGCACACGAGGGCGGGAAATTTTACCTCGTAAAAGCGCGCCTTAAGCCCGGCTACGAGCCGCGAAATTTGATCAAATTTTATGAAGACGTACGCGAGCTCGCGGCTGGGGACGCGGTGCAGGCTTACGCTAGCTGCGGCGCGCTATACGGAGCCTACGGTAAGGCTGGCGGCGACAAAGAAAGTGCCGTTATGAGTGCGGTTTCGCTTAGCCTTTGCGCGATTTTTTTGCTGCTCGCGTTTAAAAATTTGCGCATTTTTTGCGTCGTTTTCGTCGCGATTTTCGGCTTTGCGTGCGGGCTTGCGGTTTCGCTTTTGATCTACGAGAGCCTTAGCGTCATGGTCGTGGTTATCGGCACGAGCCTGGTCGGGCTGATGTTTGATTTTGCGCTGCACTGGCTGGGTAAAAATCAAAACGCGCCCGTGGCGGCTGCAAGCGTGCGTCCGATGCTTAAAATTTTCTTGCTCGGGCTTTGCATCACGATGAGCGGATACGGCGTTTTTGCCTTTTCGTCGCTTGAGTTGCTGCGCCAAACTGCGATATTTTCGTTATTTACGCTGCTTGGGGCGTTTTTATTTACCTATTTTTGCTTGCCTTTTATATTTGAGGGCGCGACGTTTTCGCAAAGCGCCGCGTTTTCGAGATTTTTTGATAAATTTGCGGGACTTTGCGAGCGCGCGGCGGGAGCGGTAAATTTAAAAGCTTTTCTCGCCGTACTTGCGCTTTGCGCGGGAATTTTGGCGCTAAATTTTAAAAGCCTAAGCGCGCCCGAGCAGATCAAAGACTACGCAAACTCGCCCGCAGAGCTGCTGGAACAGTCTAAAAAGATTAGCGAGATAACGGGCGGCGCGCCGCAAAACTCCGTCATCGTGCTAAAGGGCGGAGACGATCTAGTCGGCGATGAGAAGAGGCTAATGCGCGAGCTAAAGCAGGCAAATCTCGTCAAAGATTACGCTTCTATTTCTAAATTTATCCTAAGTCTGGCCGAGCAGGAAACCGTAAAAAATATATTTAAGCAAGCCGCGCAGGACGAGGAAATATTTAAAATTTACGCTCGGTTTGGCCTATCCGCCGAGCTAGTAAAACCCGAGCTTGAAAAGATCGCAAACGCCAAAACTATCGGCGCTAGCGAGATTTTAGAATTTGACGCGGCAAAAAATTTGACGCGATTTTTACCGAGCAAAAACAGCAGCGCGGTATACGCCGAGGGGCTTGCGGGCGGTGCGAAAACGGATGAAATTTTAAAGGCAAACGGCGCATTTAGCATAGATTTCGTCGGCGCGCTAAACCAAAATTTGACCGAGGCTAAGGCCTGGGCTGCGGTGCTAAAGGGCGGCGCTTTTTTGCTTGCGTTTGCGCTTTTGTGGGCGTTTTTCGGGGCGGCACGCTCGCTTTTGGTTATGAGCGTCATCGCGCTTGGCGTGCTAGCCGTGCTTTGCGGGTTTACGGCGCTCGGCGTCCACGTAAATATTTTTACGATTTTTGGGCTTATCTTGGCAAGCGCGGTCGGGATCGATTATCTCATCTTTGCGCTAAATGAGGATCTGTCGCGACGGGAGCGCCTGTTTGGGATATTTGCCGCGTTTATCACGAGCTTTATCTCGTTTTTTGCGCTTAGTTTTAGCCAGACGCCAGCAGTTAGCGTTTTTGGGCTAGCCGTTAGCCTTTGCGTCGCGTTTTACGGGCTTGCCGCCTGCACGCTCGCGATGAAAAATTTGGCTTAAATTTAGCAAAAAGAGGTATAATCGCGAGCTTACGCAGCGCGAAATTTGACCCGCACGGGCGCGCTAAATTTAATAAAACGGAAAGAAAATGCTAAAAATAAACGGCAAAGACGAGAGCGAGTTTATC
This sequence comes from uncultured Campylobacter sp., assembly GCA_963525315.1. Lineage (GTDB taxonomy): Bacteria > Campylobacterota > Campylobacteria > Campylobacterales > Campylobacteraceae > Campylobacter_A. Next base: position 17,062 of record CAURKB010000011.1, on the reverse strand, counting down.
GGCAAAACCGTAGCGCAGCTACTCGCTGCAAAGGGGCTAAATCCGGGGCGTATCGCGGTCGAGCTAAACGGCGAAATCTTGCCAAAAGATAAATTTGATACGGCGCTAAGAGACGGCGACTCGGCCGAGATAGTGCATTTTGTAGGTGGAGGCTGAGATGAAATTTGATGAAAATAACGATATTTTAGAGCTTGGCGGGTATAAATTTAGCTCGCGCTTTATCCTGGGATCGGGTAAATTTTCGCTACCTCTTTTAGAGGCCGCGGTGCACGAGGCGGGCGCGCAGATCGTGACGCTAGCGCTTCGGCGCGTGAACGAGGGCGGGATAGAAAATATCCTAGACTTTATCCCAAAGGGCGTGACGCTGCTACCAAACACCTCAGGCGCTAGAAACGCCGATGAGTGCGTGCGTATCGCAAAGCTCGCGCGCGAGGCCGGCTGCGGCGACCTCGTGAAGGTCGAGGTCATCAGAGACAGCAAATACCTGCTGCCCGATAACTACGAGACGATAAAAGCGACCGAAAAGCTCGCAAATATGGGCTTTGTCGTGATGCCCTATATGTATCCAGACCTAAACGTAGCGCGCGATCTGGCGTCCGCGGGGGCTGCGTGCGTGATGCCGCTTGGCGCTCCTATCGGTACGAATAAAGGCCTTTGTACGCGCGAATTTATCAAAATCTTGCTCGCCGAGATAGACCTGCCCGTGATCGTGGATGCTGGTATCGGCAGTCCGGCGCAAGCGTGCGAAGCGATGCAGATGGGCTGTGCGGCAGTGATGGCAAACACCGCTATCGCGACTTCGGGCGACGTAAAAACGATGGCGCGAGCATTTGCGCTAGCGATACGGGCGGGCAGGCTGGCATATCTATCCGGGCTTGGTAATGTGAGCGAAAGCGCGCGGGCTTCGAGTCCGCTGACGGGATTTTTGGAGTAAATTAGGCTTCAAATTTGACGGCATGAAAAACGGCGTCAAATTTGAGGCGGGCGAGGATTAAATTTGCCTCGTTAAATTCTGAGAATTTTAAATTTGATAAATTTGCCGATTTTGAAATTTAGCGCCGTAAAGGCACGGGTTTGGGCGCGTAAAATTTACCGCCTCGCGCCCCTAAAAACTATCAAATTTAACGCCTGAAATTTAGACGAAAAAACGGAGAAATATTTGAAAAATATAGACGTGATGGAGTATGCGCAGGGCGCCCAGCGTATCGACGAAACGCTGATGCGGCGGGTGCTAGCCGCGCGCGAGGGCTACGACTACGAGAAATTTGACGCCCTCAGCGTAAAGCGCGCTCTTGGCGAAGAAAATCTAAGCGTAGAGGGCCTAAAAGCGCTTCTAAGCCCCGCTGCGAGCGCATTTTTAGGCGAGATAGCTGAGGCGGCGCGAGATAGAACGCGCAGGCAGTTTGGCAACTCGGTGCAGTTTTTTACGCCGCTTTATATCTCAAATTTTTGCGATAGCGACTGCGTCTACTGCGGCTTTAGCTCGAAAAATAAGATATCGCGCGTGCGGCTAAAGGCGGACGAAGCTGCGACGGAGCTAGCAAATATTGCAAAAAGCGGCCTAAAAGACGTGCTGATCCTAACCGGCGAAAGCGCGAAAAAAAGCGACCTGGGCTACATCGGCGAGGTTTGCAAGGAGGCGTCTAGACTTTTTAGCAACGTAGGCGTCGAGATCTATCCGCTAAATGCCGACGAATACGCGTTTTTGCACGGTTGCGGCGCGGACTACGTCGTGGTTTTTCAGGAGACTTACGACCCGTCGGCGTATGCGAGGTTTCACCTCGGCGGCGTCAAGCGCTCGTTTGCCTACCGCTTCCACGCCCAGGAGCGCGCTCTCATGGGCGGTATGCGCAGCGTCGGATTTGCCGCGCTTTTGGGGCTTGACGACTTTAGAAAGGACGCTCTAGCCACCGCTCTGCATGCGCATCTCATCCAGCAAAAGTACCCGCACGCCGAGATCGCGCTGTCTTGTCCGCGCCTGCGCCCCGCGATAAATAAGGCCCACGTCGGCCCGCGAGATGTCGATGAAAAGGCACTATTTCAGGTCATCTGCGCGTACCGCCTCTTTTTGCCCTACGCAAATATCACGATCTCTACGCGCGAGTCGGCGCGTTTTAGGGACGGCGTCATCGCAGTCGCCGCAAATAAAATCTCGGCCGGCGTTAGCACGGGCGTGGGGACGCACTCTGATAAGGCCAAAAAAGGCGACGAGCAGTTTGAGATCAGCGACGCGCGCTCGGTTGATGAGATACTAGGCGCCGTGCGAGGGCTAAATTTACAGCCCGTGATGAGCGAGCATATTTACGTTTGAGGCGGCTGTCGGTCGCGCGTTTTTGCGGACATAAAATTTGGCTTTTGGGGTAGGGGCGATGGATTTTGGCAAATTTGAGCTCGTTTGGGTGACGAACCGCCGCTTGAGCGAGGATTTTTTCGCGGACGTTAGGCGGGTAGCGCAGGGCGGCAGGGCGGATAAAATTTTGCTTAGGGAGAGCGATTTGCCTGAGCGCGAATACGAAAATTTAGCCCGCAAAACGCTTGAGATTATCGCCGAGTGCGGCTCTAACGTGCAGCTTGTTTTGCATACTTACGCAAGCGTCGCAAGCAAGCTCGGCGTGGGCGAACTACATTTGCCGTTTGCTAAATTTATGGCGTCAGGCGGCAATTGGGCTGTAAATTTGACGGGTTCAAATTTGGCTAAATTTAATGGAAATTGCGCGGATAAAGATAAAATTAGCGGCATTTATGCGCCAAATTTGACGAAAAATCTCAAAATCGGCGTTTCGGTACACTCTTTAGACCAGGCTCTAGCGGCGCAGGGTCTTGGTGCCGATTACGTCGTGGCGGGGCATATTTTTGATACGCCGTCTCACGCGCTGGAGCGGGGCAGAGGGACTAAATTTTTGCGGGAGATTTGCGAGAAATTAAGCATAAAAACCTACGCTATCGGCGGGATAAATTTTGAAAATTTAGACGAGGTCAAGGATGCGGGCGCGGCCGGCGCGTATATGATGCGGGGATTTTTAGGCTAAATTTAGGGCGCTTTGCCTACGCACCGGTACCAAAAATCAGATCAAAGCCTAGCCGTATCGCAAAAATAAAAATTAGCCTTTGCCGTAAAAGCTCGTAGATTTCGTCGCTTTGCGCATCGCCGTTAAACCGCGCTTGCGGCGTGTTTGGCGTTTAAAAATACGCGTTGCGGCTCTAAAAAGGCTTGAAAATTCGGTATGCGAGGGGCTTTGCGCTAGCTAAATTTAAAGGAAATAAATGCGAGATAACGGGCTAGAATACGACTTTATCGGCGAGTTTTCAAATGGCGGCCTAGCCGCGATTTGCGGTAAAAGCAAAAAATGGGGGCTGATAAACTCAAGCGGCGAGGAGGTTTTACCCTGCGTTTACGATAACGTTTGGTGCTTGCCCGAGTTTTTTACGCTCGAAAAAGGCGGAAAGCTCGGCCTAGCAAACGCGCAAGGAAAAATCGTCCTGCCCTGCGAATACGGTGATATCGTAGGCGAGGAAGGGGCAGGCTTGGAGCCTTTATTTCGCGCAAAAAAGGGCAAAAAATGGGGCGTCGTAGATAAAGACGGAGCCGTTTTGGCGCCTTTTGAATTTGATGAAATTTTCGAGGTAGGGCAGGACTTTATCATCGCCGCAAAAGACGAAAAATGGGGTATAACAAATAAACGCGGCGAGGCTCTAAGCGGGTTTTGTTATAGCAGCGCGAGCTCGGTTGGTCGCGGGGGTTTATTTAAAGTTTCAAAAGACGGCGAGTTTTTGCTGGTTGATATAAACGGCGAGGCGAAATTGCCCGCGGGCTACTATATCGATTATTTTTGTGACGGTTTTGCCGCCGTGCAAAAAGGCGGATCGGCTAGGCCTATAATCGGCGGAAAATGGGGCTACGTAAATAGTCGCGGCGAGCTTGCTATCCCCTGCAAATACGACGGGGCAGAGTGGTTTTGTGAAGGGCTGGCTAAGGTTAAAAAGGACGGACGCGAGCTTTTTATAAACCGAAACGATGAGGTCGCATTTTACTGTAAATTTGACGAAACGAGGGATTTTTGTAGAGGACTAGCCGCGGCAAGAGACGGCGAAAAATGGGGTTTTATAGATAAAAACGGAGAAGCCATGATACCTTTTAAATTTGACGAGGTCGGAGAGGTCTGGTACCGGGGCAAATTTTGCCGTGCAAGAATAGGCGAAAAATGGGGCGTCATAGACAAAAACGGCGAAGCTATGATACCTTTTAAATTTGACGAGGTCGGCATACCGGGTAAAAACGGCTTTACAGTAGTACGAGAGGGCGAAAAGTACGCAATCGCGGGCAAAGACGGCATAACAGTCCCCTTTGAATACGATTTTTTAGACGAGTGCGAGGACGGCGTATTTATAGCGCAAAATGGCGTAAAATACGGGCTAATATCAAGCACGGGCGATATACTCGCTCCGCTAGACTTTGACGATATAGACATTTTTGATGATGGGCTGGCTAAGGCTGAAAAGGACGGCAAAGTCGGCTTTTTAGACGTAAACGGACGAGTTGCGATACCGTTTAAATACTGCAGGGCAAGCGCTTTTAAAGGCGGTATCGCTTCTGCTCAAAAAGATGACAAATGGTATATCGTGGATAAAAACGGCAAAACGGTCGCGCCGAAATAACGTAGGCGCAAATTTAACCGTTTTACGCCGCGCTTAAAAAGCGGTAAATAAACTAAAACTAAACGCGAAGGAACAAAAATGGACGAAAGCAAAAAGATAATCGTCGAAAAAATGATAGCCTACGAAAAAAGGCTGATTAGCCCGGATCATAATTTTAACGAAGATACGCTTTGCGCGTGGATTTTAGAGGCTTGCGAGTTTGCTTTTGATAACTTTAAGGAAAAAGATACTTTTGCTTTCGAGTATTTGTATGAGTACAGGGTCGCTACTGTAGGGCTACGGCTGATGATGGGTTTGAAGAAATTTTATCCGCAGTTAAAATCCTCTAAAAAGGTCGTCGATACGATTTTAGCCGTCATAGAAAACGAAAAATACGGCGGCGGACGGCACGACTTTATCCTGGTGCTATGGGAAAACAGGCTAGATATCCCATTTATCCAAATCGTCCAAAAACGTAGCGACTTTTGGGAAAATCCGCGGTTTGCAAGCACGATTATCTGGGGCTTGGTTAGACGCAAGATAGCGGGCTTCGCTCCGCAAATACAGGCCGCTTTGCAGCGATTTACGGATAAAAGAGGACTGCATCTAGATATCAGAAAGGATTGTCAAAAGTATTTAGCTAACGAGCCTAAATACAAGCATTTTTCGGTATTTTTACAAAAGCAAAAATAATCTAGCGCTTTAAGCTTTGATCGAGGTCGGTCGGCTTTTGTTTTAAGATAAAGCTCTCAACTAGAAAATTTGCAAAGCCGCCCGTTTGGCCTCCTGTATGCGCGCCTACTTACGGACTTAACCGCAAGCGGCTGCGCGAGATTTTGCTAGAGCGGGTAAATTTATACGGGCGCTTTTGCGGCTTAAATTTAGGTTTTAAATTTAGGCGAATTTCGCTACTATTTGGGCTAAAATTTGATTTAAAAATGGAGAAAAAGTGAAAAAACTAATTTTCGTAACCGTGCTTTGGGCGTTTAGCTTTAGCCTCATCGGCGAGTTTTTGGCGGGGCGAGTGGATAGCTACTTTGCCGCGTTTTCGCGCGTAGTGCTTGCGCTTGGCGTATTTTTGCCCTTCATGATTAAGGATTTTGCCGCGAAAAACCTCGCCCTCTACGCTAAAGTAGCCGCGATCGGCGCGGTGCAAATCGGCGCGATGTATATCTTTTACTACAACTCGTTTGCCTACCTTAGCGTTGCCGAGGTTGCTCTCTTTACGATATTTACGCCGTTTTACGTGAGCGTGGTTTACGACGTGCTAGCGGGTAGGCTTAGGCTACTGTATCTGCTTAGCGTCGGTATCGCGGTCTTTGGCGCTCTTATTATCAAATACGGCAACGTAAATGCCGGCTTTTGGCATGGATTTTTGCTCGTGCAGGGGGCAAATTTATGCTTTGGCGTCGGGCAGAGCGCGTATAAATTTTTACTAGAAAAGCGTGATTTTAACGAGCAAAGAGGGGTTTTTGGCTACTTTTTCGTAGGAGCCTCGGCGGTTACGGGCGTAGCATTTGCTATGTTTGGTAATCCTGAAAAAATCAACCTTGATCTAACCCAAGGCGCGGTTTTGCTCTGGCTTGGTATCGGAGCTAGCGGTCTGGGGTATTTTTTATGGAACAAAGGCGCGTGCGAGGTGGATAGCGGCACCCTAGCCATCATGAATAACGCTCTCATACCTGCTGCCATCATCGTAAATTTGGTCTTTTGGCACAAAGATGCGGATATACTAAGACTCTGCCTCGGCGGTGCGGTGATTTATATTTCTTTGCTGATTCACAACAAAATCATCGAGCATTATGAGCGAAGCAGGGCGGCAAAACGGCTCTAAATTCGGCGCAGGATTGCTAAAACGAGCTTTTAGTTTTTGTTTCTGAGCGCCGCGAGTCGTCTTTGCTTTAGCCTAAAAGATTTTGCCGTATGGCAAGCTTTGACCGCGTTTTTATGGTTGCTAGATACGGCGATAAATTTAATCAAAAATACAAAAACAAGTAAACAAGGGCGGAAACAAAAAGGTTGCTTGCACCTTGCTAGAAGGCTAGATAAACAAAAAACTTCAAAAAGATAAACCTTAAGCTCGCTCGCCGTCTTATCATCAGGCGGCGCTTTGCTAGTTTAAGCAAATTTGCCGCGGCCTTGGCTATCTTTTTACGCTTTTTCGTCGCTTTTTTGCGAAATTTTGCTTTTAATTTTTCGGTATTATTCATTAATCGCAGCCGGCAGAGTAGCGGGACGAACTAGTTAAATTAAACTTTTCGCCTAAATTTAGACCAAACGTAACTTAACCGCATTTAACCGCTTCTCCTTGCTTATAGCCGTGTTTTGGGACTGCAAATGCAAGTGGAGCGACACTCTTTAAGATAAAACAATAAAAATAATCCTATTAATTTAGTTTATTGGCGCAACTCCGCCTACTTGCTGGAGCAAATGGGGGGGGGTCTAACTTATTGCGCTCGTACTCTATTTGGGAAGGATATTTTTGTTTTTAGCCTTGATTGGGCGTTATTAAGGCGCTAACTCCGATTACGCGGCTATTTTTGGTGCCGTCGTAGTTAAGTTATAAAATTTGCTTTACATCTCATGCTGATATGTGTTGCGCCGGTATGCCGATAGCTTGCTAACTAACGCGCTATTTTACGCCATAACCTCGCCCGTACTTTTCATCTCAGGCCCCAGGATTAGATCGGCGCCAGAGAGCTTGTTAAACGGAAATACCGCTTCTTTGACGCAGACGTGATTTTTCACGCGAGGCTTGAATATGCCGCGCTCCTCGTAAACCGCGCCGTAGTTATCGTAAAATTTAAGCGCCTCGCGCAAATTTCCTTGCCACATCACGCGCGTGGCGACCTTTGCCATCGGTACGCCCGTCGCCTTGCTAACAAACGGCACCGTGCGGCTAGCGCGTGGGTTTACCTCGATTATAAAAAGTTCGTTCTCGTAGATAGCAAACTGGATATTCATAAGCCCAATGACGCCTAAATTTAGCGCGATGTCGCGGGTTTGGTTTTCTACCTTTTCGATCATCTGAGCGGTCAAATTTAGCGGAGGTAGTATGCACGCGCTGTCGCCGCTGTGGATGCCCGCCTCCTCGATGTGCTGCATAATAGCACCGATATAGACGTCCTTACCGTCGCTGATCGCGTCTACATCGAGCTCTACGGCATCTTGTAAAAATTTATCGATTAGTACGGGCGAGTGGTTGCTGACCTTGACCGCCTCGCTCATATATAGGCGTAGCTCCTCATCGCTATGCACTCGTCTCATCGCGCGGCCGCCTAGCACGTAGCTAGGGCGTACGAGCACCGGATAGCCGATGGCGGCGGCCTTTTCTAGCGCCTCTTTTTCGCTTGTCGCGGTGTCGTTTCGCGGCTGTTTGACGCCTATTTTAGAGATAAATTCGCTAAATTTCTTGCGGTCTTCGGCAACGTCGATCGTGCGCGCGCTGGTGCCGATGATTTTCGCGCCCGCTATGCTTAGGCTTTAATACCTAAGAAGCTGATATCTCAAGATCTTAAAACCTTAAATACTCGACTTACATCGTCATTTTTGCTTAAGCTAAGTCTTACGATACTATTTTCCAGCGCAATGAGCGCATGAGGAATGTTTGGATCAAGCGTAACCATATCAAGCGCATTCAGTGTCGTAGAATCCTCACTGACGCTAAAATCTATTTTTCCGCTTAAAACTTGAACCATTATCGCCCCAGGTGCCTTATGTTCTTTCATTTCAGCGCCTTTTTCTAAATTTATACGTATCTCTTTGCTGTGCGGACCATCAAAAAGCTTAGCTATAGTAACGCCGTTAAATCATTTTGCCATACGATTTTTTCCATTTACAACCTTTATTATAAAATAGTAACGACATTGTAACTCTAGATTTAGATAAAAGAATTGATTTTAATTAAGCGATTTTTGAAATTTAAGAAAAATATATAGGGGGGGGCAAAAGCCTAAAACTAGACTTTTGCAAGGAGTAAAATTATTTTTTAAGCTCTTTAATGCGAGCAGCTTTACCGCGTCTGTCGCGCAGATAAAATAGCTTAGCGCGGCGCACGCGACCTTGTCTTAGAACGGTTATGCTCTCTAGACTTTCGCTATAGATAGGGAAAATTCTCTCTACGCCTACGCTGTTTGCGCCGATCTTTCTAATAATAAAAGTTTCGCCTGTTCCGCTACCGCGTCTTGCTATGCAGATACCTTCGAAATTTTGAATTCTAGCTTTATCGCCTTCTTTAATGCGGATAGCTATACGTAAAGTATCTCCAGCGCGAAAATCAGGCACAGACTTTTGAGCTATTTGAGTTTGTTCAAACGCCTCGATATACTTATTTCTCATGTTTTTTCCTTAGTAGGCGGCTCAAATTTTCGGTATAAATCCGGACGAAAAAACCTAGTTTTTAAGAACGCCATATTATTTTTCAAAGCTCTAATTTTAGCATGGTCTCCCTTTAAAAACGCTGAAACAACTCCAGAGCCTTTGTAATCACTGGGTTTTGTAAAAGAGGGGGCTTCGAGCAAATCGCCTTCAAAACTCTCAACTTCAAGACTTTGATTATTTCCTAAAACGCCGTCGATATTGCGAGAAATCGCATCGGTAATGCAAAGCGCGCCCAGTTCCCCTCCGGTCATCACAAAATCGCCTATGCAAAAAATCTCGTCTGCGTATTTTTCTATTGTGCGCTCGTCTATACCTTCATATCTACCGCAAACTAGGCAGATATGTTCTTTTTTAGCTAGGCGCCTAGCATCGTTTTGGGTAAATTTTTTCCCGGCAGGCGCAAGAAAAATAGTATGGATTCTTGACTCATTTTTTAATAAAAAATTTAAAGCATCATTAAGAGGTTGGCACGTCATGAGTAATCCTGCGCCGCCTCCAACCATATAATCATCTACCTTTTTATGCTTATCGGCGCTAAAATCTCGAGGATTTAAAAAATTAATCAAGATAAGACTTTCCTTTACGGCACGACCTAAAATACTATCTTGAAAATATGGTCGTACAAGGCTTTCAAAAAGCGTAACAAAGGTAAATTTCATCAGGAATTTTCTAAAATCAAGATAGCATTTTTGGTATAGATTTTTTTATTTTCCGCATCGACTTTTTCTATATAAACATCAATATACGGAATATAAAAACTTTTTTCTAACCCTTTGGCAATCAAATTTTCATCGGTTTTTACTAGAAATAGATGATTTGTCCCGACCGCATCTATATCCTCTACCTCGCCCAGCCTTTGGTTGTTCTCGTAAATTTCACAACCGATGACATCAAAATAGAAAAATTCGCCTTTTTTTAGTTTGCAGTTTTTTCTAGTTTCTTCTTCTGTAGAATAGATTGTTTTATTTGTAAGAGTTTTTGCACTATCTATGTTTTCAAAACCGTAAAAAGAGATCGTATCATTCGTACGATTGTAGCTTTTTACGACAAGTTCCTTTCCGTCTTTATCGTAAAACATAGCATTTTTTTTAAACTGGTTAGGAAAGTCACCTTTATTATGAAGCTTGACAAATCCCTTTAATCCTACTGTTTTGCCAAGCAGTGCAACTTCTACAAATTCATTCAAGGTGTTTTACCGTAACTCGGTATGAAGTAGCATCTTTAGCTTTATAGCCGACAATAACGGTTTTTATCGCATTTATTGTTCTACCGTCTTTACCAATTAGTTTACCGGTATCAACCTTGTCGGCATATATTACTAGTTCGGTAAAATCATCGTCAAGCTTAACTCGTTCAAGTTTTACTTTTTCTGGAAAATCGGCGATGAGTTTAGCGTATTCAAGTAAAAAATTTTCTACCATTTTTTAAATTATTTGCTAGTTATTTTTGCAACCCTATCGCTAAGTTTTGCACCAACGCTTTTCCAATAAGCCAAGCGCTCAGCGTCAAATTTTACTACCTCAGGCTCAATCATAGGATTGTAGTAGCCGATCGATTCTATCCAGCCTCCGTCTCTTCTTTTTCTGCTATCCGTTACGACTATACGATAAAAAGGTTTTTTCTTGCGTCCCATTCTCGTTAGTCTTACTACTGTTGCCATTATATTTCTCCTTTTATTTTTTAAATAGGCTTAAATTTAGCCACGCTCGTAGCCAAATTTAAGCCCTTTAGTTAGGGCGAGAGTTTTTGGCTTGGTTTAGTAAATTTCCAAGCCCTTTTAAACCTTCTTTACCAGAAAATCTCTTTGCTATTTTTGACGCGTTTTCAAACTGCTTCAAAAAGCGATTTACCTCTACTTGAGATAGCCCAGATCCCGCAGCCAAACGTCTTTTTCGGCTGTTGTTTAACAAATCAGGGTTCTCGCGCTCTTTTTGCGTCATCGAATTTATCATAGCTTTGATATGTAAAATTTCCTTCGAGTTATCAAGATCTATATCTTTTATCTGATTTGCCACGCTTGATAGACCGGGTATCATACCGATTAGGCTTTTCATATTTCCGAGCTTTTTGACGCTTTCCATTTGCGATAAAAAGTCGTTAAAGTTAAACTGCCCTTTTTTAATCTTTTTATTTATTCTTTTTGCTTCTTGCTCGTCTATCACGGCGCTAGTTTTTTCAACCAACGTCGCCAAGTCGCCTTCGCCCATTATGCGGCTTACGATACGCTCGGGGATAAAGCTCTCCATATCGCCGACTTTTTCGCCGATACCTACGAATCTAAGTGGTATATTTAGCTGCTTGGCTATGCCAATAGCTACGCCGCCTTTGCTGTCCGAGTCAAATTTGCTTAGCACCACGCCGCTTATTTTTAGCGCGTCGTTAAACGTGCTTGCGGTTTTTACTCCGTCTTGTCCGCTCATAGCGTCGGCTACATAAAAAATTTCATGCGGCTGGAGCTCTGATTTGATATCTTTTATCTGCTTCATCAAAGCTTCATCTATCGCTAGACGTCCCGCCGTATCGACCAAAAGCACGTCGTAAAGTCCGCTTTTTGCCTTAGCTAGCGCTTGTTTAGCCACGTTTAGCGGATCGGTTTCGTTTTCTATGCTAAAAAGCTCTATCTCGTTTGCTTCGCAAAGCTGGCGAAGCTGCTCGACGGCCGCCAAACGTTGCAAATCGCACGCCGCGACCAAAACTTTTTTCTTTCTAAGCTTTAGATAATTAGCTAGCTTTATCGTCGTAGTGGTTTTTCCGCTACCTTGTAAGCCAGCCATCAGCACGATAGTAGGAGCTACTGGCGCAAAGACAAAGCCCTGGTTGCCCGGCGCGGTTAAAATCTTCGTCAAATTTGACTTTATGAGAGCTAGCAGCTCTTTGGTAACTTTGTGATGAACGTCGGCTTTTAGTAGTGCTTTTTTAAGCACGTCAAGCGCGTTATTTAGCGCTTTTTCATCGTCTACGAAACGAATTTTACTAACGGCTAAACGAAACGACTCGCTGATTTGTTCAAACACATTCTACCTTTTATTTACATTATATAGCTAAAGCGCGTATTTTATTAAATTTAAGCTTTATCGCTCTTTAAATCTCAAAATTTCTTGAAATTTCAAAACCGAGCTTGTTAAAATCACTGCTCAAATTTGACCTAAATTTATATCCTAAAAACTCGATTTTATAAGCGTGCAGATACATTCTCGCGGATTTATTTTTAGCGTATTTTTCATCGCCGACGATTCCGTATCCCGCGTGATTTAGATGCACTCTGATTTGGTGGGTTCTGCCGGTTTTTATCTCGACTTTTACGAGACTTTTTTTGCCTGCGACCATCACCGGCGTCACGTGCGAAAACGCCTCTTTGCCGTTTGGCGATATCTTAGAAAACGCTCCGCCTCTGTTTTTTAGCGTGATTATGGGTTCGTTTACGCTAAATTCCTCGCTCACGATACCCTTGACCGCCGCGACGTACTCTTTTTTTACGCGGCAGTTTTTAAACTCCTCGATCGCTTTTTTTTGAAATTCCTCGTTTTTCACGAGCAAAAGCACGCCGCTAGTTTCCTTATCAAGCCTGTGAAGAAGCGGAAATTTATAAGTTTCGCTCACTTTTTCCGAGGTTAAAAACGCCGGTTTATCAACCGCGATCAAATTTTCATCCTCAAAAATCACGCTTGGGCGCGGTAGCTTTTGCACGTTAAATTTAGTCGCCGCACTCATCATCGCGCGCGCCACAGCGATCCTCTGTCCTTTGGCGCTAACTAGCCCCGTATCGATCAGTTCCTTTGCCTCGTTGTTTGAGATGCCTTCCTGGATCGCCAGCAGTTTATAGGCTTTTTCTTCTTTCATAAATTTTCCTCAATATCTTTTAAAATCTCGCTCGCATCGCCTTTAGCGACTATTTTAGCTTTTGGTAAATCTTGCTTTAAAAGCGAACTTATCTCGCCCGCTTTTGCAAATTTTATCCCGTCAACCGCGCTATACAGGGCTTTTTGGTTAAATATAAACTCCCCGCTTATCACCGCGTTTTCAAACTGCGCCGCCTCGATCGGATTGTGTCCGCCGACGTTTGGCACGAAACTACCGCCGAGCACGACGACGTCGCTAAATTTATAAATATTTACCAGCTCGCCCATCGCATCGACCAGCACGCACTGCGCGTCAAAATTTTTCGTTTCGCTAAATTTAGAAAAACTAAGTCCGTTTTTTACGGCAAATTTAACCAAAATCTCGCCCGCTTCGCCAAACCTCTCAGGATGGCGCGGCACGAGTACCAGCTTGTCGTTTGCGCCCAAATTTAACTCGCGTAAAATCAGCTCCTCTTCGCCCGCATGAGTGCTAGCTAGCACGATCGCACGCTCTTTTGGTTTGGCGTAAATTTTACTCGGGCTTGGCAAAAAGGCTGATTTTATATTGCCGCTAACGACGATATTTTTAGCACCAAGTCGCCCTAGACGCTGTTTATCCAGATCGCTTTGGGCGTAAATTTTATCTATAAATTTAAACAAATACCTGTAAAAAAAGCCAAATTTTAGATAGCTTTTGTAGCTCCTATCAGAAATCCTAGCGTTTATCAAAATGACGCGAGAACCTTTAAATTTAGCCCAAAAAACAAGCCCCAGCCAAAGCTCGGCCTCAAAAATAACCGTTATTTTAGTAGGCTTTAGCCAAAACGGTAAAAATATCTCAAACGGCAAAAAGCGCGTATTTTGCGTGATTTTTTTGGCCTCGTCAAATCCCGTTTTGGTTACGACCGAGACTGCGGCCGCGTCTTTAAATCTACTAACTAGCGGCGCGATAGAACGCACCTCGCCGAAACTGCACGCGTGAAAATGCACGCGCGAGGCGTCAAATTTGGGATTTTTAAACAAAAAAAATCTAGCGGGGATCGAGGCTCTGTACTTTTTCTTAAAAGCTAAAATCGCAAGCGGTAAAGCCCCCAAGGCAAACGCCGCGAGGACTAAAACGTAATAAATTATTATCAAATTTAAAGGCTAGTTCGCCGCTTCTTTGTATAAAATTCGGCCGCAGTGAGGGCAGGTCACGATATCTTCGCCCTTGATAACGGCGGAATAAGTCTTGTCGTTTATCTGCATAAAGCAGCCGTAGCAGGCCTGTTTTTTGACCGGTACGACGGCGGTGTTGTGCGCCCATTTGCGGATTTTCTCGTAAAAGGTCAAGATTTTTTGATTCATCTCGCCGACTAGCTTATTTTTTTTAGCGTATATTTCGTCTCTTTGTTGCTCGATGGCGCCGACTTCGGCCGAGATTTCGCTCTCGATTTTGGTCAAATTTCCGCCAAGTTCCGCAGCCTTAGCCTCAAGCTCGCTTTTTAGCTCATTTTTGCTATCTATGATTTTTTCTAGTCTTTCGACCTCTTCGTTTGCGGCCTCTAGCTGTTCTTTAGCTAGCTCGTCTTCTAGCTGAAGCGCTTTTATCTCTTTTTCGGTTTTTGCCGCGCCGCTTTTTTTGGCGACGTCTTTTATTTTCGCGCTAAATTCGGCTATGTGCGCGTTGGTTTGAGATTTTTGATTTTTTAGCTCGGTCACGCTCGTAGCCGCTTCCTCGATCTGCGCCAAAATCGCCGCCTGCTCGTCCTTAGTTGCTTTTAAAACGCTTTGAACCTTCTCGAGGCGCGGGGTAAAATCGTCGATATCTTTATCGATGCTTGAGAGCTCGACTAGCTGTTCTAAATATTTATTCATCTTTTTCCTTTAACTGTATGAAAACGGGTTTTTTGAGTTGGATATTATAGTAGGAATCGGCAAAATTTGCAAATATTTTGCAAGCGACTCCCCAAAATACCGCTCGCTCTCGAAGTGCCCGATGTCTAGCATAGTGAGATTATTTTGCGCGGCGCTCATGGCTTGGTGGTACTTTAAATCGCCCGTTAAAAACACGTCCGCTTTAACGCCATCAATCAAATCTCCGCCGCTTCCCGTACAAAACGCAAGGCGCTTTACCTGCGTATTGCGGTCAAATTTTCGCCCCTTACAAACTCTTAAATGGCTCAAATTTAGCTTTGTTTTTACTCTCTCGCAAAGCTCGTCAAAGCTCAAATTTACATCCGCATAAAGCAAAAATCCATCGCGCTGCTTTGGCGTAAAGCCCAAAATTTCGCTTAGCACGTACTCGTTTAGATGGCTTAGATCATAGTTCGTGTGCATAGCAATCAGGCTTAAATTTTTAGCCATCATCTTTGCGATTAGGCTGCTTGGGTATTTGTCCAAATTTAGCGATTTTAGTCCTTTAAAAATGAGCGGATGGTGTGTAATGATAAGCGAGTTTGGCTGCACCTCGTCCAAAAGCTCATCATCGACGTCAAGGCTAAGGCAAACGCGCTGTACGCTCGCCTCAAACGAGCCCACGAGCAGTCCGCTATTATCCCACTCCTCTTGACTCGCAAACGGGCTAATCTTGTCTAAAATTTTATAAATTTCGCCGATTTTCATCAAATTTTATTAGTCCTTCGCGCAGTTTTGGACAGCAGTGTCGATACTAGCTTTATACGTCAGCGCGCACTCTTTAGCCAGCTCGCGGATTTTTAGGATGTAGTCTTGCCTTTGCGTTACGCTGATGGCTCCGCGCGCGTCAAGGACGTTAAACGTATGAGCCGCAAGCATGCAATAATCATACGCAGGCAGCGAAATTTTAGCCTCCAAGCAGCGTTTGCACTCGCCGAATGCGTTTTCAAACTGGCGAAATAGCATATCTACGTCCGCGATTTCAAAGTTATATTTGCTCCACTCAAATTCGCCCTGCTTATGCACGTCCGCGTAGGTCACGATGTTGCCGCCCCTATCATCCCAAACGATATCATAGACGCTATTTACGTCCTGCAGATACATCGCAAGGCGCTCAAGGCCGTAAGTGATCTCAGCCGAAACCAGCTCGCACGCGATGCCGCCTACTTGCTGAAAATACGTAAACTGCGTCACCTCCATACCGTCTAGCCAGACCTCCCAGCCTAGTCCCCAAGCGCCCAGAGTCGGACTCTCCCAGTTATCCTCGACGAAACGGATGTCGTGATTTTTCAAATTTAACCCGAGCTTTTCAAGGCTTTTTAGATAAAGCTCCTGTATATTTTCGGGGCTTGGTTTTATAAGCACCTGAAACTGATAATAAGCACCTAAGCGGTTTGGGTTTTCGCCGTATCTACCGTCGGTTGGGCGACGAGAAGGTGCTACGTACGCCGTCGCCCACGGCTTTGGCCCGAGGCTCCTTAAAAAAGTCGCCTGATGATAGGTACCCGCACCCGCAGGCATATCGTATGGCTGCAGTATCACGCAACCCTGCTCGCGCCAGTAGTTTTGCAACGTCAAAATAATCTCTGAAAACGTCATTGTTTACCTTTTATTTTATTGATATGTAAATTTCTATTTTTTCGTTTAAATATTTCTCAAAATCCGTTTCGTAGGCCCTTTTTAGCTCAGAGCTTTCAAAATATTTCCAAATTTCTCCCCAAAATTTCGCTACGTTTTGCGGCTCATTTGGAAAGCTAAAAACGGCGTATTCGCCGCTTTTTATCTCTAAAATTTCGCCGCTGGGGCAAAGCGATTTAGTACCGATAAATAAATCGTAAAGACCGTTTACGCCGTTTTCGTAACTACAATAAACGCCGTAAATTTCGCTTTTACCGTCATAAAATTCTTTTATAAATTTAGCCCACAAGGCCGGGATTTTACCGTCTCCGTTTATCTCGTCGGCATTTTTGGTGCGAGCTTTTAGTCCGTAAATTTTAAAACCCTCTACCGCTAAAATTTCCATGACTATTCCTTGTCGCCTTTAAAATTTTCAACCGCCTTGTTCCACATGAGCTTGTATTTTCGCTTTAAAAACTCGACTTCGTCTTGCGAATTTTTTAGCTGCTTCGTGAGCGTCTCAACCGTTTTTCTATCCTCGTCGTAGAGCTCTTGCATCGAGATTAGCGCCTCTTTTAAAAATTTATTTTCGTTGCGCAGGGTCTCTAGCGTCTCGTCTTTAGCATCAAGCACCTTTTCGTGCAAATTCAGTATCGTGCCGATCGTCTTTTCTACGAAGCTAAAGCCCTCTGAGC
>CAURKB010000010.1:0-28341 GCA_963525315.1 uncultured Campylobacter sp. | reverse complement strand
AGCCAAGAGTGATAAGACTCGTAGATGTATGTATTGTCGGCTAGTATCTTACCCGTATTTCTGTCTTTTATTAGTCCACCGTAGTTAAATCCCATGCCTATTATCTTATCAAACATAGTTTTTATATTAGGCTTTTCCTCTATGATAGCATACGGATATTTTATGATAAGCTCGGCAGACGCTATCTCATCTTCATTGATTTCTTTGCGAGCTACGCATTTGTCTTTGTAAATTTGCTTGAGATCTTTTATATTGTATTTTATGTAGCTTAATATTTTAGACGGTTTTATATCTATCGTCGAGGCATTTCTATCATCGAGTAACGATTTTATCTCTCTGATTATTTTATCCTCGCTTTCATGATTTGATTGCAGTTGATTAAAAAATATATTTAATTCTTCATACGTTATCGGGATACTCTTTAAAAAGCCTCTTGTGCTTAACTTGGCTGATAAAAAGCACTCTTGTGCGGTATAGTCATCCAGATAAATTCTAAAATATTTACCGTTCGTGGCGGGATTTTTACTTTTTTCTTTGTAGTCTATAAAATTTACGTAGCCGTTTATCAAAGATATGAAATTCGCATCAGTCGTATTTATGGGGAAATTTAGCCAATTAGTGTGATCTATTAAAGGAAAAGCGCTTCTATTCCATTCGACTATTTCTCTTTCTCCTGCATAATATCCTCTGCTAGTTGGGTTTTCGTAGACATTGATCTTTCCGTATAAATTTCCGTAGTAATGAAAAATAGCCGAGGTTATAAACCCGTCTGCAAAAAAAAACCAAAAACCAAACAAAAAGCCAAAGCAGTTTGCGTTTGCCCTTGGGGGCGATTAGGGCGACAAAAAAGCTTACGATTAGAAAAATGAGTGCGATTAGAAGTGTTGCGGCGCCGTGCATATCATCAAATATCCAAAACTTCAGGCTCTCCAAACAGTCGTTTGGCTTCTTTTAAAACCGCTTGATTTTTTGCGGCTTTGGGATCGGCTTGGGTTTTTGTAGCTAAATTTGGCGTAGGATTTTGAGCGTTCAAATTTGCCCCGCTTGAGGACGAGTCGTCAAAATTCGCTTCGCTTTGAAAATCATCTCTTATTAAATTTGTCGTATCTAAATTTTGCCTTCCGGTCGCGTTTACAGGCTCGCTCGCATCCTGCTCAAAGGGTGCGGCGATACCCTCATAGTCTGCCGCCTCGCTAAACATCTCGCTCACGTCGTCCGGATCAAACGGCGGCTCGCCAAAGCTTGCCGTTTGCGGCGCATGGTTTTGGTTAAATTTAGCGCCGCCGCTTGGTTTTTGCTCTGTTTTTGCAGCATTTTGACTCTCTAGCCGCCTTAACTCGTCGTCTAAAAACGCCAGATCCGCCCCCGCTAGGGCGCCGTCATCAGTCTTAAATTTCAGCGAATATGCCTCATGAAAATCATGCGTATCGTCGCGCATACTCTCAAAATCGGGCGCAAATTTAGGCTCTGTCGGCTGATCTAAACCAGCCTGCGTTTGCGAGTTTTGCGTCAAATTTGCCGCATTTTCGTTTAAATTTAAGGGCGCGGTTTCGCCCATAGGCGAGCCGCTATTAGTTTGCGCGCTCGGAGCTGAGTCATTTGCCGCTTGCGTTTGCGAAGTCAAATTTTCTGTTTGCTCGTCCTGCTCGCCGCTTTTAAATTCGGTGTCCAAATTTTGTTCCGAGGGCGTAGCCGTCCTCTCCTCGCTACCGTTTACAAACAAATTTCCGGTCAAATTTGATGGCTCTTGCACTTGGGAGTTTTGATTTGTGTTTTCCGCCGCGTCGTCCGCGTCAAATTTAGCGCTCTCACGGTTTGACGCAGTTTCGTTGCCCCCAAATTTCACCTCCCCTCCGCGCTCGTCGTTCAAATTTGCCGCGCTTTTCGCCGTCAAATTTGACGGCGCGTTTTTTTGCTCCGCGTTACTTAGTGCTGGGCTGTGCGTGGGAGGTATCTGTCTCTGTGCGCTGGCGCCGAAAAGACTGCGCAAAATCTGCAAAATCACCTTCGAGCTCTCGCGAAGCCGCCTCTGATCCTCGCCGGCCGCGCTTGAGGCCAGACTCATGCAGCCGCTTGAGAAGTCCAAAAACTCGATACAGTTCTTAAAACACTCGCCAAGATCAAAGCTGCGGTCGTAAATTTTGGCCAAAAACGCTTCATAAGCGGGATTTTGAGTTTTTGCGGCGCTGGTTTGGCCGCCCGGCTCTTGAGACGCTTGGGCGCTCAAATTTACCGAGCCGGCCAGTGCCTGCGAGCTTAAATTTTGCCCTTGAGACGCTCCGTTTTGCAAAGCGAGTTTAGCCGAGTTTGCTCCCGTCAAATTTGACCCGTTCGCAGAGGGCGAAATTTGACCCGTCTGCGCAGGAGCCTTAAACCTAGCCGCTTCGCCTCGTCCGCCAGCAAAATTTGGCGCAGCACGAGAGGCGCCAAAATCAGCCGCGCGTGCCTGCGAATCCGCAAATTTTTCCCTCGCATCCACGGCTATCATCTCGTCGATCGATCTTAGATTTATCGCCTCGATCATCATAAAAAGCATCACGCCAAGCACGAATCCGCCGTCGCTGCTGACGCTTAGCATCGAGCGCGCCTGCGAGAGGATCCTAAAAAATCTCTCATATAAAAGCAGCGAGTATTTCGGGCTTTGCGCTAGGAAATTCGCCTTGAGATTTGCCGTTATTTCGTCTATCACCATCTCGGCGTCGTAGCTCTCCAGCTGCGCTACCGCCGCGCTTACGGCCGATTTGTCGCCGCTCATAACAAGCGCCAAGATCTCCTCTATGCGCTGCGGATCAAGCAGCCCCAGCATCTGCGCGACGGCGCTTTGCGTGAGCTCGCCCTTGGCGTAGATGATGGCCTGATCTAGCAGCGTGAGGGTGTCGCGCAGCGAGCCCGCGCCGCTGCGAGCGAGGATCTCGAGAGCCTCTTTTTCGTGCGGGACGTTTTCGCGGTTTAGGATAAAATCAAGGTGCGCGACGACGTCAGGACGCGAGATCTGGCGAAATCTAAAATGCTGCGTACGCGATAGCACGGTGGCGGGCAGCTTGAGCGGATCGGTCGTGGCCAGGATAAATTTGACGTAGGGCGGCGGCTCCTCGAGCGTCTTTAGCAGCGCGTTAAACGCGGGCGTGGAGAGCATGTGTACCTCGTCGATGATAAAAATCTTAAAGCGCGCGATCGCCGGAGCGTACTTGGTCTGCTCGATGAGTCCCTTTATATCGTCGATACCGCGGTGACTGGCCGCGTCCATCTCGATGATATCGATGTGGCGGCCCTCGTTTGCGGCGATGCAGTTGGCGCACTGCTCGCAGGGCCGGCTGGTCGGGCCGCGATCGCAAACTAGCGCCTTTGAAAAAATCCTAGCGCTTGATGTCTTACCGCTGCCGCGAAGCCCCGAAAAAAGGTAGGCGTGAGTGAGGCGGTTCTCGTCCAAAGCGTGCGTGAGGCTGGTGCTGACGGCCTCTTGGCCTACGAGCTCGCTAAAATTTCGCGGTCTATATCTAAGCGCTAATGCTTGCAACACGGATTTTTCCTTAAATTTAAAATTAAGATATTCTACTTTTTTTTGGATAAAAATTTAATATATTACGGCTCGGCGCGTCGCGAGGCGGGATAAATTTCGGCGAGGGAATTTGCCTGCAAGTGCGAATTTGTCGCGTGCGGGTACCCGGCGGGCAAATTTGACGTGCGCGCTGCTTGCTCACGATAAACCGCGATAAATTTAACGCAAAATAGTCTCGCCAAAACGCCGTCAAATTTAGCCGCGGCAATTTTGGTAATTTGGCGAAATTTGCTATAATCGGGCGAAAATGAAATTCAAAAAAAGGTAGAAAATGAGAAAAGTTATATTATGCGCGCTTGCTTTGGCATTTGGATTATTAGCTGCTGGTTGCGAGAGGAACGACTACCAGCACCCGATGTACCGCTCTACTAAAAATAAATAACTTCAAATAAGGCGGTTACTCGCCGCCTTAATCTTAAATTTATCTCGCTAACGTTTTATAAATTTTGACGCACTAAAATAAAAAAGCGGCAAATTTTAGCAAACGAAGCGGATCAAATTTGAGCTAAATTTATTTACTCAAATTTGACCACGGTGCCGCGCCCTAAATTTACCGCCTCAAACGCATGCGACCAAAGGGCTCAAATCAGCTACAGATCGCCGAAAAGAGCCTTTAGGTCCTTCGCGTTCTCGTCTTTAGCCTCGCCTCTAGCGCCTAGCTCGTTTAGCTCGATCTCATAGCCCGTTAGCATGCTAGCTAGCCTGATATTTATGCCGCTTTTGCCGATAGCCTTGCTCTTTTGCTCGGTTACTAGGCTCACGACGGCTTTGTTGTTCTCGCCAATCTTAACCGAGCTGATGATCGCCGGCGCCATCGCTCGCGTGATGAGGATCGCAGGCTCGGCCGAATACTCGATCGCGTCGATATTTTCGCCGTTTAGCTCCTTTGTGACGGCATTTATGCGCACGCCTCTAGTTCCCACGGTCGCGCCCACGGGATCGACGTTAGGCGAGGTGGCTACGAGCGCTACTTTAGCGCGTTCGCCCGGGATTCTGGCACTTGCCGCGATCAGCACGAGTCCGTCTTTGATCTCGGGCACTTCGGCTTTTAGCAGTGCTTCGAGAAATTTTGGCGACGTGCGGCTTAGCTCGACCTTGATGCCCATAGATTTGTCGATATAGACGCTTTTTATGACGGCTTTTACGACGTCGCCGGGCTTAAATTTCTCGCCTTTTATGCGGTTTTTGCGCGGCATCACGGCTCGCAGCTCGTCTATTTCTATGAAGGTATTTTCATCGCTATCCACGCGCGTAACGGAGCCAAAAACCATGTGCCCGACCATGTCTTGATATTTTTGGAAGATTTTTTCCTCCATCAAGCGCTGGATGTGATACTCAAGCTCCTTATGAAGCGTCTGCGCGGCGGTGCGGCCGAGGTTGTCGGTAGATAGCTCGTAGGTTAGCTCGTCGCCGATCTCTACTCCGCTATCGACCTTTCTAGCCTCTTTTAGACCTATAAAATGTTCGTTATCCTCGGCCAAGCGCTCGTCGCCGTCCTCCACGACGGTGATTTTTTGATATAGATGAAGGGTCTTGGTCGCATTATCTATAACCGCGTCGTATTCGTAGTTTTCGCCGTAAATTTTCTTTGCGGTATTGATAATAGCTCTTATGACGCGCTCTTTTACGTCTTCGATTTCAAGCCCTTTTTCATTTGCGATAGATTCTATGATATCCGCTATTTTCTCCATATTTTCTCCTTATTCTCTGATAAATCTCTCGGGAATTTATTTGCGTAGGCAGAAATTATATAAAAACCAAACTTTTAATCAACTTTAACCGTATTTTTACGCCGTTTTGGGTAAATTTAGCGAAAATTTAAAGGGGTGTAAAACGATGAAGATATCAAATTTGGCCGTCATTACCGCAAGAGGCGGCAGTAAGCGAATACCTCGCAAAAATATCAAGGAATTTTTCGGACGTCCGATGCTCTCATACGCCGTAACGGCGGCCAAAGAGGCGAGGATATTCGACGAGATCGCGGTCTCGACTGACGACGAAGAGATCGCTCAAGTCGCCGTAAATTTAGGCGCGAAAGTACCCTTTATGCGCTCGGCTAAGACCTCGGACGATTTTGCCACTACGGCGGACGTTTTAAGCGAGGTTTTGAGCGAATACGCAAAACTAGGCGTAAAGCCCGCTACGCTTTGCTGCATTTATCCTTGCGTGCCGTTTTTAACGGGCGAGATTTTGAAAGAGGCGTACCGTCAATTCGTTTCTAGCGGCGCGGACTCGCTCGTACCGGTAGTTAAATTTAGTTTTCCTATACAGCGAGCTTTTATGATAGAAAATAGCGGATTTTTAGCCTACGCACAGCCGCAAAACGCATCCAAGCGCTCGCAAGATTTAGAACCGATGTACCACGACGTCGGGATGTTTTATTTTTATAAGACGGAAGCGAGCGAGTCCCCTAAGGTTCTGCCTTTCATCATGGACGAAAAAGCCGTACAGGATATCGATACGCCCGAGGACTGGGCTACGGCGGAGATGAAATATAAAATTTTGCAAGCCCAAAATCGCTAAATTTTAAAAAGGCTCGATTTTTGCTAGTAAAATTATCGTTAAATTTAAGGAAATATAGATGGAAAATAAAATTGGGCTTAAGCTGTGGTCTTTAAACGAAAACTATATCGCACCCGCTCGCGAGCTTTTTGAAGAGAAAATTTACGACTATATCGAGCTTTACGCGGTACCGGACAGCCTTGAAAAGCTTAGCCTTTGGGTTAATTTGCAAAAAGAACTAAATCTGCCCTTTGCCGTGCATGCGCCTCATTTTTCGCACGGGCTTGATTTTTCCAACAAGGACAAAAGGGAGCTAAATTTAGCCGCGGCGAAAGAAGCTTTTAAATGGAGCGAGGCGTTAAACGCGATATATACGGTGTTTCACCCCGGTATCGGCGGTAACTTAAACGAGAGTATTTATCAGATAGCAAATTTATCTCGTCTCTCAAAGAGCGAATTTATAATAGAAAATAAGCCTTTTATAGTAAATTTTAAAAAAACGGGCGAGACGGGCTTTTGTATAGGTTCTAGTTACGAGAGCTTAAAACGCATAAAAGAAGAAACGGGCGTAGGGCTTTGCCTAGACGTCGGACACGCCGTTTGCTCGGCAAACTATCAAAAGCTTGAAATTTACGGCTACGTACAGCTTTTAAATAGCCTAAAGCCACAAGTCTATCACCTAAGCGACAACATAGCAGATAGCGTTTATGACGCACATCTGCACTTTGGTGAAGGGAGTTTTGATCTAGCAAAAATCGCTAAAATCCTAAATCATGCCCTACCGCTTGCTATAGAAACAAACAAAAACAGCGAGGAAAATTTAGACGACTTTAGGCAAGACGCCGAGTTTTTTAGGAGGCTTAAATGAAAGTAGCTCTAGTAATTGGTGCGAGTAGCGAGAGTCTCTACGCTATAAATTTAGCGCAAGAAAACGGGCTAAAGGTCGCGGCGTTCGACGGCGACGAGAATGCGGCGGGACTAAAGCAGGCCGATTTTAGCTTCGTTTGCGATATAAGAGATCCGCAAAATATAATAAATTTAATAACCGAACAAGGTTTTAAACCGGTTTGCGTCCTGCCCGTTCCAGTAGGCAGATGCCTGCGTGTCGGCGGCGTGATAAACGATTTTTACGGATTAAAAGGCCCTGACCAAAAAGAGTGCGACGTATGCACGGACAAGCTAGCCTTTCACTCTGCGCTAAATCCCGAAAATAAGAGAGAGACGAACGGACTAATGGAGCCAAATTTAAGAGGTGCGGAGTGCTACTTAATGAACAAAGCGTCAAATTTGCCTAGCGACGCGGACTTTCCCCTAGTCGTCAAGCCTCGCTACGGCAGCGGCAGCAAGGACGTAACGGTCGTTTTAAACGCTAGCGAGTACGAAAAATACGCCGCACAGCTAAATTTAAAAAGCGACGAATTTTTACGCGAGAGCTTCATAAAAGGCGAGGAATACGGCATTAACGCCGCCGTTATAGAAGGCGAGTATATCCACGTCTTGGCGCGTAAAAAGCTTCTCACGCCTCCGCCCTACCGCCAAAGCGTGGGCTACGTCGCAACGCCCGAGATAGCCGCGATTAGCGAGCGTTTAAAGGCTGTCATAAAAAGGCTGGAACTAAAAAACTGTCTGATGCACGCCGATGTTATATTGCGCGAAAACGGCGAGCCTTTTGTCATCGAGCTTGCACCAAGACCCAGCGGACATTACCTCACGAGCGATTTTGTAGAAATAGCTACGGGGGTAAATTTGACGCGCGAATGGCTAAATTTCGTATTAAATAAGCCTTTTAGCTTTGAGCCTAAATTTTTAAAAAGCGCGATAATTAGATATTTCGACTTTGATTACGGCGTCGTACCGCCTAATTTTAGCGAGATAAAAGACGAGTGCGGTATAGTAAAATTTAAATGCGGCGACTTAAAAAACCTAGACGAGGTAAAAGACGGTGCGTCGCTGATAAGTCGCGGCTACGCTATAATCATGGCCGAAAGCGAAGAAGAATGCCTAGAAAAAGCAAACGCGCTAATGATTAAATTTATTAGAATAAAGGAGTAAAGAGTGCAAGAAAAATCTAGCGAAAATCGGAATTACGGCGATTTAAAAAAATGGCAAGAGCTGGTGCTAAAAGGGGATCTTATATATCCGCACGAAGCCGTAGCGAGGTTTGCGGCAAAATTTAAACCCGCAAGCGCGATGGATTTCGGTTGCGGGACCGGTAGACATCTAGCCTGCCTGGCAAAAGCCGGCGCAAAAAAGCTAATAGGCGTAGATATAAACGCTCTGCCTCTTGCCGCGGTCGCTCTAAAATTCGGCGCTATCAAAGAGGCTAAAGAGTGGGAAAACGGTAAAAAGCTAAATTTAGAAAACGGCACGACGCTAGAGCTTTTTTGTAACGACGACAAAAACCTAAGCGAAATTTTAAGCGACAGAAAAGTAGATGCGGTAATTAGCTGGGGCGTGCTTCATCTTTACGAACCGTCCGCAGCCGCTGAAATTTTAAAAGAATTCGCAAATAGTTTAAACGAAAACGGACGAGTATTTATAAACCTAAGAACGAACGCCGACGGACTAAAAATCGGCGCAAAACAAATAAATCAAAACATCTACGAAACGACTAGAAAAGGCTATGAGGGGCTAGTTTATTCGTTTTATTCAAAAGCCGATGTAAATGATATATTTAAACTTGCGGGATTAAAAATAATCGCGCTGGATAAAGAGGAATTTACGCAAAATAACGGCGAAATCTTTAACTCGTTTTACATAGTAGAAGCCCTAAAGGAGGCTAAATGAAAGCGCCTTATATAATAGCCGAAATGTCCGCTAATCACTGCGGCGATAAAGAGCTGGCATTTAAAATCATAAAAGCGGCAAAAGACGCCGGCGCGGACGCGGTCAAAATCCAAACCTACACGGCCGATACGATAACGCTAAACTCCAAAGATGAAATTTTTATGATAAAAAGCGGCTTGTGGGCGGGACAAAGCCTATACGAGCTGTATCAAAAGGCCTATACGCCGTGGGAGTGGCAAAAAGAGCTTTTTGACTACGCAAAAACCGTAGGCATAGATTTTTTCTCGACGCCTTTCGATTTTAGCGCGGTGGATTTTTTAGAAAGTATAGGCGTGCCGATGTATAAAATCGCATCGTTTGAGGCGATAGATTATCCGCTTATTTCTTATGCGGCTAAATTTAAAAAGCCGATGATAATATCTACGGGCATTTCAAGTTACGAAGAAATTTTAGAAGCGATAGAAGCGTGCAAAAAAGTCGGAAATAACGACGTCACGATACTAAAATGCACCTCTAGCTATCCCGCTCCTGTAGATAAGATGGATTTAATCACCGTTAAAGATATGTTTGAGAAATTTTCTCCTATGGGTGTAAAAGTCGGACTAAGCGACCACTCGATGAGCCTAGTACCGCCAATAACGGCTACGGCGCTGGGGGCTAGCGTAATAGAAAAGCACTTCACGCTAGATAGGGCTTTAGGCGGCGAAGATAGCGGATTTTCGTTAAATTTTAACGAGTTTAAAGAAATGACGAGCGCGGTCAGAGATACGGCTCTGGCGATGGGCAGGGTGAATTACGAAATAAATCAAGCAAATAGGCACGGCGCAAGGTCGCTATTCGCGTCGACAAATATCAAAAAAGGCGAAATTTTAACGGCGGCTAACGTTCGATCCGTAAGGCCTGCAAGCGGACTGCATCCGAGATATTACGAGCAAATTTTAGGCAAAAAAGCCGCCCGCGATATAAATTTCGCAACGCCTTTAGCTTTAGAGGATATTGAGTTTTAATCCGTTTTTTAAGATGTTTTTGCTATATTCACAGATTAAATTAAAGATTCCAAAGGATTAAAGATGGAGCTAAAACTCGCTAGAACGCAACTTGACGCCAAACCAAAAACGATCTCTCTTGAAAAAATCGAAGCGGCATTTGCCAAAGATCCGCAACAAATTTTCTATTTCGACAGAGAAAACAGCCACAAACAACTCATCGCTTTGGTCGAATTTTTCGAGGAAAAGGGCCTTAGCGTCTATCACCGCACCGTTCGCTACGGCCTAGACGAAAACGACTACATGTACGAAGTGCATATTTTATAAGGCGAGTTTTGAGCAAAAAGGTATTTATCCAAACGCTAGGATGCGCTATGAACGTCCGCGACAGCGAGCATATCGTCGCCGAACTAAAAGAAAAGGAAAATTACGATTTAACGGACGATATCTCCGAGGCCGACCTCATCCTCATCAATACCTGCTCGGTGCGCGAAAAGCCCGTGCATAAGCTTTTTAGCGAAGTCGGAAGCTTTGAAAAAGTAAAAAAAGCGGGCGCAAAAATCGGCGTTTGCGGCTGCACGGCAAGCCATCTGGGAAGCGAAATTTTTAAACGGGCGCCTTACGTGGATTTCGTCCTGGGCGCGCGAAACGTCAGTAAAATTTCAGCCGCGGTTAAGACGCCTAAATTTATATCCACCGACATAAATCACGACGAGAGCGAGTATGCATTCGGCGAATTTCGAGGCTCGCCGTATAAAAGCCACATAAATATCTCGATCGGCTGCGATAAAAAATGCACCTACTGCATCGTCCCTCACACCAGAGGCGACGAGATATCAATCCCCGTAAATTTAATCCTGCGCGAAGTAAAAAAAGCCGCCGAGGGCGGAGCGAAGGAAATTTTCTTGCTCGGGCAAAACGTAAACAACTACGGCAAGAGATTTTCGGGCGCGCACGAGAAGATAGATTTTAGCGACCTGCTCGTAAAAATCAGCGAGATAGATGGCGTCGAACGCATACGATTTACCAGCCCGCATCCGCTCCATATGGACGATAAATTTTTAGAAATCTTTAGTCAAAATCCAAAAATTTGCAAATCCATGCACATGCCGCTTCAAAGCGGAAACACCAAAGTCCTACGCGAGATGAAGCGCGGTTATACCAAAGAGTGGTTTTTAGACAGGGCTGCTAGACTGCGAGCGATGTGTCCGGATGTTAGCATCTCAACCGACATTATCGTGGCGTTTCCCGGAGAGAGCGAAGAGGAGTTTGAGGACACGATGGACGTGCTAGAAAAGGTGCGCTTTGAGCAAATTTTTAGCTTTAAGTATTCGCCTCGCCCGATGACTAGGGCGGCGGAATTTACCAATCAAATCCCGGAGGCCGTCGCAAGCGCTCGCCTAACCCGCCTACAAAGCCGCCACAGCGAGATTTTAGACGAAATCGTCGCGGCACAAAGAGGTAAAATTTTCGACGTATATTTTGAGGAGCTTCGCGCAAACGGCGGAGTTGCCGGCAGAAGCTTTAATAACTTCCTCGTTCAAGTCGCAGGTAGCGAAGAGCTGCTAGGCAAGACGCTAAAAGTGCGCGTGAACGATCCAAAGAGAATGGTGCTTTACGGTGAGCTCGTGGGCTAAATTTAAACGAAGCGTTTTTATAAATTTAGCCCCGCGCATTATCTATTTTTTTATTTGGATTATATTTTTAACCTGCAAAAAGAACTTTTCTAAGACAAATTTGACGAACGAGCCCTGCGTCGTGCTGTTTTGGCACGGCAGACTGGCGCTAATGAGTTTTGCCTACGTACGCTGGTGGAGAAACGGCCAAAATCCGCAAAGACGCGCCAAAGTCATCATAAGCGACCACAAGGATGGCGAGATCATCGCGCGCGTGATTTCGTTTTTCGGTATCGGCGCCATCAGAGGCAGTAGCTCAAAAGGCGCGGTAAAGGCTCTCGCGCAAAGCTTTAGAGAGCTAAAAAGCGGCGTCGACGTCATCATCACCCCGGACGGCCCGCGCGGCCCCTATCATAGCGTCGCCGACGGCGCAGTCGTCATCGCGCAAAAGCAAAATGCGCAAATACAAATTTTAAACTACGAAGCGAGTAAATTTTGGCAGCTAAAAAGCTGGGATAAAATGATAATCCCAAAGCCTTTTAGCGAGATTTCTTACACGCTCTCGCCGCCTTTTAGCGTGGCGGACATGGCGCTAGAAAACGCAAGAGAGCTAATAAAAAAGGAGATGGAAAAATGAGCTCAAAGACCGTGGTTTTGTCTATCGGGGCGCTTTTGGCGGCTGCTTTTATCTCGTTTATCACGCTTAGTCCGTCTTATAAAAACGCGCTTGGAGCCAAATTTTACTACGAAACGGGCGATTATGAAACCGCCTATAAACTTTCTAGCTCCGCTTATCACAAAGACGTCTACAACAAACTAGCCCACACCGTGATGGTGCAAAGCGAAATCTCGCAAAAATACGCCATCTACATCGCCCGCTCAAACGGCTATCTAGAAAATATTCAAAAAATCAGCAAATCAGGCAAAATAAGCAAAGCCAATCTGGATAAAATCCGCATGATGTGCGATATCGCCGTGAGCGACTACAAAGAGCTAAAGCCGTCGAATTTGGTCGATGGGGATCTGCAAGAAGAAGCAATGCGGATAAGAGATAAATTTTTAACTCTACAAACGGAGCTATTTTAATTATATTTAATAACATTTTAGATATGATAAAAAATCGTAAATTTTAGGAGAGAGCTTGTCACTGCGCAGTTTTTTTAGCGTCTTATATCTTAGCGTCGTTATCGAGTCCAAGAAGTGCCTATTTTACGGCGAAGCGTATAAGGGCTCAAAACCGCTAAAAACCGTAAAAGCGGAGTTTGATAACGACGATACCGGCGCGGTATCGGCAAGGGCAAAAGAGTATCTAAAAAATCTGCAAAAAGAATATAAATGGGTTTATGTTTCGCTCTTTTTTGACGCCTTATCTCAAGGCGCGCTCGGTCCTAAAAATATGAGCGCTCTTGAAAAAGCTGGCATAGATCCAAAGGAGCTGACTTTCATAAATCCGGCGCCTGGCTGGATATTTTACGTAAAAACGCAGGACGTAAAAAAGGCTGAAAATTTATTCGGCGATACGGACGTGAGCCTGCTTTATTCTCCTTTAGCTCTCATTCACGATAGGATCCTTAGCCAAAATTTGGTAGGCAAAAACGCGCTTTACGTATATGCGCACCGCGAAACTTGCGCTATTTGCATCGTTCATAAAAATATTTCCAAATTCGCCGCCGTTTGCAAACTAGAAGAGTCAAGCGAAGAAACGGCGTTTGATAAGGTTCGAAGCAGCGAAATAGACGATTTTATCGAAAGCGTAGATGAAGACTTTGCTAATTTTGATGGCGTCGAGAGCCTAGACGAGCTGCTAAAATTAGACGGCTCGGCAGATGAGTTTGAGGATCTGGGATACGATATAAACATGCCCGCATCCACGGACGTAGCGACCTCCGTGTCGATATTTGGCCGAGATATGAGTATGTACGGCTATATTTCGCTAGCGCTTAAGGAATTTTACACAAATCCGCTATATGAAAGCGATTTTATCGAAGACGTCGTGATTTTTGACGCTACGGAGAGGACGAGCGCTACGTTTTTACACTATTTGCAAAACGAACTTTTGGTTAAAACCGAGGTCTACCCCGTCGATACGCAAAAAATAATGACGGAACTAATGATAAAAGAGTTGAAAAATGACTAGTTACAGCTTTATAAAGCCTCAAAAAAAGCCTATTTTAAATCTTTTTAATAAAATTTGGATATTTTTGATAATCTCGGTTGTATTGATTTTTGCGGCGGTAAATTTTGCTATCGCTTTTAAAAATCAAACGTTACAAAACGAAACGCAAATGCTAAAGCAAAATATAGAGCAAACAAAACAGCGCATCAATCAAGCAGACGAATTAGCCGAGCTTTTAAAGCAAAGGCGTGACGTTGCGGCTCAGATAGCCTCGTCAAACGCGCTTTTAAAGCAAAGCCTGCGAAATCTGCTAGACTTAGTTCCTCAAAGTATAACTTTAGAAGAAATTTCTATGGACGAAAATTCGCTCGTCGTAAAAGGAACTACGCCTAGCCGAGATATTTTTAATATGCTGCTGGCTACGCCGCTAAAATCCATTTTTAGCACGTCAAACACCTCTTTTTACCAGCTGCCTAACGGCTGGTTAAATTTCATCAGTACAAACAAAACCGATAACTCCGAGGGCCAAAATGAGCAAAGATAGAAGTTTGCAAAATATAGATGTTACTAAACTACTCATATATATACTCATTTTTATTAGTGCATGCCTCATTATGATTTTTGGTTTTTTGGTTCCAAATATCCAAGAATACAAGCGGATAAAATACGATAACCGCGCGCAAAGCGCCGCCTCAACGCAGATAAATCAGGTTTATAACGGTAAGCAAGAGGCGCTAGATAAACTAAAATCGGATAATAAAGCGGCGCTAGATGCCTTTGAAAATAAATTTGACGAGGGTAAATTCGTAACATTCGTATCGCAGTATCTAGACTCGGTAGTATCTAAAAATAGCAATATATCTCAAAGCGAGCCGTTTTTGATAAACGAGCTAAAGATAACCGCGACGATAAAAACGCCTTCCAGACTTTACGACTTTATAGACGCATTACGAAGCTATGAAAACGTCGTCAAAATCGACTTTCCTATCGAAATGCAAAAAGACGGCGACAAGATAAGCGCAGCATTTAACGTCAAAATCTACGGCTTAAGATAAATCAAACCCGACTTTATTATTTCTCGCTAAAATCTCTTTAAAATATTTAAAGCAAGGATAAAAAATGATTAAATTTAATAATTCCGCTATCGCCTCGGCGACGGCTATTTTACGAGATTACTTAAGCGGAGCGGTAAATTTTTTCGCCTCTAGAAAAGCTGCAAAATCGGAGCTAACGAAACTCACGCCGGCCGATTTTAAAAACGTGCGCGCAAATTTACTAAATTTAGGCTTTAAGAGCGAATTTATCGACGAAAACGCCGCCGAACTCTCAGAAATCCTGCGCGGTATCTTAACCGCCGAGCGCCCCAAGCTGCCAAAAGACCACCCAATCGCTACCTACATCAGCGAAAACGACGCCGTGCGCGAGCTAATCGCAAAGGCGAAAGAGCTGCTAAAAAAGAAATTTATCAAAAACGAGTGGCTTGAAATTTACGACAAACTGGGCGGCTTTAACAGAACGCACTTTGCCAGAAAACAGCACCAACTCTACTCGATGCTCGAAAACAAGGGTTTTGACCGCCCGTCGCGCTTTATGTGGAGCTTTGATAACAAGGTTCGCGACGGTATCGCCGCAGCACGCGAGCTGTTAGAGGGCGACAAGGCGGATGAGTTTATCGCGGCTCAGCACGAGATCTACGAAAATCTACTCGACCTGCTCGCACGCGAGGAGGCGGCACTCTATCCGACGTCGCTGGAGCTAATCAGCGAGGAGGAGTTTCGCGCGATGAGACGCGGCGATGATGAGATCGGATATTTTCTCATCGAAAAGCCGAGCGAATTTTATCCGTTAAATTTGGAGTCCGGTAGCGGCTCGGAGGCAAATTTAAAGGACGTAAATTTACAAAGCGAGTCAAATTTAAGCGCGGCAAATTTACAAAACGGCGGCTTAAACGAAGCGATTTTAAATCCAAATTTCCTAAAAGAGCTGTCAAATTTGATGAGTAAATACGGGCTAAATCCAAACGCAAACAGCGATAAAAACGCCGTTTTTGACGTCGCTACGGGCAAGCTCACGCTAGAGCAAATCAACCTCATTTATAAGCACATGCCAGTCGACCTCTCCTTCGTCGATGAAAACGAGATCGTGAAATTTTACACCGACACCAAGCACCGCGTATTTCCGCGAAGCGCGGGCGTCATCGGACGCGACGTGAAAAACTGCCACCCGCGCGAGAGCGTAGCTAGCGTGCTAGAAATCATCGACGCCTTTCGCAAGGGCGAGCGTGACGAGATCGACTTTTGGCTGGAGCTTCACGGCAAATTTATCTACATCTACTACGCCGCCGTGCGCGACGAAAACGGCGTATTTAAGGGGGTGCTAGAGATGATGCAAGACGTCACGCGCATCCGCAGCCTAGAGGGCAGACGCACGCTAGTGACGTGGGACGATCTAAAGAAAAAGTACGGAGAGTGATGATAACTACTTGTAAAATTTGATTAAGACCGCCTGGCCTTTTATCGCCGAATTCTAATTTCGGGCGTAAATTTATCGGAGATTTAGGGCACTTGCCTTTTTTGCATATTTACGCCTACGCCTTTTGCACGACAATTCAAGCTATGTTTGCGGATACCGATATTTTCGTAAGCGGTATTTAAGGATATTAGCGCGGCATATTTAGCACCAAACCGCCTAATTTAAATATTGCGGCCGCCTTCAAACAATCGACCGCGAAATTTAAATTTAAGTGTCGAACCGAGTTTTAAGCCGCCTTTTTAAGATAGCGGCGATATCTCATTTCATAAGATGTTTGAGTCGGCTCATCTAGCGCCGTTAAATCTAAAGCGACCGTAAAGAAAGCATTAGCGTATTTCAAAGATTCAAGTATCTTTTATCACAGCTTCGCGCCCAAAACGCAGACGTCTAAAAAGCTTCCCAAATAACGCAAGATCCGCGCCCTCGGCAAATAAAAATCCACGGTTTATCGGCGGGATAGCAAGCTGCCTGCACGCTTCTTTAAATTTCTTGTCCATCGCGGCTTTGATATATGGTGTTACAAGTACAAAATTTTTGCCGGCTCCGACGGCCACCTTGCCGCCTAGCACGCAGCTTGCGCCGTTTTCCAGGCAGCGAGCGCATTCGTTTCGCTGCGCCGAGCTTAATACGAGCCCTAGCCGCTTGCACGCCTGATCCACGCCGCGAAGCTCGTTTGTGCCTCGTTTTACGAGGTAAATTTTAGGCGCCGGATTAGAAATTTCGGGAGCTAAATTTAACGCATCGGCCGCCAAAAACTCAAAGCTCTTTTTTACGCCGCCAAAATATTCGTCCAAAAACGGCTCGCTAAATTTAGCGCGAATAAAGCCTCGTTTAAACTGCTCCGTTAAATTCGTCTCGTCGGTGAAGTACTTTAGATTTCGCTCACGCAAAAACCGCTCCAGCTCGCACTTTCGCAGGCCCAAAAGCGGACGAGCGATCACGTAGTCATCGCGGGCTTCGAGCTCTTGCATGCCAAGTAGCTCGCTAAGCCCCGCGCCGCGCCCAAGCTGCATCAAAAACCACTCGAATTTATCGTCAAACTGATGCGCCAAGATCAAATTTTCATATCCCCGCTCGCGGCAAATTTGGCCGAAAAACTCGTATCTGGCCGCGCGCGCCTCGTGCTCGAAATTTGAAGCGCCCAGACGCACGCTTTTTACGTAGATTTGTTTGTTAAATTTAGCCGCCAGATGCCTTGCCGAGGCGACCTCGTCCTTGCTTTGCGCGCGGACGTTATAATCCACGATCGCAAGGTCAAATTCCACGCCCGCCTCGTCTAGAAGATAAAAAAGCGCCGTACTATCGACGCCGTGCGAAAAGGCAAGCAGATTTCGCCCCGATTTTAGCTTATGCAAAACGGGCGCGCTTAGCATTTTAGGCCTTTGCCGTGATCTTGCCCAGCGCCTGGCTGCCCGCTACCTGCGTGATCTCGCACCAGTAGCGACCGCCGGTTTCTAGCTGCTCCACGTCGCTTTCGTTGATCAAAATTTCGCCGTCGATGTCCTTATCCCAGATCGCTTTTTTCGCGGCGTAAAACATCTCGCCCTCGCTGCTTTCGCCCTCTAAAGAGACGATAAATTTCTTGCCTAGCTCCTGCGCGAAGCTCGCTTCTATCGCGGCACGAGTGATCTTTTCTATTTTACTTAGGCGCTTTGAGATAATTTTGGCGGGCACCTGCTCCATCTCGTATGAGAGCGTGTCCTCCTCTTTCGAATATGCAAACGCCGAAACGCGGTCAAATTTAAACTCCTGCAAAAACGCGCAAAGCTCGTCAAATTCGGCTTCGGTTTCCCCAGGATGTCCGACGATAACGCCCGTTCGCAAAAACGCGTCGGGCGCCTTTTTCATCAAATTTAAAAGCTCTTTGATTCGCGCCGCGCCGCTTCCGCGCCTCATAATTTTTAGCATCTTGTCGCTTGCGTGTTGGATCGGCATGTCAAAGTAGTTCGCAAACACGGGCGAGGCGATGATGCGCTCAATTAGCGCGTTTGAGGTCGTGCTAGGATAAAGATAAAGTATGCGCGCGGTTTTGACGCCCTCTATCTTTTCGACCGCGTCGATGAGAGAGATGAGCCCGTCGCTAACCGCATGATCGCGCATATACGAGCTGCTGTCCTGCGATAGGAAACTAAAGTCGTAGTAGCCCTTTTTTACGAGCTTTTGCACCTCGTCTACGATGTTTTCGAGCGAGCGGGATTTTAGCTTGCCTTTAAAGGTCGGGATCGCGCAGAAGCTGCATGTTTGATTACAGCCTTCCGAAAGTTTGATGTAGGCATGGTAGTTTGAGCCCGTTATCACGCGCTCTTCGCTTGCTTGCAGGTAGGTGTCCGGGCTAAATAAATTTTGCTTTTTTAGGATGATCTCATCGATCTTGTCGTAGTCTCCGACGCCGGTAAATAGATCGACCTCGGGCAGCTCCTACATCAGCTCCTCGCGGTAGCGCTGCATGAGACAACCCGTGACCACGAGCAAGGAGCCTTTTTTACGAGCTTCGTGCATATCTAGGATCGCACGGATACTCTCTTCTTTGGCCGAGTTTATAAAGCCGCAGGTGTTTACGATGATGACGTCGGCACTTGCGACGTCGGACGTGATCTCGTAGTTTGAGAGGCGTCCGAGCATGATCTCGGAGTCCACCAGATTTTTGTTACAGCCTAAAGATACTAAGTGAAGCTTGCCCATCTTATACCCACAGATTGTCTATTAGACGCGTTTTGCCCACGTACGCGGCGACTAGGATGATGGTGTTATCTGGCTCTATTAGCGAGATTTCGTTTAAATTTCTATCCGCGATCGCGACGTAGTCGACGTTTAGCGGCTCTAGGGTTTGTAGCATCTCGCCTTTTATCGTTTGCGCGCTTAGTTCGCCGGCCGCGATCAAATTTGAAGCTTTTTTAAGCGAATGCGAAAGCTTAAGCGCCTCTAGCTTTTGCCCTTCGTCTAGGTAGGCGTTTCGCGAGCTAAGCGCCAGTCCGTCGGGCGCGCGAACGATTTCGCAAGGCACGATCTCTAAATTTAAAAAACAGGTCTTGACAAAATTACGCACGATGAGCAGCTGCTGCGCGTCCTTTTTGCCCATATAGACGCGCTTTGCGTTTGTTAGATTAAAAAGCTTATTTAGCACGCGAAGCACGCCGTCAAAGTGCCCCGGGCGAGTCTTGCCCTCGAGCACGCTTGCTAAATTTTCAGGCGCGCTGATTAACGGCTCGGTATCAAAATATAGCTCCCTAGCCTCAGGCGCAAACATCGCATGCACGCCCAGCTCTTCGCAAATTTTAGCGTCGTTTTGTTCGTTTTTCGGATAATCTTCAAAGTCCTCGCCGACTAAAAACTGAGTCGGGTTTACGAAGGTCGAAACGATAGCGGTTTTGTTTTCCGCTACGCACTTTTCTATGAGACTAGCATGTCCGCCGTGAAGTGCGCCCATAGTGGGTACGAAGCCGATATCTTCGGGATTTGCCGCGACGAAATCTCGCAGCTGTTCTACTGTTCTTAAAATTTGCATTTTCTCTTCTTTATGTTTAATTTTAACGCGCGATTATAGCAAATTTTATCTTTACTCTTACAAATATGTTATAATCACGCCAAAAAGCACAAAAAAGGTCTTAAATTTTGGATAATTACGAATACACGGAACTCCTAAAAACACTAAACACGAAAGTAGAAAATATCGCTGGCGTTGTAAAGCCCGAGAGTATCAAAGCTCGCCTAAAAGAGATCGAGGAGCTAGAAAACGATCAAAATTTCTGGCAAGATATCGCAAAAGCGGGTGCAATCGGCAAGGAAAAAACGAAAATTTCAAATATCCTAAATAACTTCCTAAACGCCAAAAGCGCCGTAGACGACGCAAAGGAACTATACGAGCTGGCAAACTCCGAAAACGATGAAGAGACGATAAATTCGCTCTTTGCAGAGGCTGGCGAGCTAGAGGATAAGATCGTAAATTTAGAGATTTCTATGCTGCTTAGCGGCGAGGACGACGGCAAAAACGCCATCGTCACCATACATCCGGGCGCCGGCGGTACGGAGAGCAACGACTGGGCGAGCATGCTATACCGCATGTATCTGCGCTTTTGCGAGCGCGAGGGCTTTAAGGTCGAGACCCTGGACTTTCAAGAGGGCGAAGAAGCAGGGCTAAAAGACGTTAGTTTTATCGTTAAAGGCGTAAACGCCTACGGCTATCTAAAGGCCGAAAACGGTATCCACCGCCTCGTGCGAACCAGTCCGTTTGATAGCGCGGGTCGCCGCCACACGAGCTTTACTAGCGTGATGGTAAGCCCAGAGATCGACGACGACATCGAGATAGAAATCGACGAAAAAGACCTAAAAATCGACACCTACCGCGCGGGTGGAGCGGGCGGTCAGCACGTAAACAAAACCGAGTCCGCCGTGCGTATCACTCACGCGCCTACAGGCATCGTCGTGCAGTGTCAAAACGACCGCAGCCAGCACAAAAACAAAGCCACCGCGATGAAAATGTTAAAATCACGCCTATATGAGCTAGAGCTAATGAAGCAGCAAGAAGCCGCCGGCAGTATCGAAAAAAGCGAGATCGGCTGGGGTCATCAGATCCGTTCGTACGTGCTTTTCCCGTATCAGCAGGTTAAAGACAACCGCAGCGGCGAGGCGTACAGTCAAACCGACGCGATACTAGACGGCGATATAAAAAAGCTCATCGAAGGCGTTTTGGTAAGTCAAAAAAGCATAAACTAGAAAGGAAAAATATGGAAATTTCAGCTCTTTTAAACCAACTAGGCTACAACGAAAACGACGCGACCGCCGCGCAGGTTAAGCGTATCCTAAACAACTGCGACGGGTTAAATTTAAGCAGCATTATCACGCTAAACGACCACCTAAAACCGCTCGGTGGCTTTGTCGCGATGAGCGGCAGCGAGGACGTATTTAAGATAAAAAACGCGGGCAAAACGCCCGATGCGCTAAACGTGATCGAAAACTGGGCTGAAAAAAACAAGATAAATATAAAAAAAGTAAATGAAACTACGCACTACATACTAGGAAAAAACATATGAAAAACTACGATATCATCGTCATCGGATTTGGCAAAGCAGGCAAAACTCTCGCCGTAAAAGCCGCAAATTTAGGCAAAAAAGTCGCCGTGATCGAAAAATCGGCGCAGATGTACGGCGGAACGTGCATAAACGTCGGCTGCATCCCGACAAAAAAGCTAGTAAATTTAAGCAAAGAAGCGCAATACGTAAATAACAACGTCGCGGGCGAATACTTCGCGCTAAGCATCGAGAAAAAAGACGCTCTCGTCTCCGCGCTTAGAGCTAAAAATTTCGCTATGCTTGACGGCAACGCAAACATCAACGTGATAAACGGCACGGCTAAATTTATGGATAAAAACAGCGTCGAAGTCACGTCCCCTGACGGCGCAAAAAGCGTACTTACCGCGCCTACTATCGTTATAAATACGGGCTCGGTTAATGAAAAACCAAGCTTTGAGGTTAGTTCAAATTTGGCTTACGACAGCACGGGGATTTTAAACCTAAAAATGCTTCCAAAGCACCTAGTAGTCGTGGGCGGCGGATACATCGGGCTTGAGTTTGCCTCGATGTTTGCAGAATTTGGCTCAAAAGTTACCGTCGTAGCTCGCTCGGGCATACTAAAAAACGAGGACGATGACGTAAAACAGAGCGTAAAAACGCTGCTACAAACGCAAGGCGTCGAAATTTTAGAGGGTTGCGAAGTTAAAAATTTAAAAGATTGCGCGCTGATTTTTACCCAAAACGGCGAGACGAAATGCCTTGAAGCGGACGCATTTTTACTAGCGACCGGACGAGTAGCGGCGAGTAGGGAGCTAAATTTAAGCGCGGCAGGCGTACAAACGGACACCAAAGGAAACGTGCTGGTAAACGAGTTTTTGCAAACCGCCCAGCCGCATATCTACGCGGTAGGCGATGTTCGCGGCGGCGAGCTTTTTACCTACACGAGTTTAGATGATTTTCGCATCGTCTTTGATAAGCTTTTTGGCGCGGGCAAACGCAGCACTCTAAACCGCTCGCCTCACGCCAGCACGCTTTTTACCGAGACTCCGCTAGCTAGCATCGGGCTAAACGAGAAACGAGCGACGGCTCAAAATTTAGATTTTAAAGTCCTAAAACTCCCGCTAGCAGCAGTCCCCGGCGCAAAGGTAGTCGGCAACGAAACGGGATTTTTAAAAGCGATCGTGGAGGCAAAAAGCGGTAAAATTTTGGGCGCGGCGTTTCACTGCGTTTATGCAAACGAGCTTATTAACGAGATCGCCATAGCAATGGCTCTAGGCGCGGGTGCTGATTTTTTCAAAAATCAGATTTTTACGCATCCTAGCATCAGCGAAGCGTTAAATGATTTGTTTGGACAATTTTAATAAATACAAAGGATAGAAAATGAAAAATTTACTTCTTGCCTTTATCGGGTTTTTGTTCGTAGGATGCGCAGCCTCAAGCGGCGGCGGACCGGCGAGCGATAACGCTGATTACGACTTCAACAAACGAGCGATCGATATACTAAAGCCAAAATGCGAAAAGGGTAACTACTCGGCTTGCAACGACCTAGCCATCAGCTATCAAAATCTAAAAGACCATAAAACGGCGCAAAAATACTACGACAACGCATGCCAAAACAACTATCAGCTAGCTTGCACCAACCTAGCTAATATGTATCAATTAGGCCTTGGCGTAGACAGGGATAAAAATAAAGCTTTGGAGATTTTTAACGCCTCTTGCACGAACGGAGG
Organism: uncultured Campylobacter sp.; assembly: GCA_963525315.1. Lineage (GTDB taxonomy): Bacteria > Campylobacterota > Campylobacteria > Campylobacterales > Campylobacteraceae > Campylobacter_A. The sequence continues at coordinate 5,504 of CAURKB010000010.1, read as the reverse complement.
GGCGATATCTTGCTACTATCTAGGCGACTTATACCGCTCCGGCGACGAGGGCAAAGAGCCTGACTACGTCGCGGCCATGAGTGCATACGAAAGAGGTTGCAAACTAGGAGATATCCCGTCATGCACGAATACAGCAGTGCTATACGAACACGGCCTAGGCGTATCGCAGGACGAGTCAAAAGCCAGAAACATCTACCGCTCGGCGTGCTTTAGCGGAGATTCGTCCGCATGCGACAATCTAAAAAGAATGGGCAGAAAACGCTAATACTAGGTCAAATTTAACGCCTTTAAATTCGGCATTAAATTTACTACGGCGGGTCAAATTTGACTCGCCTTTTTTTAAATCAATCACGTCAAGTATAACTTCAAATTTACTCGCCGAAAACTCCGTAAAAACCAAAAAAATACCTGCTAAATTTAACACCGCGCGCCCATAAATTTAACTCTGCAAATTTACCTTCACGATACGCGCGGTAAATTTCGCTTGCTTGACTAACGCTGCATAAATTTGAGCGCATTTAAAGCAACACTCCTTTGCCGCAAATAACAAAAGAAACAACGCTAGATTTGAGTAAATTTATAAAAAGTAGAAAACTGGGGCTTAGATTTAAGCCCCTTGAAGCGTGAGTTTGGAGTAAAATTAAAATTTGTAAGATACGTTAATCTTAAAGTTTCTGCCCGGCTCCCAGTCTACATAGTTTGGATCGCCTGTATAATCAGCCGTTCTTTGAGACTGCGAAGCGTATGCTTTGTTAAAGAGGTTATAAATTCCGGCATTTATCTCTAGCCCTTTAAATTTACCGCTGCTTGGCGCATAAGTAGCGTAGATGTCACTAACTGCATAGCTTGGTATCTTAACGTTTTCATCATCGCCGGCCGATATGGTATTTTTTGAAGCGAAGTAGATTAAGTTGTAGCCTATTAGCGTATCGATGCTAGAAAATGCGTACTCGGCGTTAAATGTATATTTATCGCCCTGATCGCGGTAGCCGATGACGTTTGAGGTGTAGTAGCCGCCGCTTGCCTTAGCGACCCTATCTTTATATTTTACCTTTTGGTGGGTGTAGCTAGCAGCTAGGCTTAGTGCGTCTAAATTTAGTCTTGCAAGTAGCTCGACGCCGCTTATATCGGCTCCGCCGGCATTTATCCTAACTAGAGTTTGATTTACGCGACCGCTTTGTGCATTATTATCTACTATTAAATTTTTATATTTCGTCATGAAGTATTTTGCAGAGAGGCTATATGAGCTAGCTTCGTTTATATCGCCACGGTATTTAAGACCGGTTTCATAGCTATTGCCGGTCGTAGCTTTTAGATCTTTATTTGCCGCCCAGTTTAAGGCGCCTCTTCTGCCTTCTCCGCTAGCCATCATCGATTCCATGACGTCAGGCCCTCTAAATACTCTTGCATAGCTTGCAAATGCGTTAAGACCTTTAAGGATCTCATAATCAAGCGCAAGCGCCGTGGTAAATTCATCAAATTTATAGGTATAACTCTTTACGTTTCCGGCTCTACCATCATAGCTTTTTAACTCGTGGCGAGTGTATCTGATGCCAGGAGTAACGGTTAGCGAGTTAAAATTTAGCGCGTCTTCTACATAGATTGAGTAGTTATTTACCTTTTCAGGATAGTTGTTATTCGGCTTATTAAAGTTTTTACTTTGATAAAACTCGGCTCCGTATCTAAGCGTCTGCGTCAAAGCGCCGGTCTCGACTACGCTTTTAGCCTTTGCATTTATACCGTTTGTCTCTACGCCCCATTTTGAATCATCAATCCTTTGGTGTCTCGTGTTATAAGCCGTCACGTCTAAATTTAAAAGATCGCTCGGTTTATACTCGTATTTTAGCGTCGTCGTATCGCGCTCATATTTACGATTATCGACGCTATTTGAGCCGCTATACCAGCTGCCAAATTCTGCTCTTAAAGGATAAAGACCTTTAAATTCATTGTGCTCTCTTGAGATAGAAATCCTATGCGCATCAAGGAAGCTGTAACCAAGCTTTAAAAGATAACTAAGGTCATTTCCGTCGCCGCCTATCTTTCTTTTGTTGCCGCTTTTGCCGTAGTCGTAGCCCTTGTGATTAATAGCGGCTATAAAATCAAGCCCTTCAACCGGCGCGGTAAAGATCATAAGGCCTTGCGAAAATTCGTCGTTGTTTGAGGCGTATCCCGTTTTGATTTTTGCGCCGATGATTTCGCCCTCTTCCAGCAGATCTCTAGCGTCCACCGTTTTAAAGGCGACCGAACCGCCAAGCGCGCCTGAGCCGTTTACCACTGATCTTGAGCCAACCTCGACATCGACTGCTTTTATAAGATCCGGATCTATAAGCAAGTCAGCGTTGTGGTGAAATGTATTTCCGTTTTGCTTCGCGCCGTCTATCGTGATATTTAGACCGCGATCGCTAACGCCCCTCATGTAAATTTTTTGATTCATGCCGTTTGTGCCGCCTACGTAAACGCCGGGAATGTCTCTCATCACGTCTTTTACTAGGCCGGCGTTTCTGGTGCTTATCTTCACGTCGTCCACGCCGTAGCCGCCGCCGGTGCTGGTTACTTCTACGCCGCTTAGCGTTACGTTTTCGGCGGCATTTGCGCCGATAGCTAGAGCCGCGACGAAAGAAATTTTCGCAACGTTGTTAAAACTCATTTTTTCTCCTTTTAAATTTATGAAATTTTGTGCCGATTTAGAAAATTATTTGATTTTTGTTTTCTTTATCTCGCATAGATTTTGAAAACGAATATTACAATTTTGAAGCTAAATTTAAAATAAATATATTAAAACAGCTTTTTTATTCGTTATTGACAATAAATACCATAATCTGATATAATTGCGCGCAAAATTTTATAAAAGGCAATAAATGGAATTTCTCAAACACAACGTCGATTACGTTATCATCGGCATTTTAGGGCTTATGAGTTTTACGGTAGTGTGGCTTACGATAGAGCGCTTGATCTTTTACGCAAACGTTAAATTTGAAAATTACAAAAATCAAGACGACTTCGAAGAGAGCGTAACCAGAAATTTAACAACGCTTTACATCGTTTATTCAAATGCCCCGTATATCGGCCTTTTAGGTACGGTTGCGGGCATCATGGTGACCTTTTACGACATGGGTATGAGCGGCGGCATCGATACTAAAAGCATCATGGTAGGCCTGTCTCTCGCGCTAAAAGCAACCGCGCTAGGCCTCATCGTCGCGATACCGACGCTAATGATCTACAACGCGTTTATGAGGAAAGTGGACGTACTCGTTAACCGCTACAAGGCTTCACGTGAGAATGCCTAAAAAAGAGGGATTAAACGTAATCCCGCTCATAGATATTATGCTCGTTTTGCTAGCTATCGTGCTTAGCATCTCTACCTTTATCGCTCAGGGTAATATCAAAATCGACCTGCCAAACAGCGAAAGCGCGGAAAAAAAGCAAGACGAAAAAGACAAAATCGCCGTTTTAATCAATAAAGATAATGAATTTTTCATAGGCGAAGAAAAAGTCGCCGAGGAAAATTTAAAAGAAAAGCTAAACGAGATAAAAAACGAAACATTAATAGAGCTAAAGAGCGATAAAGAGAGCAAATTCGACTCGTTTATCAAGGTTATCGACATATTAAAAGAAAAAAATCATGAAAACTTCGCTATCACGACAACAACTGAATAGACGCGCCAGCTTTACGGGGCTTGGCGTCTCTATTTTGTTACACTCCGTTCTTATCGGCTCTTTTATCAAATTTTACGACGAGCTAAAGCCGATCCCTGAGGAAAAAAGCGTTAAAATAGCGTTAAACACCTTTACTCCGCCGCCAGCACCTCCGGCCCCGACTCCGCCGGCTCCGCCTCCTCCAGCGCCGCCTGCGCCTCCGCCGCCAGAACCAGTCGTCACGCCGCCAAAACCGGTTGAGCCTCCTAAGCCGGTAGAAAAGCCAAAACCCGTGGAGAAACCAAAGCCAAAACCGCAGGGAGTGCAAGCGCCTCCGACTCCCGCACCGCCTACTCCTACGCCGCCGGCGCCGCAACCAAGCCCTGCTCCGTCGAAAACCAGCTCAAATTTACCGCCTAGCGGAGCGGAGACGGTAGGAGAGTTTAACTTCTCGACATCAGCTGGCGATGAGAGATTTGCTAAAATCCAAAGGGCGATACAAAAGCACCACAAATACCCTAAACGAGCCCAAAAAATGCGCCATCAGGGCGTCGTAGAGGTTAGCTTTTTGTTCAAAAAAGACGGTAGCGTCCGCGACGTAAAAGTAATAAAAAGCTCAGGCTTTGAAACGCTAGACGAAGCCGCAGTCGAGCTCATAAATCGTGCTGCGCCGGACTTTCCTACGCTTGATCGCGACTACGTCATCAAAATCCCGGTTAGCTACAAGCTCACGTAAATTTAAGCCGTTTTTGCGGCTTAAATTTTACCTTTTGATTTTACAAATTTGATGCAAAAACCAAAAGGATTTTTTAGTAACAGGCGTAAACAAACCGTTCTAGCTATCAATTGAGCGCCGCTAAATCGGTTGCGATCAAATCAAATTTGACCTCGCAACCGTAGTACGAATTTACCAAATCCATAGCCCAAATAGTTCGACTAAAATTGCTAAAAATTCACTTAACCGGCCAATCAAATTTACTCCGAATTTAGCCGACGCCGTTAGTTCAAATTTATACCGAGTGATCTCTCTAAAATTTACTTAAACGCCCTTTTATACGAGTTTTCTATTAGCTCGGAGCATCCTAGCCCGCTCATCGCAGCTTGCGCGAAATTTGGATTTCGTAGCAGCTCTCTGCCGTAAGCCGCAGCGTCGCAAACGCCGCCTAACAGTAGCGCCTCGCCATCGGACGCCTTTGTTATGAGTCTGGCCGCGATCATGGGGATGCCGACTGCTTGCTTTATTGCCTTGGCGTAGTCCGCTTGATAAAACGGTGTAAACGCCGGCGCGCTATCCGTGCGCTCAAAAAGTCCACACGCCCAGACGTGGATAAACGCCGCACCCAGCGTTTAGAGCTGTTTTGCCAGCCGCACGCTAACTTCTAGGCTCCAGTCGCCTTTTACCCAGCTTTGTGCACTTATACGCACGCCGACGGGGATTTGTACCGCGGCTTTTATTTCAGTTAAAATTTCTTTTAGAAATCTTGCACGATTTTCGAAGTCCCCGCCGTATTCGTCGCCCCTTAGATTGATAGAAGGCGAAAGGAATTTATTAATGAGATAGCCGTGTGCGGCGTGGATCTCGGTCGCGGCGTATCCTGCGCTGGGCTCTAACCGCGGCGGAGACGAAAGCTTGCTTGACCGAGACGATATCCTCTATGCTCATCTGTATCGGCATTTTGTAGCTCTCACCAAGTTTCAGAACGCTTGGCGCTATCAGCCCCTCGCACTCGCTTTTTCTACCGGTATGCGCGAGCTGGACGGCCATGGCGGCGCCGTATTTGACGCACTTCTTGACGAGCCTGGCGTGCGCCTCTAGCTGCTCGTCGTTCCGCAGCCTCAGATCGCGGTTCATTATCCCGGCTCTAGGC
>CAURKB010000009.1:0-28537 GCA_963525315.1 uncultured Campylobacter sp. | reverse complement strand
CCGCCCTGTCACGGCGGAGGTCGCGGGTTCGAGCCCCGTCCGCTGCGCCATTTGCCTCGTTAGCTCAGTTGGTAGAGCATATCACTCTTAATGATGGGGTCGTAGGTTCGAACCCTACACGGGGCACCATCTCCCCTTAAGATAATCCCAAAATATTCGTATTTGGAAACTCAATCAAAATCCCAATATACGCGTTGTATCAAACAAAAAACATTGTCAAAGTATGCTAATTCGATAACTTTCCTATTAGTAAAATATACTGCTTAGACGATAAAATATTAAATTTTTTTGTTTGATTTTTGATATTTGTTAAATCTCTTATAATTAATCTAGATAAGGAGAAATCCTTATACTTTGACGCAGGAGATTTTCCATGATGACACTAGCTCAAGTTGATCGCTGGATCGAGAAACAAACAAACTCCAAAAACTTTACCATTCGTTTGAAAATACCGGGATATAAGAAATTTCGCTTAGAGATTTCTCAAACCGGAAAGAAAACGATTCGTATGTATTACTACAAAAACGGAAAAGTTACTTATCCTTTGATAGGAGAAATTCCGTATATGAATTTCGAAGAGTGTTTTAGAAAAGGTTCTATTTATGTAAAAGAAGACAAAGAGCCTATTTCCGCAAAAACCTTTAATCAAGTATGGGAGAAATTCATCAATGACGAGAATATCGGACTAAAGCCCATAACTATCGCTAAATACAAAGTTAGATACAATAAATACATATTCCCTTTTTTAGGCTATATGAATATCGAGGATATTTCTCTAGTCGATATTAAAACTAAAATCTTTACTCCTAACGAAAAAAGCCCTAGCACCAACATAAAACTATATTATATCATCGACAATGTTTTGAAATTTGCTAAAAAGCGCAACTGGGTTTCTCAAAACGTGCTAAAAGATTTTAAATTTTCGGAAGAGTACGATGCCCCAAGTCGAAAAAACTCAGGACACTATCCTAAAATAGTAGATGCTAAGGATTTAAAAAACTTTCTTATAAACGTTTCAGCTAACGAAAAAATTAATCTTAAACGTAGAATATTGATACTTTTCGCTTTATCTACCGCTTTAAGATCAATGAATATTTACGATCTACGCTGGCGAGATATAGATTTTGAGAAAAAGCTAATAAAGATAGGAAAAGAAAGAATGAAAGGCGAGCTTAAGACGCTTAAATCTCGCCAAGACTTCATTTTGCCAATTTCCGATACTATGGTTTCTTTACTAGAAAAGCTTAAAAAACTAGATAAGGTGACAAAACCTAACGCCAAGGTATTTGAAGGTATTTCTGATCAGAAAATAAATTATTTTCTTACAAAAATTGCGGGTATTACTAAACATGGGCTTCGCGGAACAATGAAAACTTTCGCAATGAAACGCATAATGGATCATAAAATCCCGAATTTCTTCATCGAATTATATATGTATCATAGCCCTTCAATCTCTGACGTAGAAGCTAGCTATATCGATGCTAGATACGAGGACGGAGAAATTCAAGCTATCTTAAGAAATTTGGCTAACTGGTGGGATTCATATTTAAGAGGTCTTTATGATTTTCGAAAAATTCTATTAAATGAAGGAGAAAACGATGAACTTAAAGTGTGATAATTATGCGGGGGCGGATGTCGGAAGTTTGCCCCCAGCAAATAATATTGACGGAACGATTATAACAAAAGATTGTTTAATTGTCAATGATGCTAACAACAATCAAACCAACGAGCTTTGGAGCGGAAGCCTCGATGTAAAAAACGAGCATAAACCCGAACCGACCGAGGATGTCGTGCCGTTTTGCGTCGTCAAGAATACGATAACGAATTTTTTTGCTCCGGCGGGATCGGGAAAATCTTTCTTGGCCGTGGCGATCGCGCGAACGGCCTTGATCACTGATCGAGTCAAAGAGGTTTGGTACATAGACGGAGACAACTCACTCCGAACAGTATTTCAACGGGATATCTTAGCGATTGCAAAAGAGAACAAAAACTTCCACTATGTGAATTTAAACAATCCGCATATATCGCAAATTTCGGGTATTGATTTGGTAAAACAACAGATCATAGCCTCTAAACGCGACTTAACTGATGTTTTGATCGTGTTCGACTCACTCAAAGACTTCACTGCAAACTACGACATAATGAAGGACTCCGATATGCGGGAATTTTTCGGTCTGTTTATGGCTATTAGGGATTATCAGCATGCCTCGATCATTTTCCTTTCGCACACGAATAAGGCAGGAGAGACTTACAAAGGTTCGACATCCGTAATCGATAGTATCGAAACGGCATATCTCGTCCATCCGAAAAACAAGGGAGACGATGCGAAAAAATCGGGATATCTCGACTACTACCTTGAGGGCGTAAAAGCTCGAGAAGGAGGCATGTGTGTATGGGTTCGCGTTGATGCAATATCTAAACATATACAAGTTGAAGGCATCGATTATCAGGGCTGTGAAAAAGAACGAGATCAGCGATATATCGAGAAAATTGCGATCACTATACGAAACAATCCCGGAATTTGTCATAAAGAGCTAGCAAAGAAGCTAAGACGAAATAAAAAAGATAAAAGACTCATAAAAATACTAAACGAATTTACGGGGAATTTTTGGAGTCTAAAAATCAGAAATAAAAAGAAATGCTACTTCTATAATGAAAAGCTAGCCCTTCAATCGCTATACGAAAGGAAAAACAAGAATGTGTTCTAAAAACACTATCTATTTTTCAAAAATTAATACCTATCTGAGGCAAAAACACTACCTGATGGTCTAGTTTTCATTAATAATACATTTGAAAAAGCGGTTAAAATATCGGTAAGTACGATATTCTTTAAAAACAGTTTCATTTACTTTTTAATCTACCCTAAAGGAGGGAAAATGGAAAAAATAAGTTGCTCAAACGAGCTTAAACTTGCCAGCCAGTTGTTCGAAGTTGTCGGACATTGTTCGAGAATCCAAGCCAAGTACGAGGAAGTTCAAGAAAGGATTTACGAAGCGGGCGATATTAATGAATATTCAAAAGAGGACATTCGATATTTTCTCGATCAGCTGGCAATAGAGCTTGAAGAAATTTTTAAAATCATACAAGGAGACCCGAAATGAAAAAAATTTCAAATAAGTCGCTTGAAGAAGCATTAAACAATTTCGTTAATACAGATGATCGAGAATATATCAAAAAACGATGTCTCGAAACGATATTCAAAACTCAGATGTCGAATAAAAAATACGTTGAGTTTATTCGGAAAACGTTTGAGTTCGATGTTTCGCTATCCGAGATCTCGACATGGAAGAAAGAGTTTGACGAATTGCAAAACGTTCCAACTCAAAACGAGGTAACTAAAGATGGCGATATTAGTCAGCAACAATCAAACGGAAACTAACCTAAGCGGGGAGACTCTCCTCGCTAGTTCTAATCTCGAGAATTCTATCAACGAGGCTAAGGAACTATCTATAAATCTTGATTCCAAAATCGCTGATTTAAAAGATAAATTAGACGAAGTAAAAACGGAATACGATTTAACTTTAACAGCTGTTTTTGACAAGATCGACAAGAAAGAAAAGTCATTTACGAAATCCGTAGACGGATCTGCAATCAAGGCAATCAATAATATTGCTAATGCGGTAAACAATCTAAAACAGGCTTCGAGTCTAATAAAAAATATTTGGATTATTCCTCAAGCGATTATGATACATGTAATTTTGTTTATCGTTGAATTAACGTTCATTTTATGGATGTGCTTACCTGTAATCAATCAAGCAAGAAAGACATTAAGTGATAACGAGCAAATTATAAAAATATCTCTTGAACGAAAACAAGAAAACGAAAAATTACTTCGAGAAAATCAAGGCTTAAACGACGAGCTTATAAGCCTAAACGGATTTGTTAATGCAATTTTCAAAGACAAAGAAAAGGCTAGACGTGAATATCAAAAATGGAAATCTTCTTATAATTAATTTGATTATAGAAGAATGTAGCGTGACACATATATGTGGGGGCATACGCCTCCCCCATAGATATTGTCCCGCTCTTGCAGAGGGCTGTTAATCCTTTAGCTTAAAACAGAGCTAAAAGGATTAACCAAAGGTGAGAGATTTTAGCCTAAGGGCTAAAACTCTTCAATCATCATTTTTCCAATCAAAGGAGATTAAAAAAATGATAAAAAACGAAAATATTAAGTTTATAATCTCGGCAGATCTGAAAGCTCTTTTGAAAGAAAAGGCAAGCCGAGTCGGTATATCTGAATCAGAGTTTATTAGAAAATCGATCTTGAATTCCGAGATCATAAATCAAATTACAAAACAGATCGATCCGCAAATTCGATACTCTTTTTTTCAAGCATCAAATAACCTAAATCAGATCGCCAAGGCAACAAATACGATCGCAAAACAAGAACAAATTTCGACGGATTCTCAAATAAAAATTCTCGAAGCTCTTTTTAAAAACGAACAGCTTTTAACAAAAATTTACGCTCTATTGAAAGGCAAGGAATGATAGCTCAACTAACGAAAGGCGAAAAAGGAATCGCCGAATATCTAGAAACCGGACACACAAAACATTCGGTATACTCAAGAGACGAAAAGGATCAAAGAGTACCTCTCATGGGAAACTTGCAAGCCATCAAGGACAGTCAAGATGCCCAATTAAAAAATCCAAAAAGCAAGCAAAAGTACAACTACTACCATGCTTCATTATCGTTCACTAGGGAAGAGTGGGAAACGATCGAAAAAGACGGAAATATCCAAGAAATCATCGATGAGTATTTAAAATTAAACTTCCCAAATCACTCTAAAGATGAGATGATTCTCTATGCCGAAGCTCATATTCCGATCATACAAAGCGAACCGTACATTCCACGAGAAGGGGAAGATCAAAAATCAAAACGTTTAAATCAGGAATACGAAGGAAAGGATATCGGAAGGAGTCCGCACATCCACTTAATCATTAGCTTCGAAAATATGAAATTTACAAGATCGGTAAAATTTGCGGGTATGATCTACTCAAAGGATCGTAGCCAAATGGCAGCAAGCGCAATCAAATTCAAATCGATAGTTCAGGATATTATGTCCGAGAAATTCGGACTCGATAATCCCGAACCTTTGGGCTTGAGTAGATCCGAGCTCTATCGACAATACGAGAGTTTCCGAAAAGCAGCTATGGTGGAGAAGGGGAAACCGAAAATCCCAGAGGAGATCGATCAAAAGCATATACTACCGACTAGCCAAAATCAAGCTGAAACGAAAGATATCGAATTATCTGAAATCAAAGAAAATACGAAAAATTCGGTTATTGCGGCCGAGATAGTCAAAGCTGTTGATCCCGAAATACGAGCTCAAAATATCCAACTTGCGGAAGCTTTAAAAGCAAAAGACGTTAATCTGTTTATTCCTACCTTAAAGGCTAGATACGGCGTAAACATAGAATCTAACGAAAAAGGGGATCGCGTTAGATTTAGCACGATAACGCCGAAGACCGGTAAACCTAGTATGAGAAACATGAATATTCTCGACTACTGCACAAAGGAGCTTCGTTTAAGTTTCGACAATGCCGTGAAGATTTTAAGCGATATTGCCATTGAGCAGGAATCGCTTAACAAAAGCATCAAAAATCAGGATCAGATCGAGCTTAGCGTATCCAATGATTTCCGTATAAACCAAAAAGCTACGCAGGAAGCTATTAAAAAAGGGAGTATACATAAAAAAGTATATTATGCTGAAACGGGTTGGAAAACGATAACCACAAACCCCCAAAACGTCGAAAATATCCTCAAACAATACTCGGCTATAAGCATGGCTAAATTTTCGAACGGATCGAGGAATAATGCTAATATATCGGGTTTTACGAAAACCCTCATATTCGACGTCGACAACAAAGAGCCTCATCAGGATATGAAAATTTCCGATGGTGTAGAACTATTGAAAAAACAAGGTATTCAGGGCTTTATCTATCCATCCTCGAGTCATCTCTACGACGGAAAAACCGAGAAATTTCGTATAATTGTTCCTACCACGAAAGCTCTTCAAGACAAGGATATTTATAAAGATTATATACATCTGGTAGTAAGAAATCTCGGGCTTGAAGGAAAGATCGATACCGTTTCGGATACTTCTTCGCAATGCTACTATCAGCCATTAAAAAAGGATTCGGTTTACGTAATCGATGGCAAAACCTTCGACAATTCGGAGATCTTACGAGAAGCCCAACTCCTAAAACAAGTAAGAGTCGCACAAGCTATTGAAAATCAAACCTTCGAGAATATCGATCAAATCAAGCAAGGCATAGATGCTATAAAGAAATTTGAACTTCAGCATGAACCAATCGATGATGAACGATATTTGACGAGAGTGTCGCTACAATCATTGCATGATTGCGTTCCTCTTTACGATCTTGTTAGGTATTTCGAACCTTCGGCTACGATCCACCAAGAAGGAAAAAATCAAATCATGCATACAAAAGACGGTAGACATCTATACATCCAAGATCAAAACTCGGCATATTTGTTTTCTAAGAATCGCTATGTAACTCCTTACACTTACTTTCAAGAGAGGATAAACGAAGCTGCAAGCGAGATCAAGTATCATGGAAACGGCGAGAATGTTCAAAAATTAGGGATTCTTCCAAACGAGCTAAATACTTTTAATCCGAAGAATCCAAATGAAATTTCGAAATTTTTCGCTAGAAAACTATCCAAATATTGGAGATCTATCACGAGTTTTAATCTTAAAGGGTTTGTAAAAACAATCAACCGATGCATGTCTAACTGGAATGATTATCAAGGAAAGAGTCAAGTTATGGAGCATTATCAACTTCGAAAATTAGACATTTTCGAGGATTCTCTAAATGTCGGATATTGGGGAAAAGTCTACAAGCAAGATTTACGAAATAACGGGCTAGATGAAAGATTCAATAAGCCTGAAATCGAAATCAAAAATGAAGAACAAGCTAAAAAATACGATGGTATCGATTTCTAAGAAAAAATTTTAAACAATATAATTTTAGATCATATAAAAATGGTCCAAACAAAGCGTAATTCAATATGTCTTTTTTATCCCCCGCTCCAGCTCCAAGTATTCGCTGTTTCGGGAGATACACGCTCTTCGAGCTTTACCGCGGTTTTCTCCCAACACGCGCACAAGAACTTGTATCTCGGTATTATTTGCGCGTGCCGGGTCCCCGAAATCCGCGAAATAAGAACTAGCATAATCTTCATTCGATTTTGGGTCCCGAAGCGACGAAGTCGTTTGGGGAGAAAATCGAAGGTCATCGCAGGCGTAAGTCCTGCGGTATCTCTAGCCATTGCCGCCGCCCTACCGTGATACAAGTTAAGGCAAAAAAAGGCGGGGCAAGGCTAGGATAAAACATATTGTATTACGCCTTAGGAAAATTTTTTTAGAAATTTTAGAAATTTAAGATAAACTTTACGATTTTTTGATAGAATGCGATTTATTGGTTTAACAGAAATATCCGTATATCGTGATTTAATCGAGTTTTTCAAGGATTATACACGGGGCACCACTCATAACGTAAGATAACCACAAAAATTTTCTTAATATTTTTAGTTTAAGGCAACTTAAGCGAATTTTCTCTTGTCAATTTCAATAGTTCTGACATAAGTTTTATTGCGTAGTTTTAGTGCTATATTTAAACTCTTTACGCTTGTAGCCACTTCTTAAAAAGCTAAAAACACCGCGATGTAGAGCAGAATACACTCTTTAAGATAAGGTATAAATTCTCTTTTTCTTAACTTCCTTGCGGTCGTCACTGTCACTACGCATAAAAATTCCCTTTAATTTTAGAAATCCATGCTTAGCATATTTTCTTTTGCTCTACTTTAATATACTCGTAGCCTTTGGGTAGGCGGTAGCGAAGCAAGTAGCAGCTAAAATTTCAATGCTGTTTATATGGTTTTGCCGTTAGCTTCTTGCAAAGTAGTAAGCATAGCGAAGTAAAGGCGATTTTTATCTACTTAAACAATCATTTAGGCAAGCTGACGTACCGAATTTTGCCTAAAAAGCCGGTTAGATTTGCTATTTTAGTAAGTTCTATTTCCTTTGCTAAATACTTGAGAACTTCTTTAAATTTATTATCTAAAATTTGAGAACGAATTATGTACCTATTTTTAACTTCTCTAAGCCACCCGCTTTAAGAGCTTTGGCAAAATCATAGTTCTCGTACTTAACTTTACTTTATTTGCTGCCGATGGGACGTGCTTGCTTTGAGAAAAACGCTTTTGAAAATTTAACTTATCTTGAGCCTAAATTTGAAAATTCTAAGCGATAGAAAAGACGCTTTGACTCCGCCAGTGCGGGCAAATCGGCAAACGGCATCAAAGAAGTAGACAGGTCTTGCAAGATACGTAAAGCAGTTGGCGCCGTTACAGCTGATGCCCGTAAAATAGCCGGACAAAGGGTGTTTTAAAGGATTTTGCTAAGATTACGCAAGGAGCGTCAAGAAATAAATATCTCAGCAAATTAAAAACAAAAGCTTACGCAAAAAGCGCGATTAATATTGATTACAGACGGGTTGCCTAGCTAATATGCGCCCTATTTGCGGGATAAAATCGGTCGCGGCAAACAAACTTGCTCAAAGATACGCGCAAACGGCGCCAAAATTTTAGCTTTTGCCAAAAAGCGGGCTGGATCAAACTGCATAAAGTCAAATAGGCGGCATATAAAAGAGCATAAATTTGGGTAAAGAAGATGATATAATGCGCTCAAAAATCGCTAAAAGGTCGCAGTTATAGAGCCAAAAAATAAGACTATAAGACTAAAAGCAAGATTAAGATTAACCGCAAGGAGGCTTAAAACCGCCTTTCTCGTTAGCCTGGGCGCTTACGCTTTGGCTGCTTTGAGCTTATTTGCCGTGCCCGAAAACATCTTGTCCGCTCACGCGGTTTTTAGGGCCTTTACGACGTTTATGGCGAGCTTTTACCCGGTTATAGACGTAGCGCGAACCAAAACGACCTTTAGCGACGTGGCGGCGTTTCATCTTAGTTATTTATGCTTTTTTATGCTAGTTTGTTTTGTATTTGCGGGGCTTAGCGGCGTGGTTAGCGGCATTACCGGTAGACTCAAAGGAAACAAAAGCAACGCCCAAGCACTTTCGCAAGGCATTATTTTATTTGCGCTTATCGTATGCTCTTTGGTATTTGGCGGACTTAATGATTTTTTCTCCGGCTATTGGATATGGCACACTTATCGGCCGACGTGGGAGTTCATAGCGCAGATGAGATTAGGTCTATTTTTACGTTATGAGATGATTGGCTTTGGTATTGCGAATTTTTGCGTGATGATGTCGGCGTATCTTGTTATACAGATTTGTAGGCAGCTACGGGCGTTCATTTTGCTTAGGGCTCGCTAAACGGCCGAGTTTTTTAGGCGGATATTTAGACAACGCTAGCCGACTCGTTAAAGGCTGTTTAAATTTGACTGTACCCGTTGATAAATGAGCGCAAATTTAGCTCAAATTTTGATGCGAGAAACGCTAAATTTAAACGGCTAAAATCATAAATTTAAGCCGCGCGGTATTCTTGCTTCAATTTCATGCGGATAATGTTTGCTTGCAGTAACGCTTCCTCTTTGCTTGGCGAGTTTGCTAGCCGCTCTAGCGCCTCTTTGGCAAGGTTTTCTGGTTCGCTTAAATCATTTTTTGCGCTCAAATCATCTAGCAGCTTCGCGTTTGCTTTCGCCGCACTCAGGCATAAAAAGTCAAAACATATGCAAAATACCAGTAAAATCTGCGCGCACGGGACGTAAATGCTAAAAATATCCCTTGAAATTATCGCCGTAATAAGCCCGCAAAGTAGCTCCAAAAGCGCCAAGCGAAACGAAAAAACGTAAAAATACCTCTTCTCTAGCCTTGCAATCAGCGAAAATCCAAAAAGTAGCGCGTCTAAAAACAACCCGGAAGCCGGCCCGCCGAAAACATTTGCCGAGGCGCCCCAAGTAAAATCAAAAATGATATTTTGCGAAACCAGCGCGATATAAAGCGATAAGATGAACGCGGGAGCGAACATGGCTAGGCTAAATTTAGGGTCTTGCAAGCAAAGGCGCGCGGCAAATTTGATAAAAGCGTAAAATTTTGCCAAAACGCCGAAAGCAAAGTACCCTACCGCCGCCAAAAACAGCACGCAAGCGCAGAAAAATACAACCGTAAAAGTCGTTTTGCCCAAATTTTTCCTTTTTTTGTATTGTTAATTAATGGATAAATTTTGCTGTTTGAGCCGTTAAATTTGGCTTAAATTTATCCGTAAACGGCGGCTAAATTTGGATTGCGTCCGAGCCTGAAGTATCACCTACAGCGTTTGGCTTGCGACTTTTAGTAAATAAATAATATCCTCATCGCCTACGCTTCCGCCGTCATAAAAATCCAAAATTTCTTTTAACTGCCGCTTATACGGACGCCAAGCTTGCTTTGGATCAGATTTATATCCGCAGTTCCGCAGCCGTCGTCAGTGCCGTAGATTTTGGTATTTATTTATGTTTGCTTTATATTTATATTTTGCCTCTTGGCTACGTTGCGGACGCAAATTTAAGCCGCCAAGACTTGTTTTAGCTAAATTTGCGCACTCATGCCTAAAATCAGGCAAGGCGGGCGCGATACTAGGCGCGCTAGGGCTTGCAAGCTACCTCTATGCAAGCGTGAAATTCGCGCAGAAAAATAGTGCGTAGGTTAAATTTACGAAAGAGCTTCAGCAGGCTAGAAGCACCGTTTTTAAAGCTTGCGTTTTAGAAAATAGCGGCTTTCTGGGTCTAAGTTTTTAAAATTTATCTCCGTGATTAGCTAAATTTGCAGATAAAATTTAATCTCGCGCTCCGTCTTTCCGCCTGTTTTCTTGACCGTCCACGCCCGTGTATATCTACGCAAGACTCTTAAATTTTAATCATCGCTAGATCGGTAAAATTTTAAAATTTAGCGGCAGGGTGCAAAAATTTAAGGCGTAGAATTTAAAGCAGGGGCCGCCAAATTTTAGCTACTTTATAAACCCGACCTGCGGTAAAATTTCAGCTAGCGCCGCGTCCTTTTTCTCGTTAAATTTGACCTTGTTCTGCTCGAAAAGATTATTTCCGTGCGCGTCAATCGAGACGATGAGCGGGCCAAACTCCTTCACGCGGCACTTCCACAGCGTCTCGGGCATCCCAAGCTCCGTCCAGTCCGCACTCTCGATCTCCTCGACCTGCGTCGCGGCCACCACCGCGCAGCCCGCGGGAAATACGCAGTGTATCGCGCCAAACTCCTTGCAGCCGCTCATCGTGCCCTCACCCATGCCGCCTTTGCCCACTATCAGGCGCACGCCCGTTTTGGCGATAAACTCGCGCTCGAATTTCTCCATCCGCATGCTAGTCGTCGGCCCCACGGAGACCATCTCAAAGCTTTTATCACCCGTTTTTCTGATGATCGGTCCCGCGTGCAGGATCGCGCCGCCCCTGATATCTAGCGGCAGCTCGAGGCCCTCCTCTACGACGCGTCTGTGCGGCACGTCGCGGCAGGTAACGATGTGCCCCGTGAGGTAGATCACGTCGCCGATTTTGATATCTGCTAGATCCTCGGGCGCGATCGGCGTGGTTAAAATTCTCTTACTCATAGCGCGAACTCCTTGTGCGATTTTACGTCGAAATTTAGCTGCTCGTCCCAGGCGATGTGCCCTTTGCGGTGCGACCAGCAGCCTACGTTTACTGCAACGGCGATGACGCTTGGATGGCGGGCGCAGTTTTCGATATGTACGCCCATCACAGAGCTCGCGCCGCTCATGCCCTGCGGGCCCAGGCCGATTTTATTGATGCCCTCTTCGAGTAGCTTTTCGGTTAGCGCGGCTCGCTCGTTTGGATTATGTGAGCCTAGCGGCCTCATCAGCGCTTTTTTAGATAGCAGGGACGCCACGTCGATCGAGGTACCCACGCCCACGCCCACTAGCAGCGGCGGACAGGCGTTTATGCCGTAGCTGGTCATTATGTCCATGACGAATTTCACGACCCCCTCGTAGCCCATGCCCGGCATCAGTACGGTTGCCTTGCCGGGCAGGCTACAGCCGCCGCCCGCCATGTAGGTGTGGATCTCGCACTCGCTGCTATCCGGTACGATCTCCCAAAAGACGCTCGGCGTGCCCTTGCCGACGTTTTTGCCGGTGTTGTACTCGTCGAAGGTCTCGACGCTGTTGTGACGTAGCGGAGCCTCGCGCGTCGCTCGCAGTACGGCCTCACGCAGCAGCTCCTCAAGCTCGCCGATGAGCGGGAAGTTCGCTCCGCAGCGCACGAAAAACTGGATCACGCCCGTATCCTGACAGGACGGACGGTCTAGCTCCTTGGCTAGGCGCTGATTTTCAAACATCGTTTTGTAGATCTCTTTTGTCAGCGGCTGTGTCTCGCGCTCGGCGAGCTCGCTTAGCTTCGCCGTCACATCATCAGGCAGCACTTTGCCCGTGTAGCCGACGAATTTCGCCATGACCTCGGTCATCTTTTGCGCGGCTTTTTCTTTATCTATCGCTTCTTCTTTGCTGGTTTTTGCTTTCAAATTTTTCGGCGGCGCCCGCTAGGACGCAGCCCGCAGCGTAGCAGAGTAGATCGGCGAAATCAAACGTTCCGCCGATCATTACTTTTAAAATTTTATTTTCTATGCCTAGAATTTGCACCGCGCCAAAATACTGCGCAAGCTCCAAAGCCGCCGCGAACACGAAAATTTTAAGCGGGAAATTTAAAGGCGGCACGCTAAAAATAGCCCGAGCCAACGCATAAAGCAAGATAACGGCCAAAACGTCGCCCGCGTAGTGGCGCACGAAGCCGCCCTTTACGCAGATCGCGATGTAAATTTCAGCCGCTAAAATCAGAGTCGCCGCGGTTAAAAACGCTAACTTTGTTCTCGTGCTTTGCTTTGTTTGCATATTTTGCTCGCGCTGTTTTGCGCCCTTCGGTCCAGCCTTTTGCTCGTTTAAATTTTCCTCTCGCAACGCTTTCCTTTTAAATTTAGCCGTTAAATTTGACCAGCGCGCGAACGTAAATTTAGAGATGATTTATCAAGCTCGCGTTATATGCGGCGCCGAAGCCGTTGTCGATATTTACGACGCTCACGCCGTTTGCGCAGCTGTTTAGCATCGCTAGCAGCGCCGCCAGCCCGCCAAAGCTCGCGCCGTATCCCACGCTGGTGGGCACCGCGATGACGGGCGCGCTCACGAGACCCGCCAGCACGCTAGCTAGCGCGCCCTCCATGCCTGCCACCGCAATGACGACCTTTGCGGCGCGTATCTCGTCTAAATTTGCGATGAGCCTGTGCAGCCCCGCCACGCCCGCGTCGCTAAATTTACGCACGTCGTTGCCTAGAAATCTCGCTGTCTCGTATGCCTCCTCCACTACCGCGCCGTCGGCGGTGCCGGCAGAGACTATCGCGATGTAGCTTTGCGTGAGCGCGGGCTTGCTAAATTTGACACTGATCACGCGGCCGCGAGCGTTAAACTCCGCCTGCGGCAAGATTTCGCGCACCCGCTTAAAAACCCGCTCGTTCGTGCGCGTGATTAGGATATTTTGCCCTCTCGCGCCGATCGCCTCCGCGATACGCAAAATTTCATCGTCCGTCTTGCCCTCGCCGTAGATCACCTCGCCCGCGCCGTTTCGCATGGCGCGTTGAACGTCGATTTTAGCGCAGCCCGTGTCGCTAAAAGGAAAATCCCTTAAAAACTCTATCGCTTCGCGCTCGCTTTTTTCGCCCGATTTTACGGCGCGGACGAAATTTAAAGCCTCATCATTCGTCATTTAAAATCTCCCCGCGAAGCCCCTTTAAATCAAGCAAAATATCATACTCGCCAAGCGCGGCGATCTCGCGTACGACGGCGCTAAAATCTCCCGCGCAAAAGCGCCTAGTCTCGCTCGCACCCATTTGCAGCTTAAAGGCTTTGCCGTCAAATCGCGCGCGAATATTTAAAAATCCGTGCGAGATTAGCAGATTTTCGGCTCGCTCCACGAGCGAAATTTCCTCCGCGGAAAACTCCCTATCGTGCGGTAAACGCGTCAGAAGGCATGCGTAGCTGGGCTTATCCGCGGTCGGCAGCCCAAGCTCGCGGCTAAGCTCTCTAATCTCTGATTTTTTGAGGCCTTTAAGCGGCGAAAGCACGCCAAGCTCGTCTTTTGCTTTAAGCCCCGGGCGGTATTCGCCAAGGTCGTCTAAGTTCGTACCGTCGGCGACGTTTGTAAAGCCTAGATGCTTTGCCAGCTCGATTAGCCGCGTAAAAACCGCCTTTTTACAGACGTAGCAGCGATCTTGCGGATTATTTTTTACCGCTTCGGGCGCTTCTAGCTCTAAAATTTCGTGCCTGATGCCGTAAGTACGGGTAAATTCCACCGCCTCTTTTATCTCGCGCCCCGACATATAGGGCGATTTTAGCGTGATAGCTACCGCGCGCCGGCCTAGCGTATCGGCGGCAACGCGCAACAGTAGCGAGCTATCCACGCCGCCGCTAAACGCTACGGCTAAATTTTCCAGCTTTTTTATATCATTTTTTAGAATTTCTAGTTTCGTCATATTTTTTTAAAGTCTCGTTTCTAACCTCGCGGATCGTCGTTTGAAATCTCTGCGCGGCTTTTTTGCAGTCTTCGAATTCTGGCTTGATTTTTAAAATTTCGGAGTAATTTCGGGCTAAATTTTCATCCGCCAAATTTTGCTCGGCGTTAAAACCGCAAACTCGGCCGCGCGAAATTTTAAGCCTTATTTTACCGTATTTAGTCTCTACCTCGCAAAACTCGCGCGCAAGCTCCGTTTTCCTCACGGCGCACTCCCTAACTCCGATCGCCGTCGTATGCGCGAAAATTAGCCCCTTTATCCGCGCGGCGTCCTGCTTGCGGCACAGCGCGTTTAGCTCAAAGCCCGCGCGTCCTTTTTTCATAAAAATAGACCTGCTAAATACGTCCAGCGCGCCGCTATCTCGTAAAATATCGCACGCAAAGGCAAAGCTCTCGGCGTCCATATCGTCGATATTAGTGGAGATTAAAATCCGCTCGCAAACCTCGCCGTAGCCGCTTTTCGCGCTTAAATTCGGCTCGCCGCTCGCGCCTAAATCCTCGCTCGTTTCGCAAAGTATTACGCGAAGCGCGTTGGCAAAATCCGCGGCCTCTTTATCGCCCGCGCCGTAGCCCGTGCTTAAAATTTTAAAATTTCTCGGCGGTTCGCGACGGTCTTGATCCCTTAAATTTAGCGCGCAGGCCTTTAAAATCGCCGCTCCCGTGGGCGTAGTCGTCTCGAAATTCGCCCGCCCTAGGCTTACTTGCGCGCCTTTTAAAATTTCGCAAACAGCAGGCGCCGGTACGGCTAGCCTGCCGTGAGCGCAATGCGCAAAACCGCCGCCAAGTTCGATAGGTGAAGCAAAAATTTGCGGCGCGCCCAAAGCCTCCAAGCAAATAGCTGCACCCACCACGTCTGCGATGCTATCTGCGGCGCCAACTTCGTGGAAATGTACTTGCTCTACGCTAGTGCCGTGGATTTTGGCCTCGGCTCGCGCGATAACGCCAAAAATTTCGCTTGCGGTTTTTTTTATGAAAGCGCTTAGGCTAGAGCTCTCGATAAGCTCTAAAATTTGCGCGAAATTTCGCGGATGCGGGCGGTTTTGGGCGGGCTTATCCGCTCTAAATTGGGCGCTATGAATTTCGCCGTTTAAATTTTGACGCGGGCTAAATTTAGCGCCTAAGAGGCCAAGCGGAATTTGACCCCGATTTGTTGCGCAAACGACGTCTATTTTGGTTGCGGAGATACCGCATTTTAGCGCTTTGCGCTTGCGTAGGTAAAACTCGCTAGCCAAATTTAGCTTAGCAAGCTGGGCGCAAAGATAGCTAAAATCCGCGCCCAAATCCACCAGCGCGCCTAAATTCATATCGCCGCTGATACCTGCGCTCGCGTCGTAGTAAAGAAATTTCGCCAAGCTTAAACCTTAGGCACGGTCATCGAGCCAAACGGCAAGATAATGATCCCCGCGTCCGCGCCCTTTTGCGCGAGCGCGTCGTCTAGGGCCTTTTGTAGGTCGTGATACGGTTTTAGGTGAACGGCTCGCATCTCATCGTCGCTAAGCTCGCTCACCGCCCAGGTCTGCGCCCAGAGCGAGATTTCGGCCATTTTGGCGGCCTTGTGATAGCCTAGGTGAAATTCGTTTGAAATTTTTTCCAGCACCTCTTGCGGAGTCGGCGCGGACGCCATTAGGTTAAAAAACGGCTTTGGACCGATGCCCGTGCGGCACTTTGCGACCATTATCAAAATCCCGTCCTTAGCAAGCGCTAGTTTGCCGTTGTCTAGGGCTTTTTGCGCCTGATAAAGATCGACGTCCATAGGGTAGGGCGCGACCGAGATCACGATATCTGCCTTGCGCGGGATATTTACGCAAAAGACCTCGTCGGCCTTTTTCACGCAGTCGTAAAAGCTGTCGTTTAGATCGCCCGCGCTTGCGTAATACACGCCGTGCTCGCTGTCAAGCACCGTCTGGACCGAAAAAACGTCGATGTGCGCGAGAACTTTCATCGCGTCGATCATATCCTCATGCACGGGATTGCCCTCTAAACGCAGCGCCTGAGCGTCGGCGCTAAGGGCTAGTTTGTGATTTTGCTCGATGGTTTCGTATTTGGCGACGCCTGGTAAAAACGCCTTGCGCCCGCCCGTGTAGCCCGCAAAATAGTGCGGCTCGACCGAGCCTATGACGATCACTTTTTTGGCTTCCGCTACGATTTTGTTTAGATACATCTGCGTGCCGTTTTTGGACTCGCCCAGATAGCTCATTTCATCTTTTTTAGAGTCGTGGTCGCATACTTCGCCTTTGGCGTTAAGCTCCGCGTAAATTTCTTTGCCGAAGATCATCTCGTACTCTTCTAGCGTGCCCTCTCTGTGGCAGCCCGTGGCGATGATGAAGGTTTTATTTTTATCGCGGAGCTTTGGATAAATTTGCTTTAAAACTTTGGCCGTCGGCGTGGGCCTGGTGCCGTCGTTTACGATGATAACGATCTTTTCGTCGCCTGCTATAAACTCGTCAAAGCTTTTTTGATTTATCGGATTTGCCAGAGCCTTTGCGATGAGCGCCGTTTCGTCAAATTTAGCCACGGGGTTGGGGTTAAAAACTCCCAGTAAATTTTTTCCCGGAACGCTTAGGTCGATGATATCATCTTTGCCGTAGCGAATAGGAATTTGCACGTTTGCTCCTTAAGTATAATTATTAATTTTTTATCTTAGGATTATATATAAATTTTTCTTTTAAATGTATTTAAAAAGGGTATTTAATTTTTAAATTTATAGAATCGATAAAATTTATTATTAAATGTAAGATTAATATATACGAATGTATTTTTAATTTTTTTATTAGTATTTAATTTTAATATTTATATAATCGCGCCATAATTTCCTAAAAGGAGAAAAAATGGAATTCCTAACCAGTTTGAGTGAAAGCATGCAGTTTACTCTCCAACTAATAGTCGTACTCGGATGTCTGTTCTACGGCGCTAAAAAAGGCGGTATGGCGCTGGGTGTACTAGGAGGCATCGGTCTTGTTATCTTGGTATTTGCATTCGGTATGAAGCCGGGCAAACCCGCTATCGACGTTATCCTTACGATCCTAGCCGTCGTCGTAGCAAGCGCTACTTTGCAAGCCGCGGGCGGTCTTGACGTTATGCTTCAAATCGCGGAAAAAGCGCTTAGAAAGCATCCCAAGTTAGTTTGCTATCTAGCTCCGATTTGCGGCTGGACGCTAACGGTTCTATGCGGTACCGGACACACGGTTTACACGCTACTTCCTATTATTTACGACGTATCGATGAAAAGCGGTATCCGTCCGGAAAGACCGCTAGCTGCTACCACGATCTCGTCTCAGCTAGCTATCATCGCTAGCCCGGTTTCGGTTGCGGGCGTATCTATGGTCGCGGTTTTGCTAGGCACGGGCACCGTTCATATCGACGGCTTTACTAGCTATGTAGATTTGCTTAAAGTTACGATTCCGGCTACCTTCATAGGCGTGCTTTGCATTGGTACTTTTTCCGTATTTAGAGGAAAAGACCTCGATAAAGACCCTGAATTTCAAGAAAAAATTAAAGATCCGGAGCAAAGAAAATACATATACGGCTCTGACGATTCTAAATCGCTAGTCGGCGTTCATCTGCCTAAAAAGCAATGGAATATAATGTGGATATTCCTAGCTACCATCGCTATCGTGGCGATTCTAGGCTACTATAAACAGCTTCGCCCTAGCTGGACTAGCGACGTCCCGGGTAAATCTATCGAAATCGTAGTGGATAAAAAAGTAGTTAAAAACATTACCGTAAAAGACGGTCAAGTAGTCTCTACCGTAGATGATAGCAAAGTCGTCTCAAACGTAAAAGACAGCAAAGTAAAAGACGCTACTAAATTTACTAACGTAGAAGTCCTAGATAAAGACAAAAAAGTAACTCAAACCATCGTGCTTCAAGACGGCAACGTAGTTATTACTAAAGGTGACAAGACCGAAACCGTCGCAAACGCCAGCATCGTAGTAAAAGATACTATGAAAAAGACCGCCCCTCTAGGCATGGTCGATACGATCCAAATTTTCATGCTTTTAGCTGCGTCCATCATGATGATCTACTCAGGCATCAAGGCTGCTAAAATCGCTCAAAACGAGATTTTCCACAGCGGTATGGTTGCGCTCGTAGCGATCTACGGCATCAGCTGGATGGCTGATACGATGTTCCACTCTCACATCGAGATGCTAAAAGGTTCTCTGGGCGAAGTTATGAAAGCTTATCCATGGATGTATATCGTCGTAGGTATGCTGATTTCTAAGTTCCTAAACTCTCAAGCCGCAGCCGCCGCGACGTTCGTACCGCTTGCCGTTCAGATCGGCGTGGATCCAGGCATCATCGTCGCGTTTGCTACGGCTTGCTACGGATACTTTATCCTTCCTACTTATCCGAGCGACCTTGCGGCGATCCAGTTTGACCGCTCGGGTACTACGCACATCGGTAAATACGTCATCAACCATAGCTTCATCATCCCGGGTCTTATCGGCGTGTTTAGCTCGTGTGCGGTGGGTTGGGTGTTGGCTAACCTTTACGGATTTATTAAATAATTTTGCTTTTAGACAAGCTGCTTTTGCGGCTTGTCTTTTTCCTTTATACTTCGTTGGAAACTCGGTCGACTTCGGTCACGGACGACTAGTCCGCTCCCTCGCCTCCGTCGTTTCCGCCTCGTCTCCTCGTAGCGAAGTCTCGTTACGAGCGCTTGCGCGAAGTAAAAAGAAAAAATACTTCGCCTTATCGTTTTACGCTCAAATTCGAAAGTAAATTTTACAAATTTGTTTGCGGTATCGCTTAACGCGATTTGGCTATATTCGCCGGATTTTTTGGATACCTTTGATACCACGGCCGGAGTTTTAGCCTCCGTGCTTTTTAAATTTTACTTATCTAGCTAAATTTAAGCGTCAAATTTATAAAATTTATCCGCAGTTTAAGCTAAATTCGGATTAAGGATAAAAATGGCTACGACGTTTTTTATTGAGGGATGCGAGTGCTTGAGCGTAAAGCAAGCCTTGGAGATACTGCCTGATTTGGAACAGTTTAGCATTGACGAGTTTGAGGAGGAGTTTACGAGGGAGGACTTTTTGGACTCGTTTTTAGACGAGTACGAGTGTATTCGCATCGGTACCCTCCAAGAGTGCGGACGAGGCTTTGAGCTGGGGTATCTTGATGGCTACGAGATACGTATAACCACGCCCGCTACGCGCTCTGACTGGGAGCTAACGCTAGAATTCGTCTCTGCGCTGGCGTCTAAATTTAACTGCGAGATAACCGCTCAAAACGAGTTTAAAGAGGACGAAAATTTAAGCTTTACCGCTCGGAGCGTTTTGGACTACGACTTTGTGAGCGATATAAAATTCGGACTAGAAGTGGTGAAATCAAATACGAAAGACGGCCATACGTATACTATCTACGGACTTACGCGCGAAGTAACGTTTAACGAAAATATCATAGACGAAATTTTATCCGCAAAAAATTCGATCGACGCCTTTAGCGAGTTTGTAACGGATATCCAAAATATCGACGCCTACGACGCCGCGCAGCAGTTTTACGATACAGATGACGGGCAGACTTTTGGCGAGTACGTTTTGACGCAACTTTATCCCACGATCATGCCGATTTTGCCTAGCGTAGAGAGGGCAAATATGCAGCTAGTTAGCGACGATGAGTTGAGCTTTTACCGCGTAGTTTTGGTTGCCGGCAAAGGCGAGGGCGCGACCGTCGTAGGCACGCTAAACTACGATGAGTTTACGGCGCGTTTGCCTAAAGAAAAATATAAATTTACCGACGCCAATCACGTCTTGATCAAACCGCTTAGCCGGGGCGAGATGGCGGCGATGATCGGCATAGGCGGATGATTCGCGTAAAGCCGGTTTTTCTCCCTGTTTTTGGGCGAATTTTGCTTTTTGCGGCTACAAACGACGAGCGTCTCTTGCAAGCGAATTTTAAAAATCGGTTTGAATTAAAAAACGCAACCGATAGGTTTTAACGCCGTAAAATTGCGGATTTGCGCATAAATTTTTAAATTTATTCAAATTTAAACGGTGCGAATTTGACTCCGAATTCGGCTTTAAATTTACAGCCAAAAAGTCAAATTTAAATTTCACTTCAGCCTATCGCCGAATTTTTGTTTGTCGCTCATATAGACGAAGCTTAGCACCTCGGCGACGGCGCGAAAGAGCTCTGCGGGGATCATATCGTTTACCTCGCACATTTTGTATAGCTCGCGCGCTAACGGCGGATTTTCAACGATTTTGACGTTGTTTTGCACTCCGATTTGCTTGATGCGAAGCGCTAGAAAATCCACGCCTTTAGCGAGAATCACGGGTGCTTTTTCCTTTGTTTTATCGTAGCGAAGAGCGACGGCGTAGTGAGTCGGGTTGGTGATAATGACGTCTGCTTGCGGGATGTTTTGCATCATTCTATTGCGCGCGGCTCGCATTTGCAGCTGGCGGATGCGTCCTTTTACCTGCGGGTCGCCCTCCATCTGCTTGTACTCGTCCTTGATCTCCTGCTTACTCATTCTTAGGTCGCGAAAATACTGAAAACGTACGATCAGCACGTCAAGAAGCCCGATGATAAACATCACGATAAGCATCACGGCGGCTAAAATCAGCATCTTTTCTTTTAGCCACGCCAGTTGCGCCGCCATCGAGAAAAACAGCGTATGCGGTAGCTCTTTGATGAAGCTTAAAAACATCAAAAATCCGACTGTAAAAATCGCCGTGACCTTGAGCACCATTTTGATGCC
Source organism: uncultured Campylobacter sp. (assembly GCA_963525315.1). Lineage (GTDB taxonomy): Bacteria > Campylobacterota > Campylobacteria > Campylobacterales > Campylobacteraceae > Campylobacter_A. The sequence goes on along the minus strand of CAURKB010000009.1, from coordinate 7,288 downwards.
GTCTATCAGCTTTTTGAGCGAAAAGAGATTTTTGAGCCCTTTTAGCGGATTGATTTTGTTTAAATTCGGCTCCAAAGGCTTGGTCGTAAATATAAATCCAAACTGCATGAGATTAGCGACGACGCCCGCGACCGCGATACAAACGGCGATAGGCAGGATGATGAGCAGCGTGCGAAATATCGTCGTGATCGCGACGCTAAAGAGTAGCTTGCGCGTAAACTCCTGCCCTATGAGGCTTTGATAGTAGTTATATAGCGTGAAAAACTGATCGCCGATGAAGCCAAGAAGCGCTACTACTACAAAGATCGCGACCGCGAGCGTGACGAAGCCGGCTAGGTCTTGGCTTTTGGGAACGTTGCCGTCCTTGCGCGCGTCTTCGATCTTTTTGGAGGTGGGTTCTTCGGTTTTTTCTTGGTCTTCGCCTGCCATTTTCGTCCTAAATTTATCTTGCCGAGCGTTTTGGCTCAAATTTACTTAAATTTGGGCGATTATACCCAAAAGGAGGTTAAATTTTACGCTACGACGGAAAGTTTAAGAAGGATTTTTGCTCTTGCGCGCGACCTAAAAACCTGGCGGACGAAATTTTAAAAGCCAGGGCATTAAACCAAAATTTATAAACTTTTGGGTATCATCCGTCTCTTACAACCAACAAAGCTCCCCAAGTCTTTTGAGATCCAAAAGCGCTTTTTGGTCTTACCAAATTTAGAAAGGTAGAGTATGTCAAAATACGCTATATTTAAGCACGGCGGCAAGCAGTATCGCGTCAGCGAAGGCGAATATCTTAAGCTTGACCATTTCAGTGCTGAAGCAAAATCATCAGTCGAGATTACGGACGTTTTGTGCGTAAACGACGGTGAAGTAAAGGTAGGCGCGCCGTTCGTAAAGGGTGCGAAAGTCGTTCTTGAAGTCGTAAACGAGGGCAAGGATAAAAAAGTCGTTATTTACAAAAAACGCAGACGCAAAGACTCAAAACTAAAACGCGGTTTTAGAAGACAGTTTACGCGCGTAAAAGTCGTAAGTATCGCAGGCTAATAAGCCGATCGCGATGTATCGCAAAGATAGACGAGGCGAAAATCGGGATTTGAACGCAGCGACCGCATGGGTCGTGAGTATCAAATATCGAATTTTCAACGAAGTATATCGAAGCGAGACGAGTAAGTTTAATTTAAAAAGGAACTGATATGGCACACAAAAAAGGTCAAGGCTCAACCCAGAATAACCGAGATTCCATCGGACGACGCTTAGGCGTTAAAAAATTCGGCGGCGAATTCGTTCGCGCGGGCAACATCATCATCCGCCAGCGCGGTACCGCTACTCACGCGGGCAGCAACGTCGGTCTAGGCAAAGATCACACGATTTTCGCGCTAATCGACGGTTTCGTTAAATTCGAAAGACTAGATAAAAATAGAAAAAAAGTTTCTGTTTATCCTGCTGCGTAATTACTGCGCAACCTTCGGGGCGAAAGCCCCCTTTTTTTAAACAACTCAATTTTCATGAAATCTAAAAGTTTTTCTCGCTCAAAACGGCTTCGTTATCCCAACTCGCTTAGAAAAGATTTAAAATTTATCAAAAAATCTCGTATTAGAAACGACCGTCGTTCTATTCGTCAAATCCTGAAATTTGATCCAAACCGCGAAAATTTACCGCAAACGATCCGCATAAATAACGGCGCCTGGCAAATCGTTTAAGCTTTGCGGCAAATCAAATTTTAATCAATAAACCGATATAATCCGAAAATTTCGCAAAATAACAAACCGAAAAATAATGAAATAAAATTTAAAAACTAAGGCAAAAAATGTTTATAGATAGCGTAAATTTAACCCTAAGCTCGGGTCACGGCGGAGCCGGCTCTGTGAGCTTTCGCCGCGAAAAGCACGTGATTTTAGGCGGACCGGACGGCGGCGACGGCGGCGACGGCGGCGACGTGTATTTCGTCGCCGATAACAACACGCACACGCTGGCGGCATATAAAGGCAAAAAGGCCATGCGCGCGCAAAACGGCGAAGCTGGCACGGGGCGCAGGATGCACGGCAAAAGAGGCGAGCACCTCGTGCTCATCGTGCCTCCAGGTACCGCGGTGCTAGATGCCCAGACGGGCGAGCTACTCTGCGACTTAACTAGCGAGGGGCAGCGAGAGCCGTTTTTAAAAGGCGGCAAAGGCGGGCTTGGCAACGTGCACTTTAAAAGCTCGATCAATCAAGCCCCAGAATACGCGCAAAAAGGCCTAGAGGGTGAAACTCGCGAAGTGCGATTGGAGCTAAAACTCATTGCCGACGTGGGGCTCGTGGGCTTTCCAAACGTAGGCAAGAGCACGCTAATCTCGACCGTTTCAAATGCTAAACCTCAGATCGCAAATTACGAGTTTACTACCCTTACGCCAAAGCTCGGTCTCGTTGAGGTTGACGAATATAGCGGCTTTGTCATGGCCGATATTCCGGGCATTATCGAGGGTGCTAGCGAAGGGCGCGGGCTTGGCGTGCAGTTTTTAAAACACGTCGAGCGCACTAAAATTTTGCTTTTTATGCTCGATCTTGCGAACTACCGCAGTCTTGAGGAGCAGTTTGACGCGCTGAGGGCCGAGACGGCGAAATTTTCCGGAGAGCTTGCAAAAAGAGATTACGCGGTCGCTCTAACTCGCGCGGACGCGGCTGAAAATTTGCAGGAAAAATTTGACGCGTTTTTATCGCATTTGGGGCTCGCGGGCACGGCTGGCGAGATGAAATTTAAGCAAGATATTTATGAGCTTGACGCCGCCAAGCCGTTTTTCGTGATGCCGATTTCCTCGGCGACGGGACAAAATATAAACGAGCTGAAATTTAACCTGCTTGAGCTACTTAAAAAGGAGCTGTAGGTTGCGCTAAAGCCGCGCCGCAGAGGGCTTTTGCGAACGCAGGCCTTAAGCGCGTCCGAATATGCGGGTAAATTTTATGTTTATCGCTCGCAAACGTCGCAAAAAGATAAAATTTAAGAAGGCGAAATGAATAAAATTTTTATTCTAGTATTTTTATGTTTCGGCGCGTATTGTTGCGATCCCGCCGATCCGGTGCCGAATTTTATGGACTTTAACGACAAGGATCATGACGGCGCGCTGAGCTTGCAGGAGTGGACAGCGAGCGAGGTGCCGTCTGGGCTGAGAGTAGAGCTAAATCTGCGCTCAGGCTCGGAATTTAAGAGGCTCGATACTAATCGTGACGGCAAGATTAGCCTTGATGAGCTGGGAGCGAAACCGTCTGCAAAGATTTATTGGTCCGAAGATCCGTGCGCTTTTTGGCCGTGGAAGGATCAAAGCGGAGATGAAAATCAAGCCGCCGTCAAATAAGGCGCACGAGTGTGAACCAGGGTTTACCTCACGGTTTGCGTAAAATTTGTTTCGAGCACGATTGCGCCCGCATGATCGCTCGCGCCGTGATTTGGCTAAATTTAAAGGAAAAGAATGAATATAGTTTTTATGGGAACGCCTGAGTATGCGGCTAAAATTTTACGCGCGCTTGCGGGGGCGAAATTTAATATCGCGGCCGTCTTTACGCAGCCTGACAAGCCTGTCGGCAGGAAGCAAATTTTAACTCCGAGCGAGGTTAAAATTTATGCGCAGGAGCACCTTCCCGCCGCGCCGATCTTTCAGTCAGCGACACTCAAAGACGAGGCGGTCGCGGCACAGATAAAAGAGCTAAAGCCTGATTTTATCGTGGTTGCCGCATATGGTAAAATTTTGCCGCAAAGCGTGCTTGATATCGCCCCTTGCATAAACCTGCACGCTTCGATCCTGCCTAAATACCGCGGCGCGAGCCCGATCCAAAGCGCGATCTTGGCTGGCGAGAAGCAGACGGGTGTGACGGCGATGCTGATGGATGCGGGGCTTGACACGGGCGATATGCTCGATTTTGCATATACGCCTTGCGAGGACAAAACGGCGGCGCAGCTGTTTTACGAGCTTGGGGATTTGGCTGGCGAGCTGATAGTGCGAGTGTTGCGAAATTTTACAAATTTAACGCCGCTCAAGCAAGAGGGCGCGCAGGCTACGCACTGCAAAAAAATAAGCAAATTGGACGGGCTTTTTAGTTTTGAGGAAAGCGCACGGCAAATTTATAATAAATTTCGTGCGCTAACGCCCTGGCCGGGGATATATTTAGCTAGCGGGTTAAAAATTTTAGAACTAGAGCTTTTGCGCGAATCTTGCGAGCGTAAATTTGAACGTGCGGGCAAAATTCTGCACGTTGATAAGCTCGGCTTTTGCGTTTCTTGCGGGGAGGGCGCGGTTAAGATCATGAAGGTGCAAGAGCCCGGCAAAAAGCCGGTGGACGCTAGCGCGTATCTAAACGGTAAGCGCCTTGGCATCGGCGATATAGTGTCGTAAATTTGAGCAGAGCGAAGCTTGCCTTGTAAATTTAACGGTACGAATGCGCTCGCAATGTAAAATAAAACAGTAAATTTAATAAGGAATAAAATTTGAGAATAGAGTTCGCAGATAGCGTCCCCTCTACGCAAAAAGTTTTGGTCGAGGGGCTACGAAACGGCGAAATACAGCCGCCTTTTGCGCTAGTGGCAAAAGAGCAGACGCAGGGTATCGGCAGCAGAAACAACACGTGGAGCGGGCTGGAGGGCAATCTATTTTTCTCATTTTGCATGAGCGAGACGGCGCTGTCCGGCGATTTAAAAGGCGAGTCAGCGTCGATTTACTTTTCGATGATAATGCGTGAAGCGCTCGCGGCTCGCGGCTCGAAAATCTGGCTAAAATGGCCGAACGACTTTTACGTTGGCGATAAAAAAATCGGCGGAACCTTGACGACGAGGGTCGGTGAAATTTACGTTTGCGGCATGGGTATAAATTTAAAAAACGCGCCCGAAAACGCCGGAATTTTAGACATAGACGTGAGTCCTAGCGCCGCGGTCGGGGAGTTTTGCAAGATGCTACAAACGGCTCCGTCTTGGGCGGAAGTTTTTAAAAAATTTGAGAGCGAATTTGAAAAATCAAGAGAATTTATCACGCACTTTGAGGGCGAAGAGGTAGCGCTCAAAGACGCCAAACTCCTACCCGACGGCTCTTTGGATATAGGCGGACGAAGAGTTTTTTCTCTTAGGTAGATTTATTAAATTTTAAACAAAAGCTCGGCGTATGCGCTGTAAAAAGCATTCAGAAAATTTAAAGCGCAAACTAAACTTATACAAAGTAAGTTTTTTGTAAAATAAATCAAAACAAAATCTGGAAAAAAATATGTGTGAAGTTATAACCATAGCAAATCAAAAAGGCGGCGTCGGAAAGACGACTACGGCGGTAAATTTAGCCGCATCATTAGCCGTCGCCGAAAAAAAAGTTTTACTCATCGATATCGATCCGCAGGCGAACGCGACGACGGGAATGGGCTTTAGCAGAAACGATTACGAGTACAATATCTATCACGTTTTAACCGGTCGTAAAAAACTCTCGCAAATCGTGCTAAAAACCGAAATTCCGACGCTTTTTCTAGCGCCGTCAAACATCGGTCTGGTGGGCATCGAGCAAGAGCTAAGCGAGCAAAATAAAGACTATCAAAAAATCCTAAAAAGTAAGATCGAAGAGGTCGAGGGGCAGTATGACTTTATCATCATCGATAGCCCCCCCGCTCTAGGTAGCATCACCGTAAACGCGCTAAGCGCAAGTGATAGCGTGATAATCCCGATCCAGTGCGAATTTTACGCGCTAGAGGGGTTAGCGCAGATATTAAATACCGTGAAAATAATCAAAAAAACGATTAATAAAAAACTAACGATAAAAGGCTTTTTGCCGACGATGTACAGCTCGCAAAATAACCTAGCAAAAGAGACGGTCGCAAATTTAAAGCAGCATTTTGAAGATAAGCTTTTTAAGAGTAAAGAGACTGACGACGGCTTTGTTATAGTGCCTAGAAACGTAAAGCTCGCCGAAAGTCCTAGTTTTGGTAAGCCTGTGATTTTATACGATATAAAATCGCCCGGTTCGGTAGCTTATCAAAATTTAGCTTGCTGTATTTTAGGATAAAAGATGGCTAAAAAGGGTGGACTAGGGCGCGGACTAGAGGCGATTTTGGGCGATGTGGAGCTTGCATACAAAGCTGAACTAAACGAGGGCAACAGCGATATGGTAAAAGATATCGACTTGGACTTGATCGTAGAAAACCCGTATCAGCCGCGTAAAAATTTCGACGAGACCGCACTAAGAGAGCTTAGCGAAAGTATCAAAAGGCACGGGCTCATTCAGCCTATCATCGTCATAGAAAAAGACGGCGGATATATGCTGATCGCGGGCGAGAGGAGATTTCGCGCGACTAAGATGCTGGGCGAAAGTAAGATAAAGGCCATAGTCGCCGACATCGAGAGTCAAAGCTTGCGCGAGCTAGCCCTCATAGAAAATATCCAAAGAGAGGATTTAAATCCGATCGAGCTTGCAAATTCTTATAAAGAGCTTATAGACGAATATAAAATCACGCAGGACGGACTCGCAAACATCATCCATAAAAGCAGGGTTCAGATAACGAACACTATGAGACTTTTGAGCCTTAGCGCCGCGACGCAAGAGTATATAAAAGAAGGCAAACTAACGCAAGGGCACGCTAAAGTCATCGTAGGTCTTGAGCCAAACGACGAAAAAACGGCGGTCGATACCATCATCGGGCAGCGTCTTAGCGTGCGCGAGACGGAAAATTTGGTAAAAAATTTAAAAAATAAATTGCCGCCTAAAACAGCGCTTAAGTTAGATGAAAGATATCTTGAAAGACTAGCGAATTTAAAAGAGATTTTTTCTAAATTTGACGTACCTATTAAGATAAAAGGCAAAAAAATCACTATCGAATTTGATGACATAGCTGATATCGATAGGCTAATAAACAAGATAAAATAAAAATATTTCTTTAAATTTAGCTTGTTTTATCCTTTTTTTTTGTAAAATAAGCACGATTTTATTATGTTTAAGAAAATATTAAACTTTAAGGAGATTTGATGTTGGAAATTAATTTGCCGCTAGTCGTCCTAACGGCAGTTATTTTTCTAGGGCTTATCGCCGTTTTAAATTCCATCCTTTACAAGCCTCTACTTAAATTTATAGACGCTAGAAACGATGCGATAAAAAACGACGAAGAGAGCGCTAGTAAAAATACGAGCGATCTTGGCGTGTACGAAGCGCAGATAGAACAGCTCATAGCTGCCGCAAGAAGCGAAGCGGGCAAAATCAAGCAAGAGGCTATCAACGCCGCAAAAGAGGCGGCCGCTAAGATAGTCAGCGAAAAGCGCGGAGTTTTGGAGGCTGATTACGATGCCTTTATCCAAAATTTAAACG
>CAURKB010000008.1:0-28969 GCA_963525315.1 uncultured Campylobacter sp. | reverse complement strand
CTCCTACGCGCCGCTGCCGGGCTTTGTCGCGGGAGCTAAAAATTTCAAAGAGCTAACCAAAAATTTCAAAGAATTTATCTATAGAAACTACAAGCTTAGGCTCTTTAGCGCGCTAAATTTAAGCTCGGCGCCGGGCGAGAGCAAGGAGGAGTTTTACGTGCGTTTGGCCGATAAATGCAACGAAATTTTAGAGGCGCAAACGGCCAAGCTCACGGCGGAATTTGACAAACAAAAAGCGCGCCTAGAGGAGAAACTAAACCGCTCTGTGGCAAAGCTGGAAAAAGAGCAGCGAGACTTTAAAAGTAAGGGGATCGAGACCGCGATCTCGGTGGGAGCTAGCATTTTGGGTGCGATTTTTGGCAAGGGGCTGCTAAGTAGCGGCAACATCGGAAAGGTCGCGACCTCCGCGCGCTCGGCAAATAGCGTGCTAAAAGAGCGCAGCGACGTCAAACTAAGCGAGCAAGAAGTCGCCCAGCTAAACGCGCAGATCGAGGAGCTGATGGCGAAATTTGAAGAAGATGCGAGCGCGCTAAAAGCCAAAAACGACGTGCAAAACGTGGAGGTGACGGAGGTGGAGGTGGGGCCGAAGAGTAGCGATATATACGACGAAAAGCTCTATCTTCTTTGGAAATAAATTTAACGGCTTGTCTTTTGAGCGCTTTTTGCGGATTTCGTTAAAATTTGACTCGATAGGCTACATGCCTTATCTTCGTCAAATTTTAACTTCAAAACCCCAAAAATCATCTCAAAACAAGCGTAGCGTTTTTTGCGAAGCAAAATGTTTCTATAAAATACTTCGCCTTATCGTTTTACGTTCAAATTTGTAGTTGAATTTGTAAATTTGACTCACCGAGACCCGCACCCTGATAATAAAATAAGAATTTAAAATTTATAGCGCCAAATTTAGCACCGTCAAGGCACGGGTATCGGTGCGTAAAAATAGAAATATCTCCATGCAAAAAATATGATTTTCGCTTCGCTTATAAAAAATATATAAATCCTACCTTAAGAATTATTTTTCTAAGGCTAAAGTGTGTAAAATAGTCGCAAATTTGCAAAAAAGCTCGCAAAAAGAGCGAAATTTATACGCAAAATGCGGATTTTGAGAGTAAAATCAGGGAAATTCTTTGAAAGGAAGTTAAATGAAAACTACATCTTTGGCATTAGCCGGCTTGCTTTTCGCGTCTGCGCTGGGCGCAAAGGAGTTCGTATCTATCGGTACGGGAGCGATGACGGGTACGTATTATCCGGTGGGCGGAGCGATATGTCGCCTCGTAAATAAAGACCCGCAGATGAAATGCTCGGTACAATCAACCGGCGGCTCGGTCTACAACGTAAATAACGTGCTAAAAAAAGAGCTAAATTTCGGCTTCGTCCAAAGTGACGTGGTTTATGATAAATTTAACGGCGTGGGCAAATTTGAAGGCAACGGCGATCAAAACCTACGCGCAGTCGTTTCGATCTACCCTGAGCTTCTAGCTTTCGTCGTCTCAAAATCAAGCGGTATCGGCTCGATAAACGACCTCGAGGGCAAAGCAATCAACGTCGGTAACCCCGGTAGCGGCAACGAAATGACAGCGCTTGGCGTGTTTAAGGCTTACGGCTTTGACGAGAAAAAACTAAAACATCACGGCGTACTCACTGCCGGCGAGTGCCCGCATGCGCTAAAAGATAAGAAAATCGACGGCTACTTCTACATGGTCGGCCATCCGACGGCTAACATCACCGACGCGGCAAACTCGCTGCCTATCGACATCATAAATATCGAAGGCGAGCAGGTGGATAAGATGATGGCTGCGATGCCGTATTTCGCCAAAGGTACGATACCAAAAGGCACCTATGAGGGCGTGGATCACGACGTAAACAGTATCGGCGTCAAAGCCGTCCTAGTTACGGATAAAAGTATGAGCGATACTGCCGTGGCTGCGGTCGTGAAGGCTATTTTAGATAACTTTGACGAGTATAAGAGCCTGCATCCCGCACTTGCAGCCGTTACTAAAGAGAGCCTGATAGAGGGTCTTTCCGCGCCTTTGCACCCTGCTGCCGAGGCTGAGTTTAAAAAAGCCGGCATAATAAAATAAACTAGCTAAGCCGTACGGGTTAAATTTGACCTGCACGGCTTATTTTTTGTTAAATTTAGGGCTTGTTTTTTAGTTTTTGAGGATTTAAAATTTGACGCTTTGCTAGCTTGCTTTCGGGCGGCGAGTTTGCTTTAGTCGCATCAAGCGTCAAATTTTAGATTTGATTTCATTTGCCGTTTGCAAAACCCGCATCTTTACGGCGCGAGGTTAAATTTGTAGGCAAATTTTGAGGCGCGGGAAAATAAGTCAAATTTAAAAAACTAAAGTCCGGTTTACGCGGGGCAAAATCGCCGAATTTTAGAAAAAATTTAAGAGGTTAGGAAAAGAGCGAATATGGATAAAAATTTAAACGATACACAAACAAATACCGAGTCGGCGCAGGAAAAAGAGGAGTTCGTCGAGGTAAAGACGCGCGAGATAAGCTCGAGCTTTTATATATATTTTACGAGCATCATCTGCTTTGCGTGGTCGGTTTTTCAGCTTTATATCGCGTATTTTCCGATGAACACGACGATGTCGCGCTCGGCGCACCTTGCTTTTGCTATCTGTTTACTTTTTTTGCTCTATCCGCTTAAAATTCATAAAGAATCCCACTCCAGCCTGCCGTTTTACGACATCGCGCTTTGCGTTTTAGGTACGCTAGCCGCGCTCTATCCGCTCATAGAGTTTTACGCTCTAGCGCAGCGTCCCGGAGACTATACGAGCTATGACATCGTAGTTTCTTGCATAGCTGTAATCGTGCTGTTTGAGGCTGGCCGCAGGATTATAGGCCCGGCGCTTCCTATTATTGCGGGTATTTTTTTAGCATATGATTATTTCGGTCAATACATGCCAGACATCATCTCGCACCAGGGCGCTAGCCTAAACAAACTCGCAGGCCACATGTATCTTACGACCGAGGGCGTTTTTGGCGTGCCGCTTGGCGTTAGCGTGAGTTTTATCTATCTTTTTGTCTTGTTCGGTTCGCTGTTAGAGCGTGCGGGAGCGGGGCAGTATTTTATAAATTTAGCCTTTGCGCTGCTTGGTAAATTTCGCGGCGGACCGGCGAAAGCTTCGGTTATCGCGTCGGGACTAACCGGCATGGTGAGCGGCAGCTCCACAGCAAATGTCGTAACGGTGGGCACGTTTACGATCCCGCTAATGAAAAAGGCGGGTCTAACCAGCACCAAAGCCGGCGCCATCGAGGTGGCTGCTGGCGTAAACGGTCAGCTGATGCCGCCTATCATGGGCGCGGCGGCCTTTATAATCGCCGAGTTTTTGGGGCTTAGCTATACAAACGTCATGATCGCGGCCGTGATTCCTGCGTTCGTGTGCTATATGTCGCTGTTTTTCATCGTACATCTTGAAAGCTGTAAGCTCGGGCTAAAAGGCATGAAGCAGGGCGCAGGCGTGTCAAAGCTTAAAATTTTCGTGAGCGGACTGCACTATCTCATCCCGATTTTGGTTTTGCTCTATACCTTGCTAATCGCAAACGAATCGCCGATTTCGGCAGCCTTTAACGCTATTTGCGTGCTATTTTTGATTATCCTTTTTCAAGAGCCGGTTAGAAAAATGGCTCACGGCGAGGGCGTCGGCGCAGAGGATTTTATCGTTGGCTTTGCGGATATATTTTGGGCGATGGTAACGGCGGCTAAAAGCATGACGACGATCGCGATAGCTACGGGTTTAGCGGGCATCATCGTGGGCTCTATCTCGCTAACCGGTATCGGGCAGGTACTGTCTGAAGTCGTGGAAAATTTAGCCGGCAACAACATCGTACTCATTCTATTTTTAACGGCGGTAATGTCGCTGATACTAGGCATGGGCTTGCCGACCACCGCAAACTACATCGTCGTTAGCTCACTAGTGGCGCCGGTGATTTTGTTTTTGGCGCACAAAAACGGCTTTCTCATCCCCGCCATCGCCGTGCATCTTTTCGTCTTTTACTTCGGCATCCTAGCCGACGATACGCCGCCTGTTGGCATCGCGGCATACGCTGCGGCAGGTATCGCCAAAGCAAATCCCGTAACCGTGGGTATGCAGGGCTTTTTTTACGACCTACGCACGACGATTTTGCCTTTTTCGTTCGTGTTTAACAACAAGCTACTTTTGATAGAAAGCGTAGATGCCGCAAACCCAAACGACGCAAAAGGTATAGTGTGGATAACAAATCCGCTAGAGATGGCGCTGATTTTCGGTACGGCGCTAGTGGGTATGTTTGCCTTTTCTTCGGCGCTTCAAGGCTATTTCGTTAGGCAAGTAAATGTGCTTGAGCGCGCGCTACTTTTGGCTGTCGCGCCGCTAACCTTGGTGCCTAATATGTGCGCCAAATATATCCCTTTTATCGCCAACGAATATATTTCTTACGCGATCGGCGTGTCGCTTTACGCGGCGTTATTTGCGTTTGGCTGGATACGAAATAAAGCGGAAAAGAGAGTCGGCGTAGGCGATTAAAACCTACGCTTTTTTATTCTACGACCGTTGCTATCTCTTAAAATTTAGCCTGGTTTCTTGCTTTGCTTTTCATAAATTTAAGTTGGCGTTGTAGATGAAAGAAAGATGGGCTCGGGTTAAATTTGATTACCGAATTTAAACCCGAGTAAGGAAAATTAAAGTCTTTTTGAGCGTTTTAGATCGCCTGCAAATTCGCATCCTAGCTTATCTTTTAGCTCGCAAGCCTTCTCAAAAAGAGCGTAGGCGTCTTTAAATTTTTTCTCCTCTAGCAGATACGATCCTACCGTCGCGCACGCAAATCCGTCGCCAAGTTCGCAGCTTTTATTTAGCAGCGCGCGCGCTTTTTCTTTGTCGCTAGACACGTATATCCCGCCGGCGCCCGAGCAGGCCTCTTTAGCGCCTAGTTCACAGCCTTTTTCGTATAGCTCAAGCGCTTTTTTAGGATCGGGCAAGATATCTTTGCCTAGCTGATAGAGCGCGCCGGCTCTTGCGCAGGCCTGTGCATTGTTTGCGTCGCAAGCAGATACGAATTTGTCGCGAGCTACGGTTAAATTTGAACTTTCGTAGGCTTTTATACCGTCCTCGAAATCGCCGCCCAGAGCAAAAACCGCGGCAACTAACATTAGAAGTTTTTTCATTATCTCCCTTTAAATTAAAAATATTCTATTCTAGCATATTTAAAATTATTTTTTGTTTAGCCGTTTTTCTCTCGACCTAAAATCTGGCATCAAGGCTGCGATGAAGTCGTAAAAACTTTTTTGATGGTGGGGGTAGATCAGGTGGGTAAGCTCGTGAAGCACGACGTATTCGACTAGCTCGGGGGCTTTTTCGATCAAATTTAGGCTTAAGTTTATATAGCCTTTGCGCGAGTTGCAGCTACCCCAGCGAGTGGTCATTTTGCGCACGACGACGCGGTTTATTGTGCGGTTTACGTTTGGAGTAAATTTAGCTATAAAATGCCCGTAAATACGCCTCGCAAAAGCCTTTTTGTAGTTTTCTAGCGCCACTAAACTCGGGGCGTAAATTTCGCCGTCAAATTTACGTCCGTCCGCGCTAGCAAATTTAGCCTCGCTAGACTGCGCGTTAAATTTAATCGCGTCAAATTCGCCGTCAAATTTAGCGCCGTAAAGGTGCGGATCTAGCCTGCCAGAGCTTAAATTTAAGCCGCCAAAAGCTCCTAAATCGCTTGTAAAACGTATCAAATTTACGCCCTTTAAATTCGGTTCTAACACGATACGGTAAACTTCTCCCAGCAGCCTAAACTCATCCTCGCGCGGTAAATTTGCTAGCGTTTTCTCGTGAGCCGATTTTAGCCAGTCGTAGTGTTTTTGCACGAACTCTATCGCCTGTTTTTGCGCGGCGTAAAAGGGCAGAGAGACCGAGATATCGCCTGATTTGGCTACCTTTAGGCGGGTTGTTTTTACGCCTTTTTTAAAATTTAGCGCGACGTCAAATTCGCCGCATTTTACGCAAACGGTTTTTATACTAGGCGTTTTTCTTGCCATTTTCTGGTTCTCCAGCGCCACGTGTTTACGAGTCCGCGCAGCCACTCGTCGGCGGTAAATCCGATCCAAACGCCGATGATGCCCATACCCTGCACGATGCCTAGATAGTATCCCAGCGGCAGGCTCACGCCCCACATAAACACTGCGCCCGTCATCAGCGGAAATTTAGCATCCCCGCTCGCACGCAGAGCGTTTACGATGACGATGTTAAATGTTCGACCCGTCTCAAGCGCGATAGAAAGGGTAAAAAGCGGCAACATGACGGCCTTTAGCTCCTCAGTCAAATTTAACCGCTCCATGATCTCAAATTTACCGAAATACGCCGCCAAAACCACCGCTAAAGTTGCGATAAAGCCGATACGAAGCGCGCGGAAAGTGCGCGAGTAAGCCTCGTCAAATCTCATCGCGCCGACTAGATGGCCGACGATTACCTCGTTTGCAACGCTGATACTGGCTCCGCAAAGTAGGATTAAAAGCGTGATCTGAAAGTAAATGGTCTGCACGTTTAGACTAGCCTCGCCCATGCTCGCTACAAAGCCGAAAGCCACCATATACTGCGCCATCCAGAGCAAATTTTCGCCGGCGCTCGGAAGCCCGACGGATAAAATTTTACGCAAGATCGCAAACGGCAGGCTAAATAGACGCTTAAAGAAAATTTTAACCTTAGCGTAGCGTGTAAGGATCAAAAATAGCACGATAACGCCCACTAGTCGTCCCGCGACCGTCGAGACCGCGACGCCGTAGAGGCCGTAGTTTGGCAGTCCCAGCCAGCCAAAAAGCGCGATGGCGTTGCCGCAAAGAGTAATGATGTTCATTAAAAGCGAGACTAGCATGACGGCGGCGGCGAAGTTGTAGACGCGAAGCACGGCTGCTAGCACCATGCCGATACCGTCAAAAGCAAGCGCTACGCCTAGCATGTGCAGGTAGCCAAAACTCTCCTGTCTAAGCTGCTGCGGGACGTTTAAAAGTTCTAAAATTTCAAATCCGAAAAAGTAAATAAAAACCGCGCTAAAAAGCCCGATTATCGTATTAAACGTGATGCTGGCGTGTATGACGCGTTTGGCTAAATTTATATTTTTAGCGCCTAGAGCCTGCGCGACTACGACCGAGCAGCCAACGCTTAAAAAGTTAAAGATCGTCATAAATAAATCCATGACTTGATTGCCCGCTCCCATAGCGCCCACTAGATGGACGCTAACCTTAGTTACCATGTAGGTGTTTATGATGAGCGTGACAAAGTGCAAAAACATATCCAAAAATATCGGGATAGTGAGTTTTTTAAGCGATAAATTCATAATTTCTCTTTTGTAACGTAAATTTTAAAAAATGCGCGATTATACCCAAATATAAATTTAAAGCGTTTTAAGGCGCTGCGGCGGGCTTGCTCGGTCGGCGGACATAATCTTTTTATTAGATTAATCAAGTATAATTTAAAAAATCTACTACGAACGGACGTCAAAATGCATAAAACTTTTACCTCTAGATGGGCCTTTATCATCGCCTGCGTGGGCTCTGCCGTGGGCATGGCAAACGTCTGGGGCTTCCCGTATAAGGTCGGCTCAAACGGCGGCGGCGCATTTTTGCTTATTTACGTGCTTTTTATTGCGATATTTTCCTACGTCGGGCTATCTGCGGAGTATGCTATCGGTAGACGCGCTAAAACCGGTACGCTAGGCTCTTATGAATACGCTTGGAAGAGCCGAAACTGGGGAACTTTCGGTAAAATTTTAGGCTGGATACCGCTGGCTGGCTCCATGTGTATAGCTATCGGCTACGCAGTCATCATCGCGTACGTTTTAAAGGCGCTATTTCAGGCGATCACGGGCTCGCTTATGAGCGTGGATACGAACACTTGGTTTGACTCCTTTGCGTTTTCGTCCTATTCGGTCGTGCCGTTTCATTTTATCGTCGTTGCCGGCACGCTATTTACGCTATTTTTCGGCGCGCATAGTATAGAAAAAACCGGCAAAATCATGATGCCGCTTTTTTTTATTCTATTTTTTATTTTAGCGATTAGGGTGGCGTTTTTAGACGGGGCGTTTGGCGGGTATAAATTTATCTTTCACAGCGACTGGAGCAAGCTAGCAGATCCTATGGTGTGGGTGTCGGCGATGGGACAGGCATTTTTCTCGCTATCTATCACGGGTTCTGGTATGATAGTTTACGGCGCGTATTTGCATAAAGACGAAGATATCGTCGATAGCGCGCAAAAAACAGCGATCTTTGATACGATCGCGGCGATGACGGCGGCGCTTGTGATGCTGCCTGCGGTCTTTGCCTACGGCATGGATCCGGCGGCAGGTCCCGGGCTACTTTTCGTAACGCTGCCTAAAATTTTACAAGACATGGTCGGAGGCCAAATTTTCGCGATTATTTTATTTACGGCGGTGATTTTCGGCGGCGTGACGTCGCTACAAAATATGTTTGAAGTCGTCGCCGAGTCGATCATGCACAAATTTCCTAAACTCAAGCGCGGCGTCGTGCTAATTTTGCTCTGCGCGGTGTGCTTTGGTATTGGCGTAAATATGGAGGCTATAACCAGCTGGGGGCCGTGGATGGATTTCGTTTCCATCTATATCATCCCTATCGGCGCGGTGATCGGCGCGGTGTCGTGGTTTTGGATCATCAAAAAAGAAGAGATCATGGACGAGATAAATACCGGCGCGGCAAAAAAGCAAGGCGCGCTGTGGTATTTTGCCGGCAGATATATCTACGTGCCGATGGCGCTTACGCTTTGTATCATCGCGCTTAGCATGCATATCTCGTTTTAAGGCGCGCGCGTGGCACTCATAGATCTAATCGAAGTTAGTAAAAAATTCGGCCCCAATGAAATTTTAAACAAAGTAAGCCTCAGCGTAAACGAGCGCGAGCGTATCGCTATCATCGGTAAAAACGGCAGCGGCAAAAGTACGCTGATGAAGTTAGTCGCGGGCTCGCTAGAGCCTGATAGCGGCAGGCGTATCGCGCAAGGCGGCGTTAAGGTAGAAATGCTCGCGCAAAATCCTAAATTTGACGATGCGGCTACCGTAAAAGACGCGCTAAATTTGGAGCTAAAAGAGATATTTGATGCGCGCGACGAGTATGCGGCGGTGCTAGAGGCGCTCGGCCGCGATGCGCAAAATAAAGAACTAAATGCTAGGCAAGATGAACTAATCAAATTTATCGAATCAAAAGACGGCTGGCAGATCGAGCGCAAGATCGAGCGCGTGCTGGAGGAGTTTAAGCTAAAAGAGTACGAAAACCGAGCTGTCGCAAGCCTCAGCGGAGGCGAGATACGCCGCGTGGCTCTGGGCGCACTGATACTTAAAAAGCCCGATATTTTGCTGCTTGACGAGCCTACCAATCACCTTGACGTTTATATGGTGAGATTTTTAGAGGATATGCTAAAAAGCTCGCGCCAGACGATAGTTTTTATCTCGCACGATCGCTACTTTATCGACGCGCTAGCAACTAGAAGCGTCGAGATCGAGGAGGGCGCGCTGGCGTCATTTGAGGGCGGTTACGCAAACTATCTAGCTAAAAAAGAGGAAATCCTAGCCAGCCTAGCCAAATCCCACGAAACGCTGCTAAAACAGCTAAAATCCGAGGAGGAGTGGCTGCGCCGCGGTGTCAAAGCGCGTCTAAAACGCAACGAAGGGCGCAAAGAGCGAGTGCTAGCCATGCGCGAAGAGGCGAAGAAAAATCCGGGCGTTATACGCCGCGTCAGGCTCGAGCTTGAGCGAGCGAGCAAAAATTTTAACCAAACGCAAAGCGTAAACCGCAAAAAAATGCTATTTGAGATCAAGCAACTAAGCAAAACCATCGGCGGCAAGCAGCTTTTTAGAGATTTTAATGCGCGCGTTTTGCAAGGCGAACGCATCGCGATAGTCGGACGAAACGGCAGCGGCAAAAGCACTCTTATTAAAATTTTACTCGGGTTTGAAAAGCCTAGTAGTGGAGAAATAAAGCGCGGCGAGGTGCGAGTGGGGTACTTTGATCAGTCGCGAAGCGTGCTGGATGATGACAAGAGTCTCATCGAGACCTTTTGCCCAAACGGCGGCGATCACGTCATGGTGCGCGGGCGAAATATGCACGTCTACGGTTACCTTAAAAATTTCCTATTTCCTAAAGAATTTCTCGATAAACCCATCGGCGTGCTAAGCGGCGGCGAGAAAAACCGCGTGGCGCTGGCTCTGCTTTTTAGCAAGGAGTACGACGTGCTCGTGCTTGACGAGCCGACAAACGACCTAGATATCGCTACTATCAACATCCTTGAGGACTATCTGCAAAGCTTTGAAGGCGCTATAATCATCGTGAGCCACGACCGATACTTCGTCGATAAGATCGCGCACAAGCTCTGGGCATTTGAGGGGACGGCGATCGAAGTGCTACATCAAGAATACAGCGTCTATCTCGAGCTAGAAGATGAATGGGCCGAGCTTGGTAAATTTGAAGCAAGCCTAGCTAGCGAGGCCGAGCAAGCGCAAAAACAAAAGAGCAAAACAAGCGCGAAGCTAAGCTACAAGCAAACGCAAATTTTATCCTCGCACCCAGAGAAAATCGCCGCGCTAGAGGCCAAGATAAAAGAGCTAAACGCGGGCCTTAGCGATCCTAAAATCTATCAGCAAATCGGCCTAACCGCGCTTTATAACGAACTAGAAGCGGCAAAAAGCGAGCTGGAGACGCTTGAAAACGAATATTTCGAAGTGCTTGAAATCGCCGAAAATTTGGAGCAAATTTGAAAAAATTAACTAAAACGGGCAGAGTTAGCGCTCTAAATTTACGCACTATTAAGCGAGACGAGTTTATCGGCGCTAGTTTTGAGCTGGACGGGATTAAATTTAGCGGCGTTTTTTCGGCGGATTTTAGTCTGGAACAGGGCGACCTCGTGCGCGTAAGGTACGAAAGAGACGGCTTTATAAATAGAATAACCCTGCTTGAAACCCTGGCTAAAAATAGCGAAAACAAGAGCATGACGGCAAAAATTATAAACATTACGGTTTTTATCTCGCTGACGCTTTTTGCTCTTTGTATCGCGGGCGGAGTGATTTTTTCTTTGATTACGGGTAGATTTGAGATTCGCGATTTTACCGATGTTGTTAGGCTTATTTGCATTTGCTTCCTCGTTTGGTCGCTAGCGTATCATGCAATGGGGAAATTTAAAATTTTGAGACATTTTACTTGATTTTAGGCTTAAATTTACGTTTAGGCTGTTTAAATTTAGGCCTAAAATTTAGAAAAGATTAAAAATTTAACCCAAATTACCGCAGTTTGCCCGTAATTTTAATCAAATTTTTTATATAATTTCGCGTTTTATTAAAAAGGGTTTATGATGGATAGAAAAACTTGGAGTTCGAAGGTAACGTATATTTTAGCAGTCGCGGGCGCGACCGTGGGCTTTAGCGCTATCTCGCATCGAAGTAGAGAAGCCGACCGTCATACTTTATATCACATTTGGTATAGCTTTTATCGTTGCGATCATCTTTGGCGTTTCAAAAGCTAGGGGTGCAAAGAGGGATTGCGGATAAATTTAACGTAAATTTTTTAAAGCGCCTTTTTTAGGTGCTTTGCTCCTTAAATTTAGCTCAAAATTTAAGGAGTAAATTTGACATATTTGCTCTTTTTTGTTATTTTAAAGGGAAGATGAAATTTACAAAAAAGGAGAAAAATGATCAAATTTCAAAAGTCGAAATTTAACAATTCGGTATTTATCCCATCGCTTGTCGTCATATTTTTAATAACGGCATTTGCAGCGATATTTCCAAATTTCTCAAATGAGTTTTTTAAAGGTATGCAAAACTACATCGCGGCCAAATTTGGCTGGTTTTACATCCTGGCCGTCGCCGTCATACTTCTAAGCGTCGTCATCCTTGGCTTTAGCAAGCTTGGTGAGATCAAACTAGGAGCCGATCACGTAAAGCCGGAGCACAAAAATATCTCGTGGTTTTCTATGCTATTTGCCGCCGGCATGGGCATCGGACTTGTGTTTTTTGGTGTGGCTGAGCCGCTCATGCACTATCTAAACCCGCCAGTTGGCGACGCGCAAACTATCGCAGCGCAAAAGCTTGCGTTGAATATCACATTTTTTCACTGGGGCATGGGCGCATGGTCGGTTTATGCCATCGTGGCGCTAATTCTAGCCTTTTTCTCGTATAGACACGGCTTGCCGCTCACGCTTAGATCGGCATTTTATCCGATAATCGGCGATAAAATTTACGGCAAGATAGGTAGCGCGATCGACACATTTGCCGTCGTGGCGACGCTATTTGGCGTAGCGACATCGCTAGGATACGGTGTACTTCAGGTAAATGCCGGCCTTACGCACGTTTTTGGCCTGCCGACTATGCATATCACGCTTCTTATCGTGCTTTGTTTTGCAGCGACCATCTCAGCGGCAAGCGGCGTGGATAAGGGGATTAAAATTTTATCAAACTCAAATATCGCGCTAGCTATATGTTTTATGTTTTTGATACTATTTTTAGGCGATACGACGCAGCTTTTAAAGTCGTTTGTGCAAAACAGCGGCGACTACGTATCTACGCTCATCTCAAATACATTTAATCTCTACGCCTACGAGAGGCAAAACGAGAGCTGGCTTGGCGGTTGGACGCTGCTATACTGGGCTTGGTGGCTATCTTGGTCGCCGTTTGTGGGGCTATTTATAGCTAAAATTTCAAAGGGTAGGACGATAAGAGAATTTGTGATCGGCGTACTTTTCGTGCCAACCGGCTTTACATTTGCCTGGATGAGCTTTTTTGGCAACTCGGCGATCGCGCTTGTTCAGGGCGGATTTAGCGAGCTTGCAACGACCGTAAATTCCGACTCGGCTTCGGCGCTTTTTATGTTTTTAGAAAAATTTAGCTTTTCAAGCTTGCTAAGCACGATCGCAGTCTTTATGATCGTCATATTTTTCATCACTTCGGCCGACTCAGCGGCGATCGTGATGAACATGCTTTGCTCAAACGGCAAGGACGATACGCCGGTTTGGCAAAAGGTCTTTTGGGGCGTTACGGTGGGCGTCGTGGCGGCATTTTTGATGCTAGCCGGCGGCCTTGGCTCACTTCAAGCACTTACGATAACTACGGCGTTGCCGTTTGCCATAGTGCTACTTGGCGCCATTTACGGGCTATTTAAGGCGTTACGTGTGGATCTAACCAAAAAAGAGACAAATAACTTTAACAACATGCCCATTAGTGATCTTTCAAAGCCGTGGCAAGAGCGCCTAAGTGCGATCATTACGCTGCCAGGCAAGAAAGATGGCAAGAAATTTTTAAACGAAGTCGTGCTAAAAGCCTTTAACGAGCTAAAAGAGGAATTTGCCAAAAACGGACTTGAGGCAAATGTAACAAAAGCTGAAAATTTCGTAAATTTAAACGTCGGACTTGGCGACGAGATGGACTTTAGATACGGCGTATATCTCACCAAAAGCCAGAGCCCGGACTACACTAGAGAGCTTGAGGGCGACGATCTTTATTACAGAGCCGAGGTATATCTAAAAGAGGGCGGTCAAGACTACGACGTGCTTGGTTGGAGCGAGGCCACGCTGATAAACGACGTCATAGAGCAATACCGCAAACATATGCAGTTTTTACATGTCGTTAGAAAATAATAATTTGGCGTAAATTTGCATAAATTTACGCCTTTAAATTTATGCCAAACAGCCTTTTTCTAATAATATTTACCGATTTTAATCCGGATTTGTTTTAAATTTCAAAGATGGTTCTAAAAACTTTAAATAAAATTTTTATATAATCCCTATTTTTCACAAAGGTATACAGATGGATAGAAAATCGTGGAGTTCAAAGCTCACATACATTTTAGCCGTTGCAGGAGCTACGGTCGGTTTTGGCGCGACGTGGCGCTTCCCGTATCTGGTCGGGCAAAACGGCGGCGGCGCCTATGTACTCGTGTTTTGTATCGCGATGATAGTGATCGGTATACCGATGATTTTGGCTGAAAATGCGATCGGCAGACGCCTAAAATGCAACGCCGTGGATGCATTCGGCGGTAAAAATATAAATCCGGCATGGAAAATCGTGGGCTGGATGGGGCTGCTTGGGGCATTTGGTATCATGGCTTATTACATGGTTATCGGCGGCTGGGTGCTAAACTACATCGCGCAGATCGCATTTGGCATGCTTGATCTCTCGCAGGTGCTGAGCTTTGAGGCTACGAGCGCGTTTTACGAGCAAAATATCGTGAGCGATCCGCTGGCTATCAGCTTTGCGACGCTCGTGTTCGTGCTCGTAAACTACGCGATCTTGGTGCAGGGCGCCGTCGGCGGAATAGAACGCTCGGCGAAGTACCTCATGCCGCTACTTTTCGTGCTGATGATCGTGATGATCGTAAAAAACTTGACCTTAGATGGCGTGGCACAGGGGGTTAAATTTTACCTCACGCCAGATTTTTCAAAGATAAATTTAAAGCTTTTCGTCGAGGTTTTGGGGCAGGTATTTTTCGCGCTTTCGCTTGGTTTTGGCGTGATGATCACGCTTTCAAGCTTTGTTAAAAAGGACGAAGGGCTGGTTAAAATCTCTATCATCACGGGCATCCTAAACACCCTCATCGCCGTGCTTGCGGGCTTTATGATATTTCCGTCGCTCTTTAGCTACGGCGTATCTCCCGATAGCGGCCCAAGCCTCGTGTTTAAGAGCTTGCCGATCGTTTTTTCGCATATGCCTTTTGGCGGATTTTTCGCGGTGGCGTTTTTTGCGCTGCTGATGATCGCTGCGCTCACGACCTCGCTGCCGATCTACGAGGTTATCATTACGACGCTTCAGGAAAAATTTAAAATAAAACGCAAAAGCGCGATTTTGCTGGTTCTAAGCACGATATTTATATTTGGAAATTTACCGTCCTTGATGGCTACGAATTTGCTTGCGGACGTTAAAATTTTCGGTAAAAATATCTTTGACGCATACGACGCCATCAGCGCTACGATATTTTTCGTGCTGACCTCGCTTGGGTGCGCGATATTTGTCGGCTGGGTGCTAAAAGACGAAGCAAAACGCGAGATAATGCAAGGCAGCGAAAAATATGCAAAACTCGTAAACATCTGGTTTTGGTATATCAAATTCGTCGTGCCGTTTATCATTTTGGTGCTTTTTATCAGCTCGTTTTACGATAATTTTTTAAAGTAAATTTGATGGCAAATCTCATAAATTTAGCGAGCGGCGACCGCCTAAATTTGCGCGTAGAGGGTCAAATTTTAGTTAGCCAGAGCGTCAAAAACGGTAAAACGAGGCAGACGCAAAAGGAGTTTGCTAGCGCGGGCGAGGCGCAAAAAGCCTGCGTGAAAAAGGAGTGGGAGAGTCTGAAAAAAGGCTACGTCCTGCAAAACGCGGGTGCCAAAGCGGGTGAAGCTAGCCTGCACGTATGTATCGGCGGCGGATATACGGGAGCGCTAGCATTTGCGAGCGCTGGCGGCGAGTTTTTCGTCTATAAATGCGGCGGCTACAAAGAAGAGGACTCGGTAGATTTTCTAACTAGGCTGGGCGCAGACGGAGCGATAAGAGGCGATATCGTCCTGCCAAAGCCGCTTGCGTGGCACGCGGAGCGCGCGGGCGAAAATTTGCTACTGGACTTAGATCACGATATTTTTAAATTTAACCTCCAAACGGGCGAATTTACAAACGTCTTTAAAGAGCTAAAAATAAAAAGAAACGGCGATATTACGAGCTTTATCTGCGCGTCCGGCAAGACGGCGGCATTTGCGGCTTACCGCCAAATTTACGTTTTGCGAGACGGGGGTTTTTCGTCTCTTGGCAAATACGAAACGGATCCTGGCTGCGGGGCTGCGTTTTGCATAGCGCTTAGCACGGATGGCGCAAAGCTGGCTATAAGCTGCAAACAAAACGAGATCAAAATTTTAAACGCTCTAAACGGAGAAATTTTAAACGAGATAAAAGAGGACTTCGGTGCGCTTAGCGACGTTTGCTTTTTGAAAGACGGCTCGCTGCTGGGCAGAGAGTATTATGGGGGCGGCCTAGTCTGTTTTGACGCCGCAGGCTCGCGGCAAACACCTGCGTGGATGCGGGGCGAATGCGCCAAGGCCCAGAAGATTTGCATTAGCGCGGACGGCTTGCGGCTGTCGCTAATTAGCTACGACAAGGCTCGTATCGTCGATCTAAAAAGCGGGAAATTAGAACGCGAATTTAGCTTGGAGCATATCGTAAGGCGCTGCGAGGCCAAATTTGAACGCATAAACGGCGAGGAATTTTTGGCCGTGCGCACCGACTACGGCTGTTTTAGCCTTTATAAAATTTAAGGGAAGATATGTTTTATTTTTTACTCGGTATCTACTTTTTTTACGTTGCCGCAAAGGCTATTTTGGCGATATTGCAGATAAATTTTATCCACGCGGAGGCCAAAAAGCCAGCCGTCGTTCTAGAGCAGGGCGAGTACGAAACCGCCGCCGCAGCAGCGATAAGCAATCAAAAATTCGAGCTAATTAGTCTGCTTTATCACGCCGCGATATTTATGATGTGGGCGTGCTGGGGGCTTGGCGCGATATCGGGGCATGCCTATAAAACGGGAGATATAGGCGATAACGTCTTTATTGTTATGGTATTTTTGCTCGTTTCGTCGCTGCTAGAACTGCCGCTAAATATCTACGAAACCTTCGTCAAAGATAAAAAGCTCGGCTTTTCAAACGTAACGCCTAAAATTTTTGCGCTTGACCTGCTTAAAACGCTCGCGCTAACGCTGGTTTTTGGCACGCTGTTTGTGTGGCTGGTACTACTTTGCATTAGATTTTTGGGCGATTTTTGGTGGTTTTGGGCGTTTTTGCTTAGCTTTGCCGTCGCGCTTGTTATAAATCTCATCTACCCGACGCTCATCGCGCCTATCTTTAACAAAATGCAGCCGCTAGAAGAGGGAGAGCTAAAAAGCCGTATAGAAGGGCTTTTAGCGCGGTGCGGGTTTAAAAGTAGCGGCGTTTTTACGATAGACGCTAGCAAGCGCGACAACCGCTTAAACGCCTATTTCGGCGGCCTTGGCGCGACTAAACGCGTGGTGCTTTTCGACACGCTCGTTAAAAAACTAAGTTTAGAGGAGATAATCGCCGTTTTGGGGCATGAGCTCGGGCACTTTAAGCACAAAGACATCCTAAAAATGATAGCTCTAAGCGCGGTTATGCTTTTTGCGATGTTTTTTATATTCGGTAACATCCCAGGCGCGGCGTATCAGGCGCTGGGGCTCAGTCCGGCAGGCGGCGGAGTGATCGTGTTTTTGTTACTTTTTTCGCCGATTTTCGGATTTTTATTTTCGCCCGTGAGCTCGTATTTTAGCCGCGCGAACGAATTTGGCGCCGATAAATTCGCAGGCGAGGTTTCAAACAAAGCCGACATGATAAGCGCGCTAAAAAAGCTAGGCTCCGAAAACAAGGCCTTCCCGAAGGCTCATCCGCTCTACGCGTTCGTCTATCACTCGCACCCAAGCCTCTTTGAGCGTATAAACGAGCTGGAAAATGAAAATTGAAGAGGCTCTTAAAGAGGCTAGTTTAAGGCTAAGCTTACTTTGCCAAAATCCAAGCAGAGTGGCTAAAATTTTGCTTATGAACTATCTTGATGTAAGCATTGAATGGATATTTTTAAATCAAAAAAAAGAATTTGATGAGAGCGGCTATTTTGCCCTAGTTAAAAGGTATGAAAACTACGAGCCGCTTGAATATATCACGGGCGAGGCGGGCTTTTACGGGCTTACTTTTAACGTAAAAAAAGGCGTCTTGATCCCGCGTCCCGAGACTGAGATTTTAGTCGAAAGATCGCTTGAATTTTTATCAAATTTACCCGCGCGAAAGGGGCCACCCCTAGTCGCCGAGATCGGAGTCGGAAGCGGGATAATCAGCATCTGCCTCGCGCTAAACTCAAACGCCAAAATCATAGCCTCCGATATCAGCGACGAAGCGCTAAATTTGGCTCGCGAGAACGCCGCGAAATTTGGCGTAGAGGATAGGATAGAGTTCGTAAAATGCGCGTATCTAGATCAAATTTGCGGACGGTTTGACCTGCTCGTTTCAAACCCGCCTTATATCGCGCGGGATTACGGGCTTGATAAATTCGTACTAAACGAGCCGCACGAGGCGCTATTTGGCGGCGCAAAAGGCGATGAAATTTTAAAAAATATCGTGCTTCTTGCGCGAAATCGCGGCGTAAAATACCTAGCCTGCGAGATGGGCTACGATCAGCGAGAAAGCATGCAAAACGCACTTAAATTTAACGGCTTTAAGGCTGAGTTTTACAAGGATTTAGCCGGATTTGACCGCGGATTCGTCGCGCGAAATATATTTGCAAGTTTTTAAATTTTCGCGCGGTTTGGGCTTTTGCGATAAACCAAATTTGACCGAGCTTGCGTCAAATTTTGGGCTCGCAAATTTCCGTGCTTCTAACTCAAATTTAGCGAATTTTAAATGCTATAACCCTAAAATGCGTGCGATAAATCAAAAAAAGGAAAATCATGAAAAGCGTTTATTTTTTGCTTCTTGGCGCGCTCATCGGCACGGAGCTGGCTCTGGGCGCTTTAGTTGCGCCTACGATTTTTTATCCGCAGAGCATCCTTGGCGACGGCGTGCTTACGCATTTTCAAAGCGGTAAACTGATGGCTACGATATTTGTTAAATTTAACTACGCCTTGCTAGCCGTTAGCGTCCTGATCGCGCTTTGTGAGCTTGCCTCGTTTAGATCTAGCGTCAAATTCGCCGCTAAATTTAGCATGGGTATGCTTTGTGCGATAAATTTAGCCCTTGCGCTCTCGTTCGTGTTTTACTTCACGCCTTTTGTTATGGACGCGCAGGCTGCGGGCGAGGCGGCGACGCAGACGGCCGAGTTTGCGCAGATGCACGCGGCTAGCGAGTGGACGATGAAGCTGATGCTGTTTGCGCAGCTTGCTTTGTTTTTTATCAAATTTAAAACCGCAGAAAAATGAGCGCAAAGCCCGACATCCAAATTTTAACCGATTTTCTCTCTGATTACACGACGGCGATGGTGAGCGCGGGCACCTACACCGCGCGCGTCGAGAAGTGCGTAGACCGCGTGGCTAGGCGCTACGGATACGACGTTAGCGTGACGATTTTCGTGAAGTATTTTACGATTAGCGTCATGGACTCGGCCGACAACTCCCTGCGCCGAACTTACGTAAAAAAGATCCCGCTGGGACAGGTAAGCTTTAACCGTATTTCCGAGCTTTCGTCGCTTAGCTGGCGGATTTTGGATGAAAATTTGAGCTTAGACGAGGCCAAAGAGCAGTTTGAGGGCGTCATGCGCATCGGGGCGAATAAATTTGCAAGTTCGCTTATTTTAATAAGCCTTGCAAATGCGGCGTTTTGCAGACTTTTTGGCGGCGACGCGGGCTCTGTCGTATGCGTATTTTTTGCGACGCTCGTGGGTTATAGCCTTAGATTTGCGCTTGCTAAAATTGGCGTAAATTTAAAAATCCAGTACGTCCTAGTCTCGTTCGTGGTCTCTTTTATCGCCTATCTTGGCGTATTTTACGGCTTTACGCACACTAGCGACGTGGCGATCGGCTCGTCGATACTATTTTTGATGCCGGGCGTTTTTCTCATAAACTCGGTCTTTGATATCATAAACGACAACACGCTTGTGGGTATCAGCAGGGCCGTGAGCACGGGCATCCTGATACTTTGCATCGCGGTGGGCGTCTATATCACGCTCTCGCTTAGCAGCGCGGAGATTTTACATGTTTGAGCTTTTGACTGCGACTCTCATAGACGGCGCCTTTGCGGCGGTAGCGGGGCTTGGCTTTGCCTACGCTAGCTCTCCGCCAAAAAGGACTCTCGCATTTTGCGCGCTGCTTGCGGCATTTGCGCACGCTAGCCGCTTTTGGATCATGCAGATGGGATTTTTTAACATCAGCGTCGCCACTCTCATAGTATCATTTTTAAGCGGGATTTTAGGTATGCTCTTTGCCAAGCGGCTCAAAGTGCCCGCCGAGATCATCGCGTTTCCGGCGCTTTTGCCTATGGTGCCGGGAGTTTACGCGTACAAGGGCATTTTGGCGCTATTTTCGTTTCTAAATGAGCCCGATATAGCTAAGAAAAACGAATACTTAATTATATTTTTCGATAACGCGATCACGACCACGACGGTCTCGCTAGCTCTAGGCGTCGGGGTTTCTGTGGTGCTTATTTTATTTTACGATCAGTCCTTGATGATAACTAGGGGTGCCAAGTGCGATCTGGCGACGAGAAAGCCCGGCGAAAAGTAAATTTTATGCGGTGTCTTTTAAGCGTCTTTAAATGAGCTAGAAAATTTTGCCCTGCGATAGGCTACACGCCTTATCTTGGGCTAAATTTTCGTCGCAGCATTTAAATCCATTTTAAAATACTTCCGCTAATTGTTTTGTTAAAATTTGGCAATCCGTCAAATTTGATAGCCTTTCTTATCTTTACCCTAAATTTTTTCTCAAATTTGCCGATATAGCTTAAAACTCGTTTTAAAGGATTAAAATGATAAGCGGCTCAAATTTAAATATTTCTACGGCAAATTTCAAGTCAAATTTAACTCCTGTAGATAAAACCGCTAAGACGAACCTGGCGAACGAGCAAACGCAAGCTTCAAAAAGCAAAGAAGAAATCCAAAAAGAGCTGCAAGAGTACAGAAGTAAAACCATCATAGAAATCGTAAAAGAAGCCATCGACATAGACGAAAGCAACGAGAACTGGATAACAAAGACGATTGATAAGATAGACGGCATATTATCCAAAAAATATACGGCCGAAGAGCTGCGCTATATAGGACAAAAAGACCCTGAGAGCAAAGAAGACATCATCGACGCCAATCTGCAAACCTATATGTGGATGCTGATGAGTAACTCCAGAGACGGCAAACCGACGATTTGGGGTAAAATTTTAGGATTTGGAACAAAACAAGAGTAAGAGGAATTAAAGGCGTTCAGGGATTCGCTCGGTAAAAGTGCTGCAAATAGTGCGGAAGGCTCTAGGCTTATGGATCGCGCCGACATCAGCATAGAGGAATTTAAAAGACTCTATGCGCAGGACGTCGAAAAAACTATGAAGGCACGCAAAGAGATGAACGAGCAAATGCGCAAAGAACTCGAGGAATATAACGCAAATTTAGCTAAGCAAAGAGCAGAAACTAAATTTAAACCTATCCAAGCCGTTAGCAAAAGCAAAACTTACGAAGATAAAGACATCAGACGAGAATTCTTTGAAAATTTCTTAAAAGCCGAACAAGAAAAAGGAACGGATATAACTGAAATTTTAAATCAACTAGCAAAACTAGGCAAATTTGACATAAAAGCATAAAGGATTAATATGATAAGCGGCGTAAACGGACTTAATGCAAATGTAAATTATGATTTTGGTAGCGCTCACGAGCGAAATTTAAAACCGCGCGAGGAAAAAGAGGATATAAATTTAACCTCAAATTCGGCGCCGTCTCGATCAAATTTGACCGAACCTATTGATTATTATGCTCTCGATCCCGACGAACTGGACGAAATCGAGCTTGCCGTTTGGGCACAAAACGTAGAGTTTTCAAAACTAAACGACAAGCAGCAAAGTAGGCTTCTTGCTATAAAAATGGGCTTTAAAAAACCGATATATAAACCTTATGATCCCGTGGTTGCGCGTAAGGCGTATTCGCTAAGCGGCTATACGGAAGATGATAAAATCAGCATTTGGGGCAAGATAAACGGGCTTGATCCAAGCGTGAATAGGAGCGAGGTCGCAGAGCTAAAGAAATTTATAGATAGCACAAAGGTCTTGCAAAGCAATTCAAGCACGGAAAACGATGTTTTTAGCGTAGACGGGTTTATGAGTGTGTTTAATGTGGATCTAGGAAGCTTTGGCGTTGGTAATACGAAGGGTATCGGGCTTAAAATGGCGGTCGATATGGCAAAGCTACTAGACTCCGATATGGACATAGATAAATTCAAAGATAAATGGCTCGAATTTACTGCCGAAAAGATACTAGGAGAGAACGCAAAGGTCAAAATCTCGCTCAAAGACGGCAAGCTAAATTTCGACCAGATATCGGGAAAACGGCCTGCGGTCTTTTGGGGACAAGAGATGGTAAAACAGGTGAGCTACGCAGATGAAGTAACTAAAAAAGAGTTTTTAAGTTTTTTAAAAGATGCATTTAAAAAAGGCGAGAGTATCGCAGACGTGCTACAAAATATAGCTCTAAAAGATGTCACGGCAAGCGATCAAACTCCTAAAGAAACGCCCGAAGAGAATAAATTTAAGCCTATCCAAGTCGTTAGCAAAAGCCAAACCTATGTTTATAAGGATATAAAGCGCGAGTTTTTCGAGAATTTCCTAAAAGCCGAACAGGAAAAGGGGACGGATATAATGGAGCTTTTAAGAAAACTAGGTAAAATGGGGTTTGATCTAAAAGCCTAAGGAGTGGCCGTGAAAATACGAATCTACTACGAAGATACCGATGCGGGCGGCATAGTCTATCACGCAAACTATATAAAATACTGCGAAAGGGCGCGCAGCCAGATGTTTTTTGACTCTGAGGTTAAGCCTTTTAGCAAGGACGGACATTTTGTCGTGAGCGAGATTCGGGCGAAATTTAAAAAGCCCGCCGTCCTAGGCGATTTGCTCGAGGTAAAAACGAGCGTGGCAAGTCTAAAAAAAGCCTCCGCGCTCATAAATCAAAAAATTTATAAAATCGCAAATTTAAGCGGCGAATGCGAACCCGAGCTTATATTTGAAGCGGACGTCGAGGTTGCGTTCGTTAGCAACCTAAGGCCTACTAAGATGAGCGAGGAGATAGTGGATTTTCTCTCCTCTTACTGCTCGTAAAAGCCGTATTCGCCGGCTTTTAAAACCTTCGTATCATAGATGATTTGCGAGTCCTCGACGCTCTCGTTAAAAAGCCTCTGCGCGCCGCGGTTTAGGTAGGTCGCGTAGATGTAGTCAAGCCCGGCGCTAGCGGAGTACCCCACCCAGTTGAAGTTCAAATTTTGCCCCAAAATTTCGTTATTTGAGTCCAGCGCGCCGTCGGTTTTAGAAATCGAGTTGGCTATGTAGAGCTTTTCTCTATCTTGCGGTTGCGTGAGCTTAAAGATGCTTGGCGCGTAGTTTATCTGCGTGCTTAAAAGGGCGTTAAATTTGACGTCGTAAAGGCGCATTTGGGAGCTTACCATCGAGGCTTTTACGAGCGGAACGTTTAGAAAAACTGTCGCGCCGCTTAGCCTTGAGTTGCCGGATAACATCGGCTTTAGATCGGTCGTGCCGCTTGCGATCTCGTTTTCGTAGGCTAGCCCGCCGCTAAGCTCGTCCGCGTAGCGATTTAGCGCCGCTCCTAGCGCGCTGCCGTCAGAAAACGCCGCGACTTGGCCGTTTGAGAAATTTAGCAGCTTCTCGACTTGCCCTTTGTAGTCTATACCGCCAAATATCAAATTATCCTGCGGCGAATCTACGCTAGAGATGTGCAGGGTCGGCACGAAAGCCGTCATGGCGGGGTCTAAAACCTCGTTTAGATATTTTGCGCCAATAGGCGTAAACGGCGCGATGATATAGGAGATGTTTTCGCTTTTAGCGCGCGCTAGGGCGCCGTCGATAGCGCTTGGGGCTTCGTTGCCGATATTGTAAAATTTAACGTCGATAGGTGCGTTTTGTCTGACGATGTAGGCGATAACCGCGTTTGAGACGACGCCGGCGTAGCTTTTTATGCTATCTTGGGGGATGATGACGGCGATTTTAAACTCGGCATTAGAATTTGACGTCAGGCTTTCGGTGCTGGCGTTTGCGTAGGAGCCGCTTAGAGCATTAACGGCTTGCAAAATTTCTTGGTTCGAGCTATTTTCGTAGCGAGCCAACAAGCTGTGCAAAAGACCCTCTTTAACGAGATCAAGCAAGCAAGCATCGTCACACTTTGCCGGTTCTAAATTTATATAAACTTCGTTGGCGGGCGGTATATCGGAGGCCTTTTCGCTCCTGGCAAACAGTGCCGAACAGATCAGTAAAGCGGTTAAAATTTTTCTCATAGGTACTCTTTTATCTTTTTTAAATCGCTGAAAAACAGCTCTTTTTTGCTTGGATTTTTCGCTACGACGCCGGGCGAATAAGTCGCCAGCAGGGCCGAGTGTTTAAATTTCATTATGTTTCCCCTTATTGCCTCAAAGCTTTGCGCGCTTTGTTTTATCATTTTGTAAAAAACCTCTTCGCCAAGCGCTACGATGAGTTTTGGCGCGACTAGACGGGTTTCCGCGCTAAAATACGGCTCGCAAAGCTCGTATGCGTTTGCCGGAGCTTTGGCGGCAGGTTTGCATTTTAGCAGGCTAGTGACGTAAATTTCGTTTTTTTCAAGACCCACTAAATCCTTTAAATTTTGCAAAAATTTATCGTCGCCGTCTAGAAACTCTCCGCTCGCGTCCTCGGCGGCGTTTGGCGCGTCAAATACGAAAACAACTTTAGCGCTTTTATCTCCAAGGCCCGTTAGCGCGTGGTTTGCGCTCTTGCAAAGCTCGCATAGATTGCACTCTTTGATGCTCGCGTTTAGCTCGGCAAGGCTGCTGGGTAAGACCGCGGACGAGGGCGAAAAATCGGCGAATTTATACCCAAACGCCCTCAGATAGTAAAGCTCTCTTAAAATTTCGTTTGCGTAACTCATCGCGCGATGATATCCAAAAGGGCGTTAAAAACAGATAAATCAAAGCGCTAGTTTGCTTAAATTTTCGCCGTCGAGACGGTAGTTTCGTCACTGCTTGGACTGGTTTTTTGCGCCCATTTTTTCGTAAAATTTAATGCCGGGCTCGTTCCAGTGCAGGCACGCCCACTAGGGACATTGTAGATTTTCATAATGCGGCTAGCTCTTTAACCGGCTTGCAAACGGCCGAGGCGTCGGCTCTGGAGGCTTTTCTAATAGCGTAAGGCAAAGTTTTCTCCTAAATTTTAATGAGCGATTATATTTTTATTATTTTAAAACGAAGTTTAAAAATTTATTAAAAGGATTTTAAGCGATTTGTTGATAAAATCACCGACTTATATCAAAATCACCATAAGGAAAAATTTATGAAAAGAACATACCAACCTCATAAAACCCCTAGAAAACGCACTCACGGGTTTCGCGTCCGCATGAAAACCAAAAACGGCCGCAAAGTGCTAAACGCAAGACGCGCAAAAGGCAGAGCAAGATTGGCCGTTTAAGCAAATTTAGCTCTATAAGCAGCCAAAAGGAGTTTTCAAGCGTCTACAAAGAGGCCATCAAATGGCACTGCGAGGAGGCGATAGTCTTTTTTAAGCCTTGCAATGAAAACAAATTAGCCGTCGTAGCCAGCAAAAAGGTGGGCAAGGCCGTCGTTCGCAACCGATGCAAAAGGCTTTTGCGAGCGGTCGTAGTCGAGATTTCAAATGAGCTTGCGGACGGCATTTACGTGATAGTCGTTAAAAACGGGCTAGAGAAAAGCTCGTTTTTAAAGCTCAAAAAAAATATCTCTTGGGCTATGAAAAAACTCGGATGTATAAAATCAGGCATATGAAAATGATAAAACAAGCTATTTTATTTTTGATAAAAGCATATCAAGATTATATCTCCAAATTTACTCCGAAGTCTTGCAGATACTATCCCTCATGCTCGGAATTTGCCGTTTGGCAGTTTAAATTTAACGGCTTTTTCTCGGCGCTTTTCGCGGTTATTTTTAGAATTTTACGCTGTAATCAACTCTTTAAGGGCGGCATCGACTATCCCGTCATCAGTAAAAATTTCGACTCTTTTTTTATGTTCAATCAAAATTTAAAATCACACATCGCATTTTGGTTCGTCCCGTATAAAAAAAATAAATTCTACGTTATTAAAAATTTAGACTTTCAAAAGGAAAAATAGTGTTAGACAATATGTCAGTTCAAAAACGCGTGATATTAGCGACCGTTTTATCTTTTATCTTTTTTATCGCTTACGATTATTTTTTTATTCCTAAAAATTTGCCGCTAGATCAAAACCAAACCGTGGCGACACGGCAATCAAGCCGAGCAAACGCCGCTCCGAGCGCAAATACCGCATCAGGCGCTAGCGCTCCGCAAGCAGTTGCCACGCAAAGCCGCGAGATCGCCGTTATAAAGGGCGAGCACTTTGAGGCGCGCATCGACGAGCTAGGCAGGATTTCTAAATTTTATCTAAATGATGAGAAGTATAAAGATGATGGAAAACGTGTTGAATTGGTTTGGGGGCAATATTTACCGCTTGGGATAGATTTTGTCGACAGTAAACTGAAAGAGCAGTCATCTAAGACATCTTATTATAGCGATATTAGTGAACTTGTTTTGGGTGATGAGCCAAAAACCATCACATTAAAGCAAGATTTGGAGGATACAAATGTAACTAAAAAAATTACATTCTATCCAAATGGAAGTTATGATTTAGATATCAATGTAAGCTCTGGTCAATATTTTATAACGCCTGGTATTCGTCCAAATGTGGCTGTAGATCGACTCGCTTTTCATGGCGTTCTTTTAAGGCATGATAATAAAAAACTAACCATTATTGAAGATGGCGACATTGATACTACTCAAAATTTTAATAACATTAATATAGCTGCAGATAGTGACAAGTATTACACGACGTTGTTTTTCAAATTTGACGGACTTTTAAATCCCGTAGTTTCAAAAGACGGCGCGGGTAATGCAGTGATATTCGTAAAAGGCGAGCAAAATTTTAAAGCCAAAGGCTACATTGGCGCCAAAGATCATGCGACTCTAAGCCAGATAAACGAGGAGCTCGTGGACATCATCGAGTACGGCTGGTTTACCTTTATCGCAAAACCGATGTTTGCGTTTTTAAATTGGCTTTACGGCTACATCGGTAACTGGGGCTGGGCGATCGTCGTACTAACGCTAGCTATCAGGATCGTACTTTTCCCTCTTACCTACAAAGGCATGCTATCGATGAATAAGCTAAAAGATCTGGCGCCAAAAGTAAAAGAGCTGCAAGCCAAATACAAAGGCGATCCGCAAAAGCTAAATATGCACATGATGGAGCTATATAAGAAAAACGGCGCGAATCCTATGGGCGGCTGCTTGCCGATACTTATGCAGATTCCGATTTTCTTTGCGATTTACCGCGTTTTGCTAAACGCTATCGAGCTAAAAGCCGCGCCGTGGATACTATGGATACACGACCTTTCGGTGATGGATCCGTATTTCGTCTTGCCTATTTTGATGGGTGCGACTATGTTCCTTCAGCAAAAGCTCACGCCGACCACGTTTAGCGACCCGATGCAAGAAAAGATAATGAAATTTTTACCGCTTATCTTTACG
Source organism: uncultured Campylobacter sp. (assembly GCA_963525315.1). Classification (GTDB taxonomy): domain Bacteria; phylum Campylobacterota; class Campylobacteria; order Campylobacterales; family Campylobacteraceae; genus Campylobacter_A. Next base: position 1,727 of record CAURKB010000008.1, on the reverse strand, counting down.
TTTTTCTTCGTGACCTTCCCTGCGGGACTTACGCTTTACTGGTTTGTAAACAACGTCTGCTCGGTCGTTCAGCAAATTTTCGTAAATAAACTCTTTGAAAAGCATAAAAAAGCGGAGGTAAAGGTCTGATGCGAATAGAAGCCGAAAATTTGCAAGAAGCTTTTAAAAAGGCTGCCGAGGAGCTAAACTGCTCGGTTACCGAGCTTGATATCAAGATTTTGCAAAATCCAAGCGCGGGTTTTTTGGGATTTTTCAAAAAAACGGCGATCATCGAAGCCGTAAAAGAGGGCGGGCATAAAGAAGCGAAAAAAACCCCTCAAGCCGCTCGCAAAGAAAACGTAAATGAAAAAAAGAGGGAGTTTAAGAAAAAGGAAATCTTGGGCGAGGAGCAAGGTTGCCAAGACGATAAAGAGAAGAAAAAAAATCATAAAAATCGGCATGAACATCACAAGTCCCAGACGATCAAACAGAATGAAACAAGTGTGGCAGACGAGCCGAAATTTACCGAGCCGCACGCTGAACCGCAAGTAAATGAGCCTCACAAAAAAGATCGACCAAAAAAAGAAAGCGGTAAAAATATCCTTGATCACTCAATCATTGATACCTTTAATAAAAACGATTTTTACGAGGGTGAGGATAAAGCGGGAAGCAGCGAAAAATTTGACTCGCCGGCTTCCGGCGGCGAGGCGAATTTGATGCAAAACGCGTCAAATTTAACCAAAAAAGAAAAACAAGACTCTCGCGCGGATCGTGGCTTGGCTCAAAAACAAAAAGAGCAAAAACAAAAAGCCGACATCGATAAAGCGCTATCTGAGATAAAGCAGGGCGTAGAAAAGCTCTTTGGCAGAAATTTTTTTACGATAGATAAAATAGACGTGCGTAAATTTGACGACGATACCGTAATAGTCGAGCTTGACGGCGAGGATGCGGCGCTACTTATAGGCAAAGAGGGCTACCGCTACAAGGCGATCTCGTATTTGCTTTATAACTGGATAGGCTCGAAATACGGTCTTAGCGTACGCCTTGAGATAGCTCAGTTTTTGCAAAATCAAGAGGCTGCGATCGAGCAATATCTAAAAAGCGTAATAGAGCGCGTCGAGGAGACGGGCAAGGCAAAAACAAAGCATCTAGACGGCGTTTTGGTTAAGATCGCCCTAGAAAAACTACGCGAGAGATTCCCTGATAAGTACGTCGGCGTCAAGTCAAACAGCGACGGACAATACGTGGTCGTAAACGATTTTATAAAAAAATGAACGAAACTATAGCCGCCGTCGCCACCGCGCACGGCGTAGGCGCGATCTCTATCATCAGGCTAAGCGGCGCAAACGCCCTTAGCCTAGCTCTAAAACTCACTAAAATCACCTCTCTCGTCCCGCGTTACGCGACTCTAACTAAAATTTACGCCGAAGGCGAACTCGTAGACGAAGCCTTGCTTATTTACTTCAAGGCTCCGCATAGCTTCACGGGCGAGGACGTGGTAGAGTTTCAGCTCCACGGCGGGCTAGTGGTGGCAAATTTGATCCTAGGCGAACTTATCAAAAACGGCGCCAGACTCGCGCGCGCAGGCGAGTTTAGCAAGCGAGCGCTCATAAACGGCAAGATGGATTTTAGCAAGATTGAGGCGATAAACTCTCTCATAAACGCAAAAAGCGAGGACGGCGCAAAGATTATCGCCCGCACGATGAGGGGAGATCTGGCTAAATTTACGAACGAGATTCGCCGAGAGC